>MGMR01000082.1:2187-12726 GCA_001796495.1 Chloroflexi bacterium RBG_13_51_18
ACACGGCAGCGTACCAGATAGACATCTGCCGGCAGAAGGGTGGTATTGGGACGGATGAGACAGTGCAGTTGTACAGGTTCGAGGTGAAGAGGTATAAGTGAGGGGAAACTCAAATCTCAAAAATTAAAGACACGGATTCAAAGTTG
Source organism: Chloroflexi bacterium RBG_13_51_18 (assembly GCA_001796495.1). Classification (GTDB taxonomy): domain Bacteria; phylum Chloroflexota; class Dehalococcoidia; order Dehalococcoidales; family RBG-16-60-22; genus RBG-13-51-18. Next base: position 2,334 of record MGMR01000082.1, read on the forward strand.
AAGATGGGGAACAAAGTATATTGAGATAGGAATAAATCCTGTGACCGAAGACTACTATCCTTATATCAAGGATTTTTTCAGGAGGTGGGCGGGGATTTACGATGTAGTAATCCTTCTACTCACTGGGGTTAGGAGGCAAACGGTGGCGATGACCAAACCTCAAGAGGGGGCGGAGATACTGGATGTTGCAACCGGCACGGGGAAACAGGCCTTCGCCTTCGCCAAAAGCGGCTATAAAGTAACGGGCATAGATTTATCCGAGGACATGCTGAAAATAGCTAGGAAAAATAATAAGTACAACAATTTAAAGCTGGAAATCGGCGATGCCACCAAGCTGTCTTTCGAGGATAACCGGTTCGATGTCAGCTGCGTGTCCTTCGCACTCCACGACATGCCGTCGGATATCCGGCAGAAAGTGGTGGAGGAAATGATGAGAGTAACAAAGCCGGAAGGCACGATTATGGTGGTAGATTACGCACTGCCGAGGAATAAAATTATGAGAAATGTTGCGTACCGGATGATTAAATTTTACGAAAGCAAGTACTACCCGGAATTCATAAAAAATGATTTTAACGGACTCCTAATAAAAGCAGGTATCAGGGTTGAAGCGGAGCGGAGGGTGTTGTTCGGGACTGGAAGGATTATCAAGGGGATAAATGGGAAGGCGTAGATTGAAGACAAGAAAGGCAATAAGTCAAGACCTGGGGCCGATACTTGAAATCATGGCGATTGGCAGCACCGCAGACCATACAGATTTCATCATTCACTCCGTTGAAGCCGGGAAGTGCCTCGCTGCATTAGTATCTAATAAGGTGGCGGGGTTCGGGATTTTAGGGACCTCTTTATTTTTTAACCGTGAGTTTATAGAGCTGCTGGTAGTCCATCCGGAATATAGAAGGCGGGGCATCGCTACGGCTCTGATACGCAAAATGGAAGCAATCTGTCCCACGAAAAAGCTATTTACTTCCACCAATGAATCGAATATCCCCGCCCAGAAGACGTACGAAGCCAATGGGTTTGTCCGCAGCGGATACATCGAGAATCTTGATGAAGGCGACCCGGAAATCATATACTTTAAGCGACTTGCGGGCACCGGAATGGGAGGCAAAAAATGAACATGGACATGTTTGATAAACAGGCGGAAGAGCAGCAGAAGCAGCAGGCGCCGCTGGCGACCCGCATGAGGCCGAACAGCCTGAACGGGTTCGTAGGTCAGGAACATATTTTAGGAAAGGGCAAGGTACTGCGGCGGGCCATCGAGAGCGACCGTATACCTTCGATAATATTCTGGGGGCCGCCTGGTTGCGGCAAAACAACCCTCGCATTCATTATAGCCAACAGCACGGGGGCATACTTCGCGCCGGTCAGCGCTGTTAGCGCTACGGTAGCCGACCTGCGGAGAATCGTGGCGCAGGCCAAAGAACGCCGCAAGGGGCAATTGCAGCGGACTACTTTGTTTATAGATGAAATCCACCGCTTCAACAAGACCCAGCAGGACGCCGTGCTGCCGTTCGTGGAAGACGGCACGGTTACCCTCATCGGCGCGACCACGGAAAATCCGTCCTTCGAAGTGACTTCGCCGCTGCTTTCGCGAGCCAGAGTGCTGCCGATGAAGCCCCTGACGGCGGACGAAATCAAGGTCCTTATCTTCCGGTCGACCACCGATAAGCTGCTGGGCATCGGCAGCCTGAACGTGGAACTCACGCAGGAAGCATTAAACCACCTGATAAGCATGTCCAACAACGATGCCCGAGTAGCGCTAAATACGCTGGAAACGGCCGCCTTGAGCACCCCGCTGGACGAAACAGACCGTCGACTGATTACGCTGGAGACAATCGAAGACGTTTTTCAGAAAAGGGCGGTACTTTACGATAAAGCCGGCGAGCAGCATTACGACATGATATCGGCGCTGCACAAGTCAATGCGGGACTCCGACCCGGACGCCTCGCTTTACTGGCTGGCGATGATGCTGGAGGGAGGGGAGGACCCGCTATATATCGTGCGGCGTATGATACGGTTCGCGTCGGAGGACGTGGGCATGGCGGACCCGCAGGCGCTGGTGATAGCGATGGCGGCGCAGCAGGCGGTGCACTTTGTCGGTATGCCGGAAGCTAACCTGGCGCTGGCCGAGGCGGCGGTTTACTTGGCGACGGCGCCCAAGAGCAACTCGCTCTACTCGGCATACACAAAAATACAGGAAGACATTAAGAAGGGCGCCAGCGGGAACGTGCCGATGCACCTGCGCAACCCGGTAACGCCGATGATGAAGGATATGGGCTACGGCGAAGGCTATAAATACGCTCATGACTATCCAGGACACGTGGTCGACCAGCAGCACCTGCCGGATTCTACCAGGGAGAAGAGGTATTATACGCCGGGCGTGCTGGGATATGAGAAGCAGGTGCTGGAACGGCTGAAAGACTGGCTGAGTAAGAAGATAAACCCGGAGGAAAGCAAGAGGCCGGAAGAGGGGGGAAAAGGGGAAGAAAGCTGACCATTTTTCTTGACAAGCAGCAGGTTTTTAAACTAGACTTTTATTAGTGATAGTTTCCGTTTTCTTCCGAACGAGGGAGTATGAAAATACCCGTTAGTTCAAGACGGGTCTCCGGGTTTTCCGTAAAAGCTTTTGTATATACACCATCCAAGCATTTCATATTAAATTCTCTAGAACTCTTTTTTCCAAACATTCACTGGCATACGTCGGCAAATACGACTATGCCATTTTTAATAATATAAACGATATAAGATAAAGGAGGAAATATGGCCAGGTTGCCATTTTTACCGAGGGAACAAAAGTTTTTCGACCTGTTTGAGCAGGGCGCGGAAAACATCATTAAAGCGTCTAAAGCATTGAAAGAGATGCTGGATAAATGGCAGTTTATCGACAGCTGCGTTGCGGAGATAACAGAAATAGAGCATGACGGCGATACAATCACGCACCAGATAATATCAACGCTGCACCGGACTTTCGTGACGCCTTTCGACCGGGAGGATATAGCGCTGCTGGCGCATACAATGGACGACGTCCTTGATTTTATCCATGCTTCAGCCGATTCCATGTTTATCTACAAGATAAAGGCGCCCACACAGAGAGCCAGGGAGCTGGCGGATGTAATCGTGCTGGAGGCGGCGGAGGTGGGAAGGGCTATTTCCAGCCTGAGGCATAAGAAGGAATACAAGCAGATGCTGGAACGGTGCGTGGAAATCAACCGTCTGGAGAATGCGGCGGACCGGATATACCGGGCGGCTATCGGGGAGCTTTTCGATAGCACGACGGACATGGCCGAGTTGATAAAATGGCGGGAGATTTACGAACACATGGAGAGCGCTACCGACAGGTGTGAGGATGTAGCGGATGTCCTGGAGGGGGTAGCCCTGAAGAATGCCTGATGTAAGTTTTCTGCTGGTTTTTACTTTGATACTGGTACTGGGGGCCGAATTCGTCAACGGGTGGACGGATGCGCCCAACGCCATCGCCACGGTAGTATCGACACGCGTTCTATCGCCGGGGAAGGCCGTAATCATGGCGGCGGTGCTGAATATCATCGGGGCTATCGTTACCGGGACGGCGGTGGCGGCTACTATAGGAAAGGGCATCGTGAGTCCCGATGCGATAGGCCTGCCGGTGGTAGCGGCCGCCATGTTGACCATCATCGTCTGGAGCACGGTCGCCTGGCGGTGGGGCATACCCACCAGCGAGAGTCATGAACTCGTGGCGGGGCTTACTGGTGCGGGACTGGCGGCGGGAGGGTCTTCGGTCCTGCTCTGGGAGGGGTGGCAAAAGGTAATCATAGGGCTGGCTTTTTCCACGCTGCTGGGATTTGCCATCAGCATAACGTTGATGACCATCCTTTACTGGGTATTGAGACGCACCAGACCGGCAACCGTGACCAAGTATTTCAGTAAGCTTCAAATAATCTCGGCGGCGTTCATGGCGTTCAGTCACGGCAGCAACGACGGGCAAAAGTTCATGGGCGTTTTTGCGCTGGTGCTTTTACTGGGTGGGGTAGTGGATACATTTACCGTACCGATCTGGATAATGCTGCTGTGCGGGGCGGTGATGGGAATAGGCACGGCTACCGGCGGCTGGCGTATCATAAAAACCATGGGTTTTAAGCTGACCAGACTAGAGCCGGTGAACGGTTTTGCGGCGGAAACTTCAGCAGCGGCCTCAATCATGCTGGCTTCATCGCTGGGAATACCGCTAAGCACCACGCACACGATTAACATAGCGATAATGGGCGTGGGCGCTACCAAACGCTTTTCAGCGGTGCGGTGGGGAGTGGCGGGGAATATAATCCTGGCGTGGATATTGACATTCCCTGTTTGCGGCGCGCTGGGTTATATGTTTGCGCTACTGCTGAACCGGATATTCTAGCGGGCACAGCCTATACATAAGTAAGGTCTTCAACTCATCTAATACCCCCGTTCTCTAAAAATTTCCAGGGAAGGGGGATTTCTTTTTTTAAGGGAAGAAACCGATTGTGACGCTCTTCGCAATGACGGGGGGAATTTGCCCGTTGCAAGCAGGAGAGACTATAATGTACCAAATATGAAGATACTGCAGGTGATACCTTATTTCTACCCGGCTTGGTCGTACGGGGGGCCGCCGCGCAACGCTTACGGACTCTGCCGGGAGCTGGCGAAGCGGGGGCATGAGGTTACCGTATTTACCACGGACGCGCTCGACGGGCGGAACCGGGTAAAAGAAAAAGTGGAGACGACGGTCGGCATCGAGATAAGGCGTTTCCGCAACCTGAACAATTACGTCGCTTTCCGGCACCGGATTTTCCTGTCGCCGGGGATGATAGGCGCGATACGCAAGAACCTGAAAAACTATGACGTCGTCCACCTTAACGAGTTCCGCACGCTGCAGAACCTGCTGGCGCACCGCTATGCCCGGCAGAATGACGTGCCTTACATAGTGCAGGCGAGAGGTTCGCTGGTGAACGTGCTGGCCAAGCAGCGACTGAAGAGCCTGTTCGATGTCATGGGCGGGCGGGCGCTTTTAAGAGACGCTTCACGGCTGATAGCTTTAGCGCCGCTGGAAGTAGTGCAGTACATGAGCTACGGAGTCGATGAGGGGAAAATCGATATAATCCCCAACGGCATCGACCTCGCGGAATACCATAACCTGCCGTCGAAAGGGAGCTTTAGAGAGAAGCACGGGCTGGACGCCAAACATAAAGTAATACTGTTCCTGGGAAGACTGCATAAGATAAAGGGCATCGACCTGCTGATTAATGCCTTTAGTGGGCTGGCAGGGGACTTTAGCGACGCACGACTGGTGATTGCCGGACCGGACGATGGTTATTTGCCGTCGTTGCACTACCTGGTAGGCGAACTAAAGCTGGAAGAAAAGGTGATATTCACGGGCCCCGTTTACGACGAACAGAAACTGGCGGCCTACGTAGATGCCGACGTGTACGCGCTGACCTCATCTTACGAGGTCTTCGGCATCAGCATCTTCGAAGCGCTGGCCTGCGGCACACCGGTAGTGGTGACCGACCGCTGCGGGATAGCGGATATCATTAGAGATAAGGCGGGGCTGGTGGCGCCTTACGAGGCGGCGCCGCTTAAAGAAGCTCTGCGGCAGATGCTGGGGGACGAGAAAATACGGCAAAAATACGGCAAAGACGGCCAGGCGCTGGTGCGGGGGAAATACGGGTGGGGGGCGATAGCGGAGGAAATGGAGGGGGTGTATAAGAGGTGCGTGGGGGGACAAAACAGCCCTTAAAAGTGGAAATGGGGCATCAACAGGCAGAACTACTAAATCAGCGTTCAGTTTAGCCATAGCGCTTTTAATTATTCTGTATCATGCCGCGACCATCACCAGAAGACTTTTTCCTGTGTGAGAGAGTCTTGACCCGCAAACAATCCTCGATAAAGCATCATATTTACATAATCTTAATGGATGCCATATGTAGTTTTTATATTATTTATGTAAATCTTTATATACAGTTTGTAAACTTAACATAGATAACCGACATGGCATCATTCGTAACTTAAAAATTTATACATGATACTTCCAGGAGTGATTGAAATGGAAAAGGAAGAAGCTAAAAAACGAGAAAATGGAAGAGAAAGAGTGTTAGTTCCAGTTCGTCGCCATGAGACTACTCAGAAAGAGGAACACTCGGAGGAACAGAATAAGGCGAGGGCATGGAAGATGCCGAGGAGGTGGCACGTCTAATAGGAACGGATTGTATACAAGGTCGATGTATCGACTGAATTGATACCAAGATCGCATCGCCCAAGCAATCCGGGTGCTACAGTATACAGATAATGAGTTTATCAACCGGGATGAAGAGGGAGGCTTGAGGTGGAGAAGACAAAATTAAACATAATACGACTTTACACGGTGGAAGAGGATGAGATATATCCTGATTTACGTAGAGCTATCCTTAAATTAAAAGCGCCAATAGAATTACTGGGAGTCTTAAATAGTCGCGATATTGGGACTCTAAGGCAAACTTTGATGGATCTTTCTCCTGATGTGGTGTTCATTAATATTAACAATATTGATGTAGATATCATCAAAGAAGTAGAACAAATTCGTTTAGACCATCCGAAAATCGGGATAGTCCTTTTGTTTGGGTCCTGCACTGCTCAAGATATCGAACAATTGCGCAGGCTGGCCTTACTAAAAGGTGTGGGGGGAACAGCACTTTTTCTAAAACAACCACTAAATAAAATGGAGTGGTTATGTTCGGCTATATCAGCCGTCAGTCAAGGTCAATTTATCCTTGACGCAATACTTACCGCCTTTATGTTCACGGAGAAACCGGAGACTGCATTCCTAGAACAATTCACTCCCAGGGAATTAGATATTCTGAACCTGCTGGCAAACGGGTACAAAAACTTAGAAATAGCGGCAACCCTTCATATCAATATCAAGACAGTAGAGCAGCACCTGAATAATTTGTATAGCAAGCTTAAAACAGAATATGAATTTAGTGACAAGCATCTAAGAGTCAGCGTGGCGAAGCTGTACCTGGACGCGACAAGAGATTCGGGTATGAAGAAGAACTTGACTATTCGTAGTTCAGTTATCCGGATGTAATACGTTGATGGTAGATGTAACCGACTCTACTTAATTCATTTTCTCATTATCAAAATTGCAACGAATCCCAATTACTATTCCGTATTATATTGATAGACAAACCAACGCTAAATAAGTCAGCTTTGTGATTTTTTCAACCAGAGGTCTACGTACAGAGAGTTAACCTGCAAATATCTTGACAACCGCCCCCTTTCATATTACAATATGAATGAACGTTCATTCAGTAATACAAGAGGAAACGGCTGTGGTAACCAAAGAGTCGAAGAAAAGGACAAGCACGGAAAAGCGTCGTGGTCAAATACTCAAGGCGGCGCGGGAAATCTTTACGCAAAAGGGTTACGCCGCCGCCACGGTACCAGAAATCGCTAAAGGGGCGGGGGTCGCCGCGGGCACGATTTATCTCTACTACCCAAGCAAGCGGGAGCTGTTTGTCGCCGTGGTTAAAGACCTCATTATCACCACGCCCCTGCTCAACCTCATCGATAAGATTCCGCAGGGGGATATCGACACCGTCTTTAGAAACATCCTTAAAGACAGGCTAGACCTGATTAAGAACCCGGTCTTTTCCCGGATGCCGTCGCTGATGGGGGAGGTCCTACGCGACCCAGAGCTCAAAGACCTCTGGCTGAAAGAGTTTTTACAGCCCTTCCTCGGGCGGATAGAGACGGGCTACCGCATGATGTCGGCTACGGGCAAGTTCCGTCGATTGGAGCCGTCCGTAGCGGTCAGGGTGGTGGGGGGCATGATTATCGGCTTCCTGATGCTAAGAGTCATGGAAGGCAATACCAGCCCCCTGAATAAAATCGAACAGGAAAAAATCGCCGACGACATCGTGAACCTTTTATTGCACGGACTACTCAAGAAACAGGAGGACGTTAAATGACCGATGCCGCAATCGCCGTCAATAACCTCGCCTTTAAATACGGAGCCTTAAAGGTTATCGACGACATGACGATGGAAATAGAGTCGGGCACCAGCTACGGGCTGTTGGGGCCTAACGGGGCGGGAAAGACCACCCTGATACGTTTAATGGTGGGGCTTTTAAAGCCGGCGGGGGGCAATGTCCTGTGCCTGGGGAAGCCGCCGACGCGGTCGATGGCTAAAAACATCGGTTATATGCCCCAGCTGCCCGCGTTATATTCGGAGCTATCCGTGGAGCAAAATATCGATTTTTTCGGTCGGATATACGGGCTTAAAGACAGCAAAAAACGGTGGGAGCGCGTTAATGAGGTCATTAAAGTGGTCGACTTATGGGAAAAGCGCAAGACCCAGATAGTAAATTTAAGCGGGGGCATGAAGCAGCGCGTCAGCCTGGCGTGCGCGATAGTGCACCAGCCATCGCTGATTTTCCTCGATGAGCCGACGGTGGGGCTAGACCCGGAGCTGCGGGTGCATTTCTGGGACTATTTTACAGACCTGACCAAGGCGGGGCATACCCTGATTATTTCCAGCCATACCTTCGATGACGCCGCGCACTGCCAGCGGCTGGCTTTCCTGCGGCTGGGCAGGGTGGTTGCCCAAGGTACACCGGCGGAACTGCGCGCCGCCACCGGCAATAAAGAGGCTTCCCTGGAGGACGCTTTCCTCTACTTTATTAAGCACGACGAGGTGAAGGAAAATGTCCAGTAGTACGTTGAACGTTGCCCGCCGTGTAATTCTGCAGGTTGTACGCGACCGCCGGACTATCGCGCTGATTATTGTCGCTCCGCTGGTGATAGCCACCGTTGCCGGCTTCAGTATTCCAGATAAAATGATGCTGGATAACGCCGCGCCGGCGATACTGGCTACGCTTATCATATTCTTCGGGTTTCTAATAACAGGCATCAGCTTTTTAAGAGAGCGCACCCAGGGCACGCTGGAGCGGATGCTGGTTTCACCGATATCCCGCATGGACATCGTGGCGGGGTATTTGCTGGGGCTGCTGCTCTTCGCTCTCTTGCAGACACTAATAATGTTCTTCTACATGGTTTATGTGCTAAGCATCAACTACCAGGGTGATTTGTGGCAAATTCTCGTTTTCCAAATGCTGATCGGTATTGTCGCGGTGTGCATGGGGACCTTCTTTTCCGCCTTCGCCAGGAACGAGTTCCAGATGATACAGTTTATCCCCCTGATTATCGTTCCCCAGATATTCCTTAGCGGTCTTTTCATACAGACAAGTCAACTGCCCTACGTCCTGGAATGGATATCCAAGTTTTTACCCCTTACTTACGGGGTGGAGGGAATCAAGGCATTAATGCAGCAGGGGCAGAGCCTGCTGGATATAGGCAAAGATATAGGCATACTGGCGGCTTTCGCGGCGGGGTTTTTAGTGCTGGCTTCTTTGACGTTGAGGCAGAAATCCTAGGGGACGAGGCGGTACAGAACTCGCACTTGCGGCCGTCTGCGTATAGCAATTTTAATAAAAGGCGTAGGTCGCTTGCCTCTTTTAAGAGTAATTATACGCAAGTTTCGTTTCTTATATAATAATCTGATTATCTTTAACTCCATCATTCGAGGTTTCAACCTAATCATCCTTCGCTGCCGCCCTATCAATTTTTCATCAATTTGATGAATTTTTTCAGATATGTAGCCCATTTCTTTTCGCCATCTTTGTATTCCCACAGCTATATCATTATATTTCCTATCATCAGAATACAATCTTCCTAATGTAGTAAAAGCAAAACCTAGTGCTAAGACTCCGATAACCAAATCATTGTTTTCCAACGGTAAGTGACCTGTGAATACCAAAGCTAATAATATTGTTCCTCCTATGTTTCCGCATGCACCTAAAAAATTTAAAATATAGCTTATTACGAGAAATCTGTCTGGCTTCTTCACCTCATATGGCCCAAGCCAATCATGAATCGTGTTTAATTTGAAATTCGACATCCTTTCCATTCCTGAAATTGTATATACTACCCCTAAAACTAAATAAGTTAAACCACTCACTATAAGGGTTTTTTCATGATTTGCTATTGCTAATATTATCCCGAACAATCCCATAATACCTGTCGTCATACCCCCGCCACATAAAATAGCTGTTTCTAATCTAATCTTTTGCATGTTTCAACCCTTCAGATTTATTTTCGTCCTAATAGGATTTTATTCATTATATTACTACTAAATAAAGAAAGAGAGCTACATAGCTCTCTCAACTGTATCAATCATTACGCTACTTGCGATGATGGCTTGTACAGAACGATAAACTCAAACGGCGTTAGCGTGAAGCTTTTTTGATATCTTCGTGGTAGCTTTGCAGGGATTTTACTTCTTCCCTGCCCTCGCGGTAAGCGGTAATGCCCTTGACAGCCGCCCTGGCTGCCGCCAGCGTGGTGATATAAGGCACGC
>MGMR01000082.1:12807-14269 GCA_001796495.1 Chloroflexi bacterium RBG_13_51_18
GACGGTGATAAGCACCGTGCCCTCGGTGGGCAGGCGGTTGACCGCTTCCTGCGCTTTCCAGTAGGCCATGCCGAAGGAATCGGCGATACCGAGAACTTCACCGGTGGACTTCATCTCCGGCCGCAGAACGGGGTCGACCTCCGGGAACATATTGAACGGAAAGACCGATTCCTTGACGCCGTAGTGCGGTATCTTCCAGTTCTTAAGACCGAGGTCTTTGACTTTCATGCCCATGATAATCTGCGTAGCCAGACGAGCCATCTGCACGGCGCAGACCTTGGACACCACCGGCACGGTACGGGAGGCGCGCGGGTTGACTTCAATGACGTAGATTTCATCCTGGCAAAGGGCGTACTGCACGTTCATCAGCCCCACTACTTCCAGCTCGATGGCAATACGCCGCGTGTATTCGTTGATAATATCGATATGCTTCTGGGAAAGGCTGACCGGTGGCAGGACGCAAGCAGCATCGCCTGAGTGCACCCCGGCATATTCGATATGCTCCATGATAGTCGGTATAAAAACATCTTTTCCGTCGGACACGGCATCGGCTTCTATCTCGATGGCGTTTTCCAGGTAGCGCTCGATAAGTATAGGATGGTCCGGCGTAATGGTAACGGCCGCACTGACGTAATGCACCAGATCTTCCTCGTCGTGGATGATTTCCATGCCCCGCCCGCCCAGGACATAAGAGGGACGGACGATGAGCGGGTAGCCGATGCGGCGGGAGATAGCCAGCGCTTCATCCAGGCTGCGGGCGGCGCCCGATTCCGGCATAGGTATGCCGAACTTTTTCATCATCTCGCGGAACCGGCCGCGGTCGGAAGCAATATCTATAGAGTTGACCGAGGTACCCAGTATTTTTACGCCGGCGCTTTCCAGTTCCGCCGAGATATTCAGCGGCGTCTGCCCGCCGAACTGCACGATAATGCCGATGGGTTTTTCCTTTTGATAGATGTTTAAAACGTCCTCAACGGTCAGCGGCTCGAAGTACAGCTTATCCGACGTATCGAAGTCCGTAGAGACCGTCTCCGGGTTGCAGTTAATCATCAAAGTTTCATATCCCAGGTCTTTCAGGGCAAAGGCGGCGTGAACACAGCAGTAGTCGAACTCGATACCCTGGCCGATGCGGATGGGGCCGCTGCCGACGACGATGACCTTCTTTTTATCGGTTGGTGCGGCCTCGTCTTCCGTTTCATAGGTGCTGTAGTAATAGGGCGTGCTGGCATCAAACTCGGCGGCGCAGGTATCCACTATCTTGTAAACGGGTACGATTTTCCAGTCCTGCCGCAGCTGCCTCACCTGCTGGTAAGACCGGCCGGTCAAAGTCCCTATCTGCTCGTCGATAAAGCCCAGCTTTTTTGCCGAAGTCATCAGTTCCGCGGTCAGTTTCTGCGACCGCAGTGTCTGCTCCATGGCAACGATATTCCGCATCTTATCGATAAACCAGACATCTATCCTG
>MGMR01000083.1:0-129 GCA_001796495.1 Chloroflexi bacterium RBG_13_51_18
GAGAGCACGGCTTTGCATTGCGTGGCTTATTTCCACGGGCAGAGGCTACTGGGGGAGACGCTGGGGATAGTGCCGCTGATAGAGTACCGGCGGGTGATGCGGGGTAAAGAGAGGGAGGGGAAAATCAGG
>MGMR01000083.1:366-1102 GCA_001796495.1 Chloroflexi bacterium RBG_13_51_18
GACGGCATCACGCACGTACTGCCGGCGTGGCGGGTATGGCATATGCCGGCTTACGGCTTCGATGGGATAATCGGGTACGACAGCATTCACCTGGCGCGTGAGATGCTGGGTTTGGCAATGGCATTGCAGGAGCACGGGGCGAGGTTCTTCGGGAACGGGGCGCGGCCGGGCGTGGTATTGAAACATCCCAATAAGCTTGAGAAGCTAGCGAAAGAAGCGCAAGTAGCCCATTGGCAGCAGAATTTCGGGGGGTTATCAAATGTAAACCGCGTGGCCGTCCTCGATGAAGGAATCGATATTAAAGAAATAGGCTTTCCGAATGACAATGCGCAGTTCCTGGAGAGCCGGACATTCGAGATACAGGAAATCGGGCGGCTATTGAATATCACGCCGCACAAGCTGATGGAGCTTAGTCACGCGACATACAGCAATATCGAGCACCAGGACATGGAGTTCAACAAATACTCGATGGGGCCGTGGTACCGGAGATGGGAGCAGGCGTGCAACCGGAAGTTAATATTGCCGAAAGACAGGGGGATATTCTTCTGCGAGTTCCTGGAAGATGCTTTGCTGCGGGCGGACACGCCGACGCGGATGAACGCCTACCGGGAGCGATTTTATATCGGGTCGCTTTCGCCTAACGACATACGGGAGCTGGAGAATGAGAATCCCATCGATGACCCGAACGCGGATAAATATTACGTCCAGCGGAATATGATACCGATGGAGCTGGCGG
>MGMR01000083.1:1282-3275 GCA_001796495.1 Chloroflexi bacterium RBG_13_51_18
ATTTTTACCGGGACTTTCCGGAGTACATAAAGACACAGGTGCGGCCGGCGCTGGGGGATGAAGCCGGGGCGGTGGAGGAGTTTACGCGGAACTATGTGGAGGCGTCCAGGGCGGCGCTGGGAGAGACGGACCCGGGGAAATTGGCGGACGTGCTGATGAACTGGGAGGAGAAGAAGACGGATTATTTGGACGTATAAAACAGATATTTAGCATGGAATCATCAAGCCCGGGTGAGAGACCTCACCCTCCGGCTCCCTCTCCGTACACAGAGAGGGAGGGGCGGAATTTTAAGAGCCTCCATTTTATGGGGGCTTTTTTATTACCAAAGAAGGGCCCGCCTGTGCCATGGTTCGACAAGCTCACCACGAGCGCTGCGGCGGGTAAAAGGTGAAGAAAATGCCATATCCGAATGAGCACGCGTGCCGGCTGGAGGAGCCGGGGAAATACGAAAAGTTTAGCCGGAAGAACTGCGGGGAGAAACACGAGGGGAAGTGCATCGACGTGATTTACGGGATAAAGAGTGGAAAGAGCGAGATACAGGCGCTGCGTTATAAGAAAGACGTTTGGGACGAGGATGACGCCAGAGCGCACTGCAAAAGCCGGAAGGGTAAGTTCGAGGCGGCGGCGGACGAGGAAGACAGCCTGAAAGACGGGCAGGAAATCCGGACGTATGAAATAGACAGCCTCGAAGTGCGCGAAGCCGGGGAGGGTAAAGGCAAGAAAATCGCCGGCCATGCCGCAGTGTTCGGGAAACTTAGCGAGGACCTGGGGAGATTCCGGGAAATAATCGAGGCGGGGGCCTTTGCCGATACCATCAAGCATGACGACATACGCGCCCTGTTCAACCATATCCCCAGCTACATACTGGGGAGGAATAAAGCGGGGACGCTGGTCCTGGAAGAGGATGAAAGGGGTTTATATTTCGAAATCGACATGCCGGACACGCAGTATGCCCGGGACCTGATGGTAAGCATCGGGCGCAAGGATATCAGCCAGTGCTCGTTCGCTTTCAGGGTGGAGGGGAAGAAGGGGGAGCACTGGGAAGTGGACGGGAAGGAATGCGAAGCGGCGGACGCTTTTATGGCGATGTGGGACGGGGAGAAGCACAAGATAATCCGCCACGTGGATAAGGCGCGGCTTTATGACGTAAGCCCGGTGACATATGCGGCGTATCCGCAGACGGACGTGAAGACGCGGGCGGCCGACTATAAAGAAATGAATTGCACGACAGCCGAGGAGGAGTCCGCCGGCGCTGAAGCTATGGCGGATAAACCGGACGAGGAGGGCGCTTTGAAGGGGCGTGCTCTTAGCCTGGCGAGGCAGCGGCTGAACTTTAAATAAATCCAAAGGAAAAGGTGTAAAATCCCCTCACCTTTTCGTTCCTCTCCCACAAGGGGCGAGGAAATAAGGAAGGGGATGAAATTTATATGGGAGGAAGAAAAACATGCTTAAAATCATGGAATTCAGGAAACAGATGAAAGCCTTAAAGGATGAGGGCAATGCGCTGCTCAACAAGGTCGAAAAAGAGAAGCGGGAAATAACCGCGGACGAGCAGAAACGGATTGACGCCATCGATGCGGAAATCCGCGCCATCGAGGCGAAGCAGGATAACTACTGCAAGATGAACCGGATAACCGAGGAGATGCTGCGGACTTATGAACCGCAGAGACCGAATCCGGGGGACGGCGGGGCGGCAAACCCCAAACCTTTCGGCGAAGGGATACGCGGATTAGGCGAGCAGATGCTGGCGGTGGCGAACCATTACATGGGACGGGGCACCGACCCGCGGCTTTTCGAGGTGCGCGCCGCAACGGGATTGAACGAGACGATACCGAGCGAGGGCGGCTTCCTGGTGCAGCAGGATATTTCCACGGATCTGTTGAAAGACACGTACAACAATTCGGAAATTCTGAAGCGCTGCCGGAAGATTCCCGTCAGCGGGCCATCCAACTCTTTCTCGATGAACACTATCGATGAACCCAGCCGGGCCACC
>MGMR01000083.1:3364-5593 GCA_001796495.1 Chloroflexi bacterium RBG_13_51_18
AGACCTGAAGCTCCAGAAGGTGATGGGTTTATGCTATGCCACGGATGAAAACCTGGCGGATGCGGCGCAGCTGGGCGGCATCATCAAAACGGCATTCCCGGAAGAAATGGAATTCGTTCTTACCGATGCCATCTATCGCGGCGACGGCGCCGGCAAACCGGCCGGCATCTTGAGCGATACCGACTTCTATGTCAGCGTCGCCAAGGAAAGCGGGCAGGCAGCCGATACCGTCATTGCCAAGAACATCCTGAAGATGTGGAAAAGCCGTAAGGGCCGCGACCTGGTCTGGCTTTATAACCAGGAGCTGGAAGACCAGCTCAATGAGCTTAATATCGCCATCGGCACGGGCGGCGCCTTGATGCCGCTTTTCCAGGAACCGAAAGCAGGCAGCATTTACGGGACAATAAAAGGCGCTTTGGCCATACCGGTAGAGGTAGCCAGTGGAGCCGGCGACCTGGGCGATATCATGCTGGCGGACTTGAGCGCGTACCTGCTCATCGATAAGGGCGGCATCCAGACGGCGGAATCCATCCACGTGGAATTCCTGACGGCGCAGACGGTCTTCCGCTTCACCTATCGCGTCAACGGCCAGCCTTTACGCAAGAGCAAGGTAACGCCTTACAAACGGACGGACACGAACTTCTATACCCATCCGTTTGTGACGCTGGCGGCCAGGTAGCCCTGACGGGAATAACCAATAATCAAGAAACAATAACCAAAAGGTTTTACCCTCACCCATTCGACTACGCTCAGGGCAAGCCCTTTGCCTTCCTCTCCCGCAGGGGGAGAGGTAAAGAGGAAGAAGGGGAAAAAGAATAAATCATATTGGGAGGAAAAAAGAAAATGAAAGACTTCGGGATGGAAAAACACATAGTACCTATCCTGGCACCCGTTTCAGTGGAAGCGACCACGGTAATGCCTCATGTGGCACTAAAAAAATACGAGAGAGTCAAGTTCCTGATATCGCTGGGCGTGTGTTCCGGCGATACTCATGTTTTAACGGTCACCGCCAGCGCGGTCACTGCCGGCAGCACAGCCACCGCACTATCATTCAAATATCGCGTGACGGCGGCAGCCGGCACTGATACGCTGGGCGACCTGGTGGGAACAGCGGTCAGCAGCCTTGCTCTGACCTATACCACTTTTGCCGGGAAGACGGTAATAATCGAAGTGGATGCAGACGAACTGACGGAAGACAAACCTTACGTCGGCATCACCATTACCGACCCCGGCTCTGCCGTCGCTCTCATGAGCATCGTCGCTGAATTGAAACCCCGCTACCCGCAGGCCACCAACGACGGCGCGCTCACGTAAGCAAGGGAAAATAAATAAATCTAATGGGAGAGGGGGCTGGATAAAACCGCCCCCTTTTCTATTGAGGAGGGAAAACTATGTCACCAGTAACGGATATGAGAGCCGTGGACATCAACGCCACGGGCAACATCGGTGAATATCGCACCGAGCTTGTAGATGCCACTTCCGGCGCTATAACCAGGACATTGCCGGCGGCATCGGCCAGCCCGTATAAGACATTCACCATAAAAAAGGTCGATGCCAGCGCTAACGAGATAACGATCGAGGGAGACGGTTCGGATACGATAGACGGCCAGGCGAATGTCGTATTATCCGCCCAGTATGAAAAAGTTACCGTCACCTGCAACAGCATTGCCTGGTATATCGTCGGATAGCGACTGGAATCATCAAGTTAATTCAGGAGGGAAAAATGAAAAGCAAAATAATCTGCTTCATTCTATCTTTACTATGCATCGTCAGCATCGTGATGGCGGTGACGGGCTGCCCGGGGGGAGTGACTGTTACGCCAACGGAGACATCACCGCCGCTGGGGGCGGAGGCGAGTTCGCTGATACCGACGACGAATGGCACCTTTAATATCGGGGCAGCGACAAAACAATGGCTCGACCTTTATCTCTATCGGTATATCAGGACAGCCGACGGAAGCGCTAATCTAACCCTGCCGACATCGACGGATACGCTGGTGGGCAGAGCGACCACGGACACGTTGACGAATAAGACGCTGACGCTGCCGGTCATCGCGTCGATATCGAACAATGGGACCATTACGCTGCCTGGCTCAACCACAGATACGCTGGTGGCGCGTAACACCACCGATACGCTGACGAATAAGACGCTGACGCTGCCGGTTATCGCGTCGATATCGAACAATGGGACCATTACGCTGCCTGGCTCAACCACAGATACGCTCGTGGC
>MGMR01000084.1:0-364 GCA_001796495.1 Chloroflexi bacterium RBG_13_51_18
ACCTGGAGGGCTTCGACCCCAAGACCGCCTCGATGGAGCTTATCGGGAAAAAGGTGAAAATGGGCAATAAAGTTTTCCCAGGGGATAAATACTCCGCCGGCGAGAGCGCCCGCCCGATATTTAGTCTTATAAATTGATAATATAATGACAGAGAAATACTCCAGACATTTAAACTTCGAATCGATATCGAATTTCCGCGATATTGGCGGCTACCAGACCCGCCAGGGCAAAGCCATAGCCTGGCGGCGCATTTTTCGCAGCGGCGACCTGCGTCACGCGACAAATCGCGACTTTAAAAGACTGAAAGAAGAAATCAGGCTGGCCACCGTCATCGATTTAAGAAGCGCCGAAGAAATTGAACGGC
>MGMR01000084.1:379-9831 GCA_001796495.1 Chloroflexi bacterium RBG_13_51_18
CCGCCGCAGCCGATATTAAGTATCACAACGTCTCTTTTATGACCGACGGCGGCAACCGGGAGGCTGACGAAAGGCGTTTCCGGACATTCACCAATATGGGGCAGTTTTACCTGGACATCGTGCGTGACAAGGGGTTCGGGCGACACATTATCGAAGCGCTGGAAATTATCGCTGGGGCGGAAAACCATCCGCTGGTGTTCCACTGCGCTATCGGCAAAGACCGGACGGGCATACTGGCGGCGATGCTTTTAAACGTTGTCGGCGTTCCGGACGGGGATATCATCGAAGATTATTCGCTATCCGGTCCCTATATGGAAGCACTGCTGGAGAAGATAAACAGCGACCCTAAAATGGCGGCCAACGCCATGCCGCTGCCGACTTATTTCTGGAAAGCCTCCCCGGAATCTATGGAGCTGTTCCTGAACACCCTGCGTAAAGAATACGGCTCGATACCAGGCTATCTGAAGTCGATGGGTTCCACAGACAGCCTGATTGAAAACCTCAAAAAAGCCCTGCTGGTTTAAGCTAACCTTCCTTTAAAATACTCCGCGCTATGGTCATCCGCATGATTTCCGAAGTGCCCTCGTAAATTTCCGTGATTTTAGCGTCGCGGAAATAACGCTCCACGGGAAAGTCTTTAGTGTAGCCGTAACCGCCGTGAATCTGCAGCGCTTTAGAGGTGACAGAGCCGGAGACCTCCGAGGCGAAGACTTTAGCCATGGCTGCTTCTTTAACATAAGGCCTGCCCTCATCATGAAGGCGGGCGGCGCGGAAGGTTAAAAGCCGGGCGGCGTCAATCTGCGTGGCCATGTCCGCCAGCATCCACTGGACCGCCTGGAAATCGGCAATCGGCTGACCGAACTGCTTTCTTTCTTTAGCGTACGCCAGGGCGGCCTCGTAAGCGGCGCGGGAGATGCCCACTGCCTCGGCCCCGACGGTCACGCGGCTGGCATCCAGCGCTTCCAGGGCGATTTTAAGTCCCTGCCCCTCCTGCCCGATGCGGTTCTCCGCCGGGATAAAGCAGTCCTCAAAAATAAGCTCGGTGGAGACGAGGCCGCGGATGCCCATTTTATCCTCACGCTTCCCCACGGTCAGGCCGGGATTAGGTTTTTCTACTATAAAAGCGGTAATGCCGCGGCCTTTCAGCGATTTATCCACGGTGGCAAAGACAACCACGAAACCGGCGTGCTCGCCGACGCTGATGAAGCACTTGGTGCCGTTAAGGACATAGCCGTCCCCGCGGGTTGTGGCGGTCGTTTCTATAGCGGATGGGTCGCTGCCGGCGGCGGCCTCCGTGAGGGCGAAGCAGGCCATTTTCTCTCCGGAGGCCTGGGGCGGGAGGTATTTTTGCTTCTGGGTTTCCGTGCCGAACTGCATGACGGGCACGATAGCCAGCGACAGGCTGACGCGCAGGTAGTTATCGACTGCGGCGGAGGCGCCGGCCAGCTCTTCCACGGCGAGGCAAAAGTCCAGCAGCCCCCTGCCGCTGCCGCCGTACTTTTCCGGGATAGTCATCCCGAAAAGCCCCAGGTCTGCCATTTTTTTAACCTCAACGGCGGGGAACTCCCCGCTCTTATCGATACTGGAGGCCGCGGGGGCTATTTCTTTCTGGGCAAAATCACGCAGGGTAGTCTGCAGCAGCTTTTGTTCTTCCGTGAGGTCAAAATCCATTTTTAGCTTTACCCTTTCCCTGGTTAATTGTTCCGGCCAGGCGGGATATGATTTCTAAAGCGGCGCGATGGGGACTGGTCTTGCCTGTTTCAAGTTCATCGATGAGTTTTTCCAAAAAATCACTGCCGTCAAGATTATACAGCATATCTTTTATATGGCCTTCAACAATTTCCTGGAGTTCCAGTTTAGCTCTGGCGCGGCGGCGGAGAGGCAACCCCCCGCTTGATTTAAGATAATCGCGGTGTTCCCGCAGCGCCGACGCTAACTCGTCCGTACCTTTATCGTTGACGGCTTCGGTCAAGACAACGGGCGGAATCCTATCGTTAGAGTTCAGGGCTTTCATCGAAAACATGGATTCGATTTCGGAGAGAAGCCGGTCGGCGCCTTCCGTATCGGCTTTATTGATAGCGATAACGTCCGCCGACTCTAAAATACCGGCTTTCATGGTCTGGATTTCATCGCCGGAGCCGGGGGCCAGAACAAGGAGGGTGGTATCCGCCGCTTTGACGATATCGATTTCAACCTGCCCCGAGCCCACCGTCTCCAGGAATATGATATCTTTGCCCATGGCGTCCATCACATGCACGGCGCCGATGGCGGCTTTAGCCAGTCCCCCACTCCAACCGCGCGTAGCCAGGGAGCGGATAAAAACAGCGGCGTCGGCGGCGTGGCGCTGCATCCTTATCCTGTCGCCGAGCAGAGCGCCTCCGGTCAGGGCGCTGGTGGGGTCGATGGCGATAACCCCGACAGTCATGTTTTGCTTGCGGAAGGCGCCGATGAGATTATCTACCAGGGTGCTTTTACCGACACCAGGGGCACCGGTGACGCCGATGATGAAAGCTTGGCCGGTGTGGGTATAAAGCTTCTCTATCTCCCCGATAGCTTGCGGCGACTCGTCTTCCAGAAGGGTAATAAGTCGGGCGGCGGTCCGGACATCACCTTTCAATACTTTAGCGGCAAGGTCCATAGTACATAGAGTATAACAGATACAGAAAGCGGGTGCATTTCAGGGAGAATTATCCCGAGAATCGTTGGCAAATCTAAGGAGCAGCATAGCGATGTCACAGCATCACGTCGGGTATAGTATAATAGAACCGAAAAATAAACAATACTACGGGAGGCAGCGATGAATTTGTGGCTGAAGAGACTCTCCCGCATCAGCGCCTGGGCGCTTCTGGCCTGCGTGGTGCTACTGGTGTTTTCCGGGTGGGGAATAACGCACGCAGGTATCATCTATAACATTACCTTCGGCCTGGTTGACAAGGGCACTGCGAATACGATACATAACGCCACTGTCCTGCCGCTGGCCTTCTTCTTTTTGCTGCACGTGCTGATAAATATCAAGTTTTTCTTCTCCGGCAGGCGTCCTGTTGTCGCCTGGGTGACCAATGGAATCCTTATTACCATCGGCGGACTTTTACTGGTCTTAGTTATTTATATGGAGTACTTTTACCGGTGAAGATGATTTCAAGACACAACATGAATAAATGAGCGGGGGCTATTGTTATGATAAAAGCCGTGTTTTTCGACCTTTACCAGACGCTGGTACGCTACCAGCCGTCACAGGAAGAATTGGAGGCTGAAGCTTTAAAAAATCTGGGCATAGATATTACGGCGGCCGCCCTGCACCTTCCCATTCTCACCGCCAATGAATACATTTACCAGCAGATCGCCCGCCGTCCCTTGAGCCGGCGTTCGCGGGAAGAAGTGATGGCGCTCTACATGGAATACCAGCGTATCGTGCTTAAGGAAGCCGGTATAACCGCGGAGGAAAAGGTGGTTTTAAACCTGCTGGGCATGATGCAGCAGGCGAAAATGGACCTCGTGCTCTTCGATGATGTCCTGAAGGCGCTTGATGACCTAAAAAAACGCGGACTGAAACTTGGACTGATTTCCAACATCGAGCGCGATATGTCCGCCACTCTCGAAAAGCTCGGGCTTTCCACGCGACTTGATATCGTCGTCACCTCGCAGGACGCCGGCTTTACCAAGCCACAGCCGGAGATATTCCTCCACGCTCTAAAGCAGGCCAATGTCAAACCCAACGAGGCAGTCTATGTCGGTGACCAGTACCAGGTTGACGTCATCGGCGCCAGCGCCGCCGGTATAAAGGGCGTCCTCCTCGACCGCGATGGCTACTATCAGGAAAAGCTGGACTGCCCAAAAATAAAAGACTTGAAAGAACTGATTAAATTATTATAATCAGTCTCATATATTGCCCATCGGGCACTCCCCACACCTGCCCTGCACGCACCGCGTTTTATAAATATGTATCAGACCCTGCTGCCGCCGGGCGGTAGCAATAAAAGGCTTACTCAAACCCAGCTGTCCCCTCATATGTCTCACCAGCGAGTTTTCCGCCGCCGCGCTGTAATCGCGGTAAATCGCCATCACTTTTTCGCCCTGTTGCGCGGGGCCCAGAGCGCAGGCAAAAGGCAGGAGCACATTGATGATAATATCCGCCGCCCGTCCGCTCCCCAGCAAAGCGGGAACTACCCCTCGCGCCAGCGCCCCGAAATCCAGATAGCACCCCCAGTAGCCTTCCGGGGCCACCGCCAGCGCCTGTTCCAGTAAACCGCTATTATTGCCGTCCGTAGTCCCGGCAAGCTTTTCCTCCAGCCCGGCCAGTAGCCCCTTTTCTTTATAGCGCAAGAGAAGATAACTCATCGCCGCCAGGCGGCGCACCGGTTGATTGCCCGGCCTGACCTTGAAAAAGCGCCAGTCCGCCGGTGACATCTGCGCCCGCTCGCCGGAAGCTGCCCAGTACTTCTCCAGCTTTTCCTCCCAGCCAGCTGTTATCTGTTCCATTCCCCGCTGCGACGGTAAAAGACCGGCCGTTCCCGTTAAAAGAGCCTGGCACCGGCACAGGTATTCGCTATCTGTTATTTCACCTGAAGCAGCTTGTTCCAGCTTCTTTAGAGGCAGGCGGTCAGCCAGTTCCGCCATCGGCCCCTTGTTTTTTGAATAGCCCAATGCCGTCATGATGCCCCGGTACAGCGCCTGCCCCGCCTCCTCCGCTGATGGCAATCCCTGAAAAATGTCCGCTTTGGCCAGGAACCTCTGCTCTCCGGCTTCCTCCAGCATAGCTGCTATCCGCCCTGTATTCCTTCGGTAAAAGGCAAGGCGGCAGGGCATCGCCGAAGGCAGAGCATGGTAATTATTGCTCTTGATGTAATCATCCAGCGCCAGCGTCGGCGCGTGTTCCCCGTTCTGGAGAACGGCCGTCCGGCCGCTATCGTTCCGGTAGACCACGTGGAGAATCACCCGGTTATAGGCCGGGTCGCGGTGGTGCCCGTGCGCCCACCAGTTGCTGGCCTTAACATGGATTTCGATGTCCCCTGTAAGCCGCCCCCTCCCGGTGGCAATCACGGCGTCTTTGAAATCGGCGCCGCGGTCGTCGTTGCACCTCCCCGGGTAGACCACTCTGACCAACTGATTGTCTTCGGTCCGCAGGTCCGTCCGACTCTGCAGGGAATCCTGCCAGATTTCCAGCACCCGTTTTTCCGTCAACATAGCAGTCATAAACACCTCCCCTCAACCCGATTTGGTAAAGGCCCCGGGAACTCCATGATATAGTGGGTCCCCTTAGCCGGCCGGTATAACGTGTATCGCCCGGTTAAGGTGTGGCGTTCAGGTACTGCCTGTAGCGGTAAAGCGCCGCCAGTGACGCGACGGCGTCCTCGTCCTTGGTATAGCAGGGGACGCCGATATCTTTAAACTCGCGCTGCATTCTGTAATATATTTTACGGTCTCCCGGCATGCTGACCGCCAGGAGAGTCTTTTGCGGGAAGTCCCGCCTGATATCGGCAAACAGCCCGGGTACGCTTTTACCGTCCAGCCAGTTGTTGGCGCCCATGACCGCTATAACGGCATCCACGTTTTCGTCTTCCAGGACGGCCCTGGTGATGGCGGTATAGGTCTTCTCGAAGCCGCTGGCTTCGATAGCCACCCAGACATCGATAGGGCTGCTTACCTGCCACCAGTCCGGGTAAAGCGCCTTTATTTTCTTTTTCGTCGCCGGTGACAGTTTAGCGATTTGCAGGCCGTACCGGGTGCAGGCGTCGACGGCGGTAACGCAGCCCGACCCCGCCAGGTTGACGATAGCCACCCGGCTGCCCCGCGGCGGCGCGGCGGAGACAAAAGCCCTGGTAACGTCCCAGAGCTGCTCGAAGCTACCCACCCGGCATATCCCCGCCTGGCGGAAGGCGGCTTCGTAGACCCTGTCCTCCCCGGCCACGGCGCCGGTATGGGTGGCCGATGCCCTGGCGCCGCCTTCGGTGACGGCCGATTTAAGAACGATAATCGGCTTCTTTTTATTAATGCGGCGCGCCAGTTCCAGGAAGCGCGGTCCGTCATTTATGCTCTCCAGGTACATGGCGATTACCTTCGTCGCCGGGTCGGCGCCGCAGTATTCCAGCACATCGCTTTCATCGACATCGCACTTGTTGCCGAGGCAGGCAATCTTGCTGATGCCGATTTCACTGTTCAGCAGCGGCAGGTACACGCCGGTGAAAAGCCCCGTCTGTCCGATGAAAGCCGCCGGCCCCTTCTCAATACCGCCCCTGGGTAAAAATACCTTCTTCAGCCGGCCCAGACTGCTGTCGAAATTGGCATAGGGATTGATGGTGCCCACGCTGTTCGGCCCCATGACTCTCATCCCCGCCTGCCCCGCCAGTTCTGTAATTTCTGCTTCTGCCCGGGCGCCTTCGGCGTCCATCTCCCCGAACCCAACCGCTTCGATAATCACCGCCTTCACCCCTCTGTCGGCGCACTCCCGGAGGGATTTCAGCACCTGGCCCGGCGGCAGCACGATAATGGCCAGCGCCGGCGTTTCGGGCAGGTCTTTCACCCCCGGATAAGCCGCCAGCCCCAGGATCCTGGTAGCTCGGGGATTGACCGGGTATATCTTTCCCGGGTATCCCAGCCGCTTTAGATTTTCGATGATGTTATAGCCGGCTTTGCCCGCCGCCCGTGAAGCGCCGATGACGGCAACGCTTTCCGGCTGAAAAAACGGCCCCAGGCTTTTCAGATTGTGGCTATTATTCACGCATATCCTTTATTCTCGTAAATCCCCCTGTACCGGCGGAGTATAAAACCGGTGGCAGGTCTTCCGGTCATCCATTTATCTGCCAGCATTTTACACGGTATCGTGTATTTTGTCAAGGCTTCTTTTTCCGGGGGGAGGCATCGTATTTAAACCTGGCCTGTTCCGCGATAATCGAGAGCAGCGTGGACGAGGCGCCGCGGGGGCGATACATGCCCGTTTCCCATTCGCTGATGGTCTGCTGCCGCGTTCCCAGCCGCGCGGAAAGCTCATTCTGCGTCAGGCCCAGGTGACGGCGTAGCGCCTGGATGCTCTCCCCGTCCCATTGCCTTTTATTGCCTGTCCCTTTCTTTTTCACGCCCTGATTCTACACGATGCCGTGTAAGCCGTCAATAGCCCGGCCATCATCGTGCTCTTTTCTCATCCTTACCCCCTGGCCCCCTCTCTGCCTGTTAATATTAAATCCGGTCGTAAAATAGATTGGCGGAGAGGGAGAAATAATTTAGAATAGGGGTCTGCACCCCTCTTAGCCGCCCCGTTGGGGGGTGAAGGAAAGAGGGTAATTAATTATCAATACCAAAAAACCAGTATTTAAAAAACCCGTCTCCCGCCTGGATATAGAAGATAATGAGAGAATTAGAGAGATAGCGAGAGATATCCGGCCGTAGCCTGCCTTAAATACTACTGCCGCAATTTGCGATGTATCCATTTCTGCGGTATTATGTAGATGTTAGCACTCTCGACCAGAGAGTGCTAAATAACGTCAAGACACATTAATCACTAATTCAAGAAAGGAGGCAAGGTATGGCAACTAAATTGCAGCCCCTGGCAGACCGCGTCCTGGTTAAACCCATGGAGAAGGAAGAGAAAACCAAGTCCGGGATATACCTGCCGGATACAGCCAAGGAAAAACCCCAGGAGGGAGAAATCGTGGCGGTAGGGCCGGGCAAAATGACAGATGAAGGCAAACGGATTCCCATGGACCTCAAGGTTGGCGACAAGGTCATTTACGCCAAGTACGGGGGCACGGAAATCAAAGTCGATGATGAAGAAATGATGATTCTCCGCGAGAGCGATATTCTGGCGAAGAAGTCCAAATAACCCAGGGAAGTAAGGAGGCAGAAATATGGCAAAACAAATTATTTTCGGTGAAGATGTAAGACATGCCCTGAAAAAGGGCATCGATGCTCTGGCGGACGCGGTCAAGGTTACCCTCGGACCCAGGGGCCACTGCGTGGCGCTGGATAAAAAATGGGGGGCGCCCTCGGTCATTGATGATGGGGTAACCATCGCCAAAGACATTGAGCTCCCTGACCCGTTCGAGAATATGGGCGTGCAGCTGGTCAAGGAAGCCGCCAGCAAGACTAATGACGCCTGCGGCGACGGCACCACCACCTCGACCATTCTCGCCCACGCTATCATTTCCGGCGGTTTCAAAAATATCGCCGCCGGCGCTGAATCCCAGGCCCTGAAAAGGGGCATCCAGAAAGCTACTGCCGCTGTCGTCGAGCAACTGAAAAAGGACTCCAAGGAAATCAAGGACAAGGAACAGATTGCCCAGGTGGGCACCATCACCGCCAAGGACAAGGAAATCGGCGACTTGCTGGCCGAGGTCATGGAAAAGGTCGGCAAGGATGGCGTTATCACTGTCGAAGAGTCCAAGGGCACCCAGTATGAAATAGAGTATGTTGAAGGCATGCAGTTCGACCGCGGCTATGTCAGCGCTTATTTCGTCACCAACGCCGAGCGCATGGAAGCGGTCATTGAAGACCCCTATATCCTGATTACGGATAAGAAAATTTCCGCCGTGGCGGATATCTTGCCCGCTCTGGAGAAAATCCTCCAGGTATCCAAGAACCTGCTCATCGTCGCCGAGGATATCGACGGCGAGGCGCTGGCAACTTTAGTAGTTAACAAACTTCGCGGCACTATCAATGTCCTGGGCGTGAAAGCCCCCGGCTTCGGCGACCGCCGCAAGGCGATGCTGGAGGATATGGCCATCCTCACCGGCGGCAAGGTCATCTCGGAAGAGGTTGGGCGGAAACTGGACTCGGTTACCGTGGAAGATCTCGGCCGGGCGCGCCGCGTCACCTCGGATAAAGACAACACCACTATCGTCGAAGGCAAAGGCTCCGAGGAGGAAATCAAGGCCAGAATCAAGCAGATTAAAGCCCAGATTGAAGAGACCACCTCGGACTTCGACCGCGAGAAACTGCAGGAAAGGCAGGCCAAGCTTGTCGGCGGCGTCGCCGTCATCAAGGTAGGCGCCTCCACTGAAGTCGAGCTCAAGGAAAAGAAGCACCGCGTCGAGGACGCTCTCTCGGCCACCCGCGCCGCGGTAGAGGAAGGAATCCTGCCCGGCGGCGGCGTTGGTCTCTTGAACGCTATCCACGTGCTGGATAAACTTAAGGTCGCCGAAGACGAAGCTACCGGTGTTGACGTTGTCCGCAAGGCTATCATCGAGCCACTCCGCTGGATAGCCGATAATGCTGGCAAGGACGGCTCGGTTATTATCGATGCCGTGAAAAAGGCCAAGAAGGGCACCGGCTATGATGCCGAGACCGATGAGTTCGTCGATATGGTAACCAGGGGCATTATCGACCCCACCAAGGTCGTCCGCACCGGACTGGAAAACGCTGCCAGCATCGCTGTCATGGTCCTGGTGACCGAAGCGCTGGTTGCTGATATCCCGGAAAAGAAAGAGTCTGCCGGTATGCCCGGCGGAGCTGGTGGTATG
>MGMR01000085.1:0-2461 GCA_001796495.1 Chloroflexi bacterium RBG_13_51_18
GTATCGCGCCGGGCAACCCGTACTTAAAGAAAACGGATACCGCCAGCATCAGCGGGAAACCGATATCGCCGCCGCCGAGTATCGTGTACTCGCGTTTAGCAGCTTCCTCTTTCTTTAGCTCGCTGAACTGCACGGCCTTGATGCTCAGAGGCCAGTCGCGCAATTTCTTCGGGAAGATAAAGGCGGGGAGGGAGGTGGACGCGGAGAGCTTATCGGCCATCCAGACCATCAAACCGAAGCGTACGGCAAGGACGTCATAGACGGAAATTACGAGCATGAAAATCATGAAAGACCAGGGTGAGAAAAGAAACCCGAAGACAGAGCCGGCGGCGGCGAGGGCGATAAGCAGCAGAAGGTCGTGCAGCCAGATTCTTGCCCAGAACAGCCAGGCAATGCCCGCGATTGCCGCCAGGGAATAAGCGGCAATATCAGGAAGTACGAAGTAGGTGACGATAAAAATACCCCAGGCGAACATTAAAGTAAACAATAACCTGAAAACCAGACCCAGTTTGCGTAAGGGGATAATAAAAAGGACCACGGAAATAACCACAACGGCGACGAAAAAGTAGGTTATTATAATCCATATAGATGTGGTTTGATAGGGTAGCTCGCTAGCCACCAGAGACGGTTTATTAAAGCTAGCCACAAAAAGAGAAAGCGCCAGCGCCAGCACCATGACGATAGCGCTCCAGAGATATGGTCCGATTCTTTGTTTCATGATGTTTTAAGGTGTTGATACCAATATATATGATTGCCATATAGGTTGACAACAATAATCGCTGGTATTATCCAAAATCCCGAAATATAGTATAATGGCTGGATAGTTACCTTATTGAACCATTTTACATAGCAAATAACAGTGTAACGGAGGAAAACATGGCCAGAGGATACATGGGGAAGATACTTAGAGTGGATTTATCAAAAAAGACTCTCAAGGACGAAACGCTCGATGAAGAAATGTGCCGCCGGTTCATCGGGGGATACGGGATAGGCGCCCGGCTTATTTTCAACTGGCAGAAAGCCGGGGTTGACCCGCTGGGCCCGGATAGTTACCTCGGGTTTATGACCGGCCCCTTCACCGGCACCCAGGCTATCTCCGGCACAAGATTTACGGTGGTGGGAAAATCGCCGCTGACGGGCGGCTGGGGCGATGCCAATTCGGGGGGGTACTTCGCGGCTTACCTGAAATTCGCGGGCTATGACGGCGTGTTTTTCTCCGGGATATCGGCAAAGCCGGTTTATCTCTTTATCGATAACGGCAAAGCGGAGTTGAAAGACGCCACGCATCTCTGGGGCAAGGATACTTATGAGACCGACGATGCTTTAAAAGAGGAACTCGGTAAGGACACGGCGATAGCCTGCATCGGGCCGTCCGGGGAGAAGCTGGCGCTGGTATCCTGCATCATGCATACAAAAGGCAGCGCGGCGGGTCGTTCGGGACTGGGCGCCGTCATGGGGTCGAAACGTCTCAAGGCGGTAGCGGTAAAGGGCAATATGAAAGTGCCCGTCGCCGATGAAAAAGGTATCAAAGACTTAAGAACAAAATGCCTTTCGACTCTTGGGGGGCATGTCGAGGTCCTGCGGAAATTCGGCACGACCTTTACCACCGTCTCCAGTATTGAAGGCGGCGATTCTCCGGTTAAAAACTATGGCGGCGTGGCGGTAAATGATTTTCCGAATGCCGCAAGTTTAAGCGCCGAATTGATAGCGGAGCGCAGTGAAAAGCGTGTTGTCTGTTACCAGTGCCCGGTCGGGTGTGAAGCGGTTATGAAAGAAGGCACGGGCGAATACCGTTATACGGCGGGTTCCTACCGGCCCGAATACGAGACCATCGTCATGCTCGGCTCAAACTGCCTGAACACTAATATCGACTCTATTCTTAAAGCCAACGACATCTGTAATCGCTACGGCATTGATACGATTTCCGCGGGAGGGATAATCGCTTTTGCCATGGAGTGCTACGAAAAAGGACTTATTACTAAAAAAGATACCGGCGGTATCGATCTAAAGTGGGGGAACCACCAGGCCCTGGTGGCGATAATGGAAAAAATGGCTAAGCGTGAAGGTATCGGAGATATCCTGGCGGACGGCGTGCAGGTTGCGGCGCGAAAAATCGGCGGGAACGCCGCCGACTACGCGATGCACGTGCACGGGCAGGAAGTGCCGGGGCATAACCCGATTGCCACATCGGCTATGGCGACCACTTATCTCACCAACGCCACGCCGGCGCGCCATACACAGGGCTCAGAAGAGCATCATCCGCCGGGGTTTCTCCCGGAGATTAACCGCCAGCTTTACAGCGGCAGGGGGGAGGCACATAAGAAGGGCAGCAATTTCCAGCACTCGCTGATGTGCCTGGGCATGTGTCTTTTCGTGAACATGGCTGTGCCGGATGTCGATGACATTGCCAGGTTCATACGCCTGGTTTCCGGCTGGGACATCACCACGGACGAGCTAGTGA
>MGMR01000085.1:2471-6983 GCA_001796495.1 Chloroflexi bacterium RBG_13_51_18
GAGAATCGAGAACATGAGGCAGGCCTTCAACCTGCGGGAGGGAGTGACCCTCTCGCAATATAAACTGGCGGACCGACTGCTCGGAAAACCGCCGCAGCCGGCAGGCCCC
Organism: Chloroflexi bacterium RBG_13_51_18; assembly: GCA_001796495.1. GTDB lineage: Bacteria > Chloroflexota > Dehalococcoidia > Dehalococcoidales > RBG-16-60-22 > RBG-13-51-18. The sequence goes on from MGMR01000085.1 coordinate 2,581, forward strand.
ATGGCGGGCGTGACCGTTGATGAGAGGACCCTGGTAAGGGACTATTTCACGGCCATGGGCTGGGACCCGAAAACCGGCGGGCTTAATAAAAAACGGCTGGCGGAACTGGGGCTGGGGGACGTGGCTCAAGCACTGGGACTTTAGGTAATTATGCTTATTACCGGGCCTGTTTTGTGGCGTAACACTCACATTCCGGGGCGGTGTTTTTACGTGTTAATACAACATTGAAATTAGGTAGCAGTACGGAAGCCGCTATCACCATCGAGGTGTTAAACTTTAAACGGAAACAAGTAAAGAAGGACACTGAGATGGATTGGCAGATAATCGTAGCAATAGCAATAGCAATACCGGTGATACTCTTCCCCGCAGCTTACGTCTGGTACATTAACCTGGGCGGCATCTTTGCGGCGGTAAAGGAAGCCAGGGCGAAAAACCAGGCCCTCCAGAAGGAAGCCTAAAAAGTCATGCCGCCGGGTAAGCCGGGCGCACCACGAGAGGACATCCACAGAAAGGCGGAATAACAGCTTGTCAACGGAACTGATAATAGCAGCAGCGATAGCAGTACCTATAATACTCTTCCCGGCCGCTTTTATATGGTATATCAATCTTACCGGCTATAAGGCTATCTGGAAGGCAAACAGAGCCAGAGCTAACAGGCAGGAAGAATCCCGCCAGGAAGCTCCGGTTGAAGTGGACATACAATAGCTACGATTAAATATACGGTCAACAATATCCGGGTAGTATATATCCGGCACCTGCTAAAAACGCAGATGCCGGTTTCTTTTTAGCTTTCTATACGGCTCCGGGGCGGCGGGTGGGATGAGGATAAATTTGGTTTTGGTTGTTCTATCATCTTAAACTCACCCCCTTGCCCCCCTCTCTTTAATTCCCCTCTCCAGCCAATTTAACACTGGTTCTAACCATTCTCAAGACTGGAGAGGGGTCAGGGGTGAGGGATAAATATCCACCAAATGCAAACAGTACCGGAACAAATGCCCTTTACGAGAGGGGTGTTTTCGTAGTATAATATATCACGTTATATCGGAATAATTATTACAGGTCAGGCAGCTTTTCATGAAAGTCATCTTAAGATTGCTGGCGTTTGTGCGGGGATACTGGTATATGCTCGTACTCGCCTTCGCCTGCCTGCTTATCGGTACGGCGTTCGGAATACTTATACCAAATTTGCTGGGTGACGGTATTGATGCGGCGCTGGGCAGCGGCGGAAACAGCTTTCTCTTTTTTACGGTGGGGGATGCCCGCAGCCTTATATGGTGGGTGGCGGGCGTGATTATAGCCGCCAGCGCTTTAAGGGGCCTGGCCGGCTACGGACAGCGCTTCTTTAACGAAGTGACCGCGCAAAAGACCTCCTATATCATCCGGAATGCTCTCTATGAGCGTATTCAGCGTCTTAGCTTTGCCTTCCACGACCGCAGCCAGACAGGGCAGCTTATGTCCCGCGCCACGGTTGACGTGGAAGCGATACGCATGTTTTTCGCCATGGGCTTACTGGGCATGGCGCAGGTGTTGCTGATGGTTATCGCGGTAGCTACGATGTTGCTGATGATGAACTTGCCGCTGGCGTTGTTCACACTCGCTTTCGTCCTGCCGGTAGCCTGGCTGGCTATCAACTTCGGCCAGCATATCCGGCCAATCTGGCTGAAAGTCCAGGCGATGATGGGTTTCATGGGCACCACGCTCGAGGAAAGTCTCGCCGGCATAGGAGTGGTCAAAGCTTTCTCTCACGAGAAAGAGGACAGCCGCAAGTTCGCCGTACAGGCTAAAAGTCTGTCAGACGAGCAGGTACACGCCGCGCGCCTGATGGCGGTCAACGCGCCGACGATGACGCTGCTTTTTGCTATACCTGTGGCTATTATCCTCTGGTATGGCGGACACCAGGTGGTCGACGGCAACATGACCATCGGTGAGGTTACCCAGTTTATCCTCTACGTCGGCATGCTGGTAATGCCCATCCGCCGGCTGGGGATGATGGTCAACCTCTACTCCCGTACGGCATCCGCCGGGCAGCGTATCCTGGAAATACTGGATACCAGGTCCGATGTTACCGAGAAGCCTGACGCCATAGAGATGGGCAGGGTGAAGGGCGAGGTATCTTTCCAGAACGTAAGTTTCAGCTATAACAATATCGGTCCGGCTTTAAAGGATGTCAGCTTCGATGTTAAGACGGGACAGCTCGTGGCTCTGCTGGGACGTTCGGGGAGCGGCAAGAGCACCATCGCCAATCTTCTTTCCCGGTTCTATGACGTCACCGAGGGTAAAATTACGGTGGACGGCATCGATATCCGCGATGTTACGCTCTCATCGCTGCGGAAAAACGTCGTCACGGCGCAGCAGGATGTTTTTCTTTTCTCCGCCACTATCAAGGAGAATATCGCTTACGGCGCGGTGGATGCCGGCATGGAACAGATTATAGAAGTAGCTAAAGCGGCCAATTTACACAACTTCATCCAGGCGCTGCCGGAAGGCTACGATACCTGGGTGGGGGAACGCGGCGATACCCTTTCCGGCGGGGAAAAGCAGCGGCTGTCCATAGCCCGCACCCTGCTGGTGAACCCGAGCATCCTGATACTGGACGACTCCACAGCCAGCGTGGACGCGGAAACGGAAAAACTCATCCGCCAGGCGCTGGACAAGCTCATCAAGAACAGGACTACTTTTATTATTACCCACCGTTTACCGATTATCCGGAACGCGGACGTCATCCTGATGCTGGAAGATGGCAAACTGGTAGAAAAGGGCACGCACGATGAGCTGATAGTGCGGGACGGGCTCTACAAAGAATTATACGAATCACAACTGATGATAAGTAAAGACGAAGAGGCAGAGGAGTAAACATGTTTCACGGCGGCGGAGGCGGCTATCATCAACATCAAGGCGGCGGCCGCTTCGATTCTGACGACGTACTGGGCAAAGTTTACGACAGCCGTGTGATAACGCGGCTGCCCAAGTACCTGGCGCCGGTAAAAGGGTGGATAGGACTGGGAGCGGGCGGCATGATAGTCCGCACGCTGGCTACGCTGGCGGCTCCTTACCTGGTAGGCATCGCCACCGACCGCATTATCGGGCAGGACCTGGGCGGACTCGGCATAATAGTTGTATTCTACGTGATAATATCGCTGCTGACATGGGGCGGGCAGTACCTGGAAAACGTTTATCTGGCTTACGCCGGGCAGGCGATTATCTACCGGATGCGCACAGATATGTTCGACCACCTGCACCGGCTTTCGCTGAGCTTCTTCGATTCTCACCAAGTAGGCAAGCTAATGTCCCGCGTGCAGAATGACGTCTCGCAAATACAGGAGCTTGTCACGCAGGGCATATTAACCCTCCTGACCAGTGTACTGACACTGGTGGGTATAGCGATAATCATGATTACGCTGAATCCCCGCCTGGCTTTAATTACGCTGACCGTCATACCTTTCATGGTCATCATGACTGTCGTGTGGCAGAAGTTCGCCCGCAAGGCTTTCATCAAGGTGCGGCGCGCCATCGCCACGGTCAATTCCCAGCTCCAGGAGGATATGTCCGGCGTCAGGGTGATACAGAGCCTTTCGCGGGAAGAAGAAAACATGGAGCAGTTCGACCAGGTAAATCGCGCCCACCTGGATGCCAATGTAGGCGCGGTCAAGCTGGAGGCGCTGATGATGCCCATGGTGCAAATCTTCACCGGCGTCGCCTTCGCCATCGTTATAATCTTCGGCGGTCTCCAGGTGCTGGATAAGGCCATGAGTATCGGCGTCCTGATGAGCTTTTTACTTTACGTCCAGCGCTTCTTCGACCCCGTTCTCGAGTTGTCCATGCAGTATACGGAACTCCAGCGGGCGATGGCTTCCGGGGCGCGTATTTTCGAGCTGCTGGATATAGCACCGGAGATTCAGGACAGGCCGGACGCCATCGAGCTTCCACCCGTTAAGGGTGAGATAGATTTCAACCACATGAGTTTCGGTTATGAACCCGGGAAAGACGTCCTGCATGATATCAACCTGACCGTCAAGCCCGGTGAAACGGTGGCTATCGTGGGGCAAACGGGGTCGGGCAAAAGCAGCCTGGTAAGCCTTACCGCGCGTTTCTACGAAGTGGAAAAAGGGGCGGTAACCGTGGACGGCTATGACGTACGCTCCGTAACCCAGCAGTCGTTACGGAAACAGATAGGCATCGTGCCGCAGGACCCGATTCTTTTCTCCGGCACCATTGAGGAAAACATAAAATTCGGCAGGCTCAATGCCACTCACGAGCAGGTTGTAGAAGTAGTGAAAATGGTTGGAGCCCAACACTTAATTAGCCGACTCGACAAGGGCTATGATACCCTGGTGGGGCAGCGGGGTGTGAACTTGAGCGCCGGGCAGCGCCAGCTAATCTGCATGGCACGGGCAATTCTGGCC
>MGMR01000086.1:0-2422 GCA_001796495.1 Chloroflexi bacterium RBG_13_51_18
CTCCAAACAGGGTATTTAGTGGTTGTCAGTTAAATATGCAACGCCCGTTTTAAAGCTCGATAAATATCAGCATTAAACCGTTTAGAAATATCAGCACCGGGCACGAGCATATCAAAAGCATGGCAGCCGCCAGGGTAAACATGGAGCTCGGTGGGGACACCCGCTTCAAGAAGTCTCCTCGCATAATCGATATCTTCCCGGGCGAAAAGGTCAAGGTCTCCAACTGATATGTATGCTGACGGAAGACCTTCCACATTCGCAGCCCTGTAAGCCGCCGCATAACAAGAAATCTCTTTGCCTCCAGGCTCACAACCGAGGTAGGAACGCCAGCCTATCAGATTATTTTCCCGGGTCCAGAAAAGAGTATCGGGCAAGGTATCGCCAGCGGGAGCGACATTGCAATCGTTAATCATAGGATAAACCAGTAGTTGAAAAACGGTTTTTACCTCCGCCCGGTCACGCGCCAGGATAGCCAGCCCGGCAGCAAGTCCGCCGCCAGCGCTGGCACCTCCAATTGCAATACGAGAGCGATCAACACCTATCTCATTGGCGTGAGTTGACAACCATTTCAAAGCGGTAAAGCAGTCTTCCAACGGAGCGGGATAAGGATGCTCTGGAGCCAACCGGTATTCTACCGATACGACGACACATTCTCCTTTTAACGCGAATTGTTTTGCAGTCAAATCTTCCTGGTCAATCTCACCGAGCATATAGCCACCGCCATGGATCCAGAGCAACGATGGGAGCAGACCGGGTAGTTTTTCCGGTCGATAGATCCGCACATTGACGTTGGGAGACTCCTTCGGACCCGGAACTGACCTATCTTCGGTAATGACACCCGGAATGACCGGCCATTGCATTTTCATAGCCGCCATCATCTGCCTGGAAGCGGCACGGGCGGCGGGCAGATTTTCGAAAGACATTGGCGGCATCTGGCTTAACATCATCTTGATGGGTCCCTTGAGTTCAGGGTCTAACAGTTCGGTAAGATCACGATTCATAAATTTACTCCTAACTTGTTTAAATAGTATTCCTAACAATCCCGCATGCTTCTACAATTAATGTCACCCTGAATTCCCGGCGAAAGCATTACGGAGTTAGCGCTGATAAACCTAGTTGCAGCAACGTGCATTATAATAGTATAACCAAGTTTCGTCAAGGGATTATTATAATTGACCGATGTGATATTTATCTCTTGACAAACGAGTGTCTAAGATGCTAAATTATTATAGTTAGCAGTCGGGGCAAGAGACTGCTAACGGAGATGGAAATGATAACCAGCAGAGGCGGAAGAATATTAAATTATATCGTCCGGCAGTACATCACGAATGCGGTGCCGGTGCCCTCGCAGGCTGTGGCGGATAAAGCCAACCTGGAGGTAAGTCCGGCCACCATCCGCAACGAGATGGCGCAGCTGGAAAGGGACGGCTACCTGATACGTCCCCACACTTCCGCGGGGTGCATACCTTCGGACAAGGGCTATCGCTATTATGTGGAGTCGATAGAAAGCATTTCCTTGCCGCGGGAAGAGCAGTACATGATAAGCCATACCTTCCACCAGGTAGAGAAAGAGGTGGAGACATGGGTAAGCCTGACGGCATCGCTGCTGGCCAGGCTAACGCACAACGTGGCGCTGGTCAGCCTGCCGAAGGCGACGGACTGCAAGCTTAAGCACCTGGAATTAATCGCGGTGCAGGACGCGCGCACCCTGATGGTTATAGTTCTGGATGGGGCAATGGTGAAGCAAAAGCTGATTACCTTCGATACTGCGTTAGCGCAGCCGGACCTGGCTATTATAAGCAATAAATTGAACGATATTTACGCCGGCCTATCCAGGAACGAGATTGCCAGGAGCAAGGCAGAGCTCACGGAGACGGAGAAGAAAGCCTCCGAACACCTGGTAGATATGATGCAGACGGAAGACAGCAAAGAGTACCAGGAGCCGTACCTGGAAGGCTGGCATTTCATGCTGGAGCAGCCGGAATTCGCGCACAGCGACCAGATGCGCGACCTGATGGAACTGGTAGAACAGCGCGGCCTGCTCAAGGTCATACTGCCGGCCAAGTTAAGCCAGCCGGGCGTGCAGGTAATCATCGGCAAAGAAAACCAGAATTCAGCGATACAGAACTGCAGCGTGGTCATCTGCCGTTACGGTCTCCCCAAGGAAGCCTCCGGCACGATAGCAGTGGTGGGACCTACCAGGATGCCCTACACGCTAACGATACCCACGGTATACTACTTCTCGTCGGTGCTGGGGCAGCTGGTGGGGGGCCTTTACGGCAAGGAAAGCCGCGAAGAGCAGGCTAAACAATAATATCTACGGAATTTTATCATGATGCCAAAAGACCCGGAAGAAAAACCGAATAACGAAATTACGCCGGAAGACGAACTGCCGGAAGCGACGATGACCCTGGAGGATGAA
>MGMR01000086.1:2432-5121 GCA_001796495.1 Chloroflexi bacterium RBG_13_51_18
AAAAGAAAAGGTCGGAGGAATACCTCGCCAACTGGCAGCGGTCGCAGGCGGACTTCATCAACTACAAGCGGCGCACGGAGCAGGAAAGGCTGGATTTTAACAGCTTCGCCAACGCCAATCTAGTCCTCGGTATACTGCCGGTCCTCGACGACTTCGAGCGGGCGCTAAAGGCAATCCCGGAAGAATACGCCGGGGACGACTGGGTGGAAGGCGTTAGGCTGGTCGAGAAAAAGTTCAGGACCATCCTGGAGGGGCAGGGGGTAAAGCCGATTATAGCGATAGGAGAGCACTTCGACCCCAACCTGCACGAAGCGATACGGCAGGTAAAAGGCAAAGAAGGAATAATAATAGAGGAATTTTTAAGAGGATACATGCTGAATGATAGACTTCTCCGCGCCGCCCGGGTAGCGGTAGGCAACGGGGAAGAGGACATAGAGGAGACAAAGGAGGAAGAGTAAATGGCTAAAGCAGTAGGAATAGATTTGGGAACGACTTTCAGCGAGGTGGCGGTACTGGAGGCAGGCGAGCCGGTAGTAATCACCAGCTCGGAAGGGAGCCGGCTGATACCCTCGGTGGTGGCGATAAATAAAAACGGGGAGCGGCTGGTGGGGCAGATAGCCAAGCGCCAGGCCATCGTCAACCCGGAGAACACCGTTTACGCCATCAAGCGCTTCATGGGGCGTAAGTTCGGTGAGCCGGCGGGCCGCGAGTTGCCGGTAGAGGAAGACGCCAAGCGCAAGACCTATAAAGTTTCCAAAGCCGCCAACAACGATATCAGGGTAACGATGGGCGGCAAAGAATACAGCCCGCCGGAGATATCGGCGATGATTTTACAGAAGCTAAAGTCGGACGCCGAGGCTTACCTGGGTGAAAAGATTACCGATGCGGTTGTCACCGTGCCAGCTTATTTCAACGACGCACAGCGGCAGGCCACCAAGGACGCCGGTGCCATTGCCGGACTGAACGTATTGAGAATTATCAACGAACCGACGGCGGCGGCGCTGGCTTACGGTCTCGATAAGAAAGGTGAGGAGACCATCGCCGTGTACGACCTCGGCGGGGGGACTTTCGATATATCCATACTGGAACTGGGCGAAGGCACCTTCCAGGTAAAGAGCACCAACGGCGATACGCACCTGGGCGGAGAGGACTTCGACCAGAGAATCATGGAGTGGTTAATCGCTGAATTTAAGAAAGACCAGGGGATAGACCTTAGCAATGACAAGACGGCTTTACAGCGCCTCAAGGAAGCGTCGGAGAAAGCCAAGGTGGAACTCTCCAGCGTCCAGCAGACGGAGGTCAACCTGCCCTTCATCACGGCAGACGCCAGCGGGCCGAAGCACATGAACATTACGCTCAACCGCGCCAAGCTGGAGCAGCTGGTGATGGACCTGGTGGAAAAGACCATCGAGCCGTGCAAACAGGCGCTGAAAGACGCCGGAAAAACAGCGGCGCAAATCGACGAGGTAATACTGGTGGGCGGGCAGACCCGCATGCCGCTGGTACAGGACAAAGTAAAACAAATCTTCGGCAAGGAGCCGAATAAAAGCGTCAACCCGGACGAGGTGGTAGCTATAGGGGCCGCCATACAAGCGGGTGTATTGAAGGGTGAAGTCAAGGACGTACTACTCCTCGACGTAACGCCGCTGACGCTGGGCATCGAGACACTCGGCGGAGTAGCAACACCGCTTATTCCACGCAATACAACCATACCCACCGCCAAGAGCCAGATATTCAGCACGGCGGCGGACAACCAGCCGAGCGTGGAAATCCACGTCCTGCAGGGCGAAAGGCCGATGGCCAACGACAACCGAACGCTAGGCAGGTTCATGCTCGACGGGATTTTACCGGCCCCCAGAGGATTGCCGCAGGTAGAGGTCACCTTCGACATCGACGCCAACGGCATCCTCAACGTAAGGGCACAGGACAAAGGCACCGGCAAGGAGCAGAAGATAACGATTACAGCATCCAGCGGGCTTTCCAAGGACGATATAGACAAGATGCAGAAAGAAGCGGAGATGCACGCCTCCGATGACGCCAAGCGCCGCGAGGAAATCGAAGCCAAGAACATGGGCGACACGATGTCCTACCAGGCGGAGAAGTCACTGCGGGACAACAAGGACAAAATCCCGGCGGACCTGAACAAGGAAGCCGAGGAAAAGATAGCGGCAGTAAAGGAAGCCCTAAAGGGCACGGACACCGACGCGATAAAGAACGCTACGCAGTCGTTGAACGAGACGATGCAAAAGATAGGCCAGGCGGTGTACAGTCAGCAGCAGCAACCGCCGCCCGGCGGAGAACAGCCGCCGCCAGGAGGAGAGCAACCACCTCCCGAAGGTGGAGAGGGCGGTAAAGATGAGGGGACGGTGGAGGGCGAGTTTAGAGAGGTGTAGGAGGCTTGATTAACTTAGCAAATTAAACATAATAATAATGGGGGTGCACAACGCACCCCCAAATTTTACCTTCAACGAAAATTCTAAAAAGTGTTATTTAACAATATTATTTCGAATTATCAAGCAAGTATTCTTTGCTCAGCCTTTACGGATTCTCCGCTGAACCCATCATTTTTATGATTAGTAATGACGGTCCTATGAGCCACCTGTAATTCCTTACGTTCGACGTTTACCCAATTACAATCCCTCCAACGACACATTTCTACACCACGATTAAAGTCAAACGAGACTGAGTA
>MGMR01000086.1:5130-8761 GCA_001796495.1 Chloroflexi bacterium RBG_13_51_18
TTGAGGACATTGCTTAAGTTCCATAAATCACCTCCTAATTATTATGTTTATATGGTGGTGGCTCGAACAGCCTATGATATGCTCTTCCTTTAACTCCCTCGAACAAATCCGCTTGTACTTTAGCCTCATCAAGAACGCTGATAGCATCATCTTGAGGATAAGGTTCAGCAAATATAACCTTGCTAATACCCGCGTTAACAATTTTTTTTGCACATAGAGGACAGGGGAAAGTAGTAGTATATAAAATACTCCCTTCAACCTGAGTACCGCCAAACCGCGAAGTTTGTAAAATCGCTGACTCCTCGGCATGAACAGCTATGCATAAATCAAGTACCCTACCTGGTATAAAATCTTTCCCCATTTTTGCATCACACTTATTGTTTGAACAAGCTAATGGTAAGTCGAATTCTTCTGGAATTTTTACTTTTGCACCACACTTCGGACAGTACTTGTATTCTTTCTTAATCACTGATTTTATCTTCTCGTCTTTATAACAATAATTCGGTTTAGCCTTTCCACCTCTCTGGATACAAGGTTTAATTGTCAATGGAGCTTCGTTATATCCACTTGCAATCACGTAGCTTCTTGGCCTATCTTCTAAAGCTTGTTCTTTTACAATGACTGCCCCTACCTTTCTTTTACAACAAGTAGACATTAAGCTCGCCTGATATGCTTGGCTCATGTTAAATTCCCAAGGTTGTGGTCCTGTTTTTCCAGGTGATTTCATTAACTCTGTATATCCATCAATCCTTTTTTGAAGTTCTTCTTTAAAACGAGGTTGCTCGTCAAATGACTCATTGTTACTAATTAATATGTCTGATCTGTCCACACACAGTTGCACTTTCTGTCCCCACGGTGGTTCGAACTCTCCGGAATCCTTAACATCATCCCTATCAAAATCACCTTGATTTTTATCATAAATATCTTTTTTTCTATTCCATCTCAATTCGTGTTTTGCGAAAACAGCCATAACGAAGAAGTGTGGATAGATATTCTGAAAAAACGTTATTTCGCTGGGATGCCTTATACCATCTATTACTATGTCTTGAGATTCTAGCGCTTTATTCTCCCCTTCATCTTTTTTAATTTTATTAAATACCTCTTGGGGTATTGCATCTATTTTCTTGTTCCTTATTTCATTACCTATTAATTGCTGGTACCACCTTTCCTTTGGAGAAAATAACTTTCCTTTATTTACCCCTTCAATTAAAGATGGTGCTATTTCGCGCATGAACTCACTCAATGAGTATTTACGCATTTTATGTCGCTGGTGGAGGTCATCTGCTATTGTTGTACACCCGGCGCCAAAGGGTCCGGTTAAACCAATTACTATTCGGTTTCCATCTGTCATTCGGACAACCTCACCAAGCTTATATCACCAACAATTCCATGTCAAACTTGTACTGGTATAATTGTTATTAGTAACTTATGGTATATTCGCGTTTTAACTATTTCTCCACCTCTTCTTTTCGCTTCTTTGCTTTATTTTTTAAACCATGTTTCTTTACAAAAGCTTCCTGTGCGTCTTGGTCTAATTTTAAAAAATAATTTAAAAGAGCTCTCATTACCAATGCTTTATTCCATCCAAGATTATCTTCAATAACTTCCTCTAATTCACTTGACTGTACTTCACTAATCTCAACACTTAAGTTCTTCACAAGTCACGTCCTATAATTATATGTTTAGACTTCATTATACAAGTAGAGTCGCGACTTGTCAAGACTTTTCGAATGTATTTTTACTAAGATGTATATAAAGATTAACGAGTTGGGTAATTAGGGTATTGTAGTACTTCTTTACAACCTTAACTCAAGGCGGGGTTTGAGGAGATGGTCGGCGAGTTTAGTTTCGCGCATGTATTTTACGAGCAACTTATGCAGTTCACGGTCTTTTTCAGGTTTTTCATTGATAAGGTTCTTCAGCTGGCGGGGGTCGGACTTGAGGTTATAAAGCTCGGACATGCCGGGCTCAGTATCATAGAGAAACGTCCATTCCGCGGTGGTAACCGTAGCTGCGGAGTCTTCTGCCGTCATGCGGTTGACGCCATCCACCGATTTCATCCATTCGCCGCCGTTAATGAACGGATGCGCGCTGACAGTGTAAGAGCGGCCGGGGACAGTCTGGTCTTTAACCGCCGGCAGCAGTGACTTGCCCTGAACGCGGTCGGGAATTTTCTGTCCCATAGTCTCCATAACCGTGGGCATCAGGTCTACGGCGGAGGTGATGCCTTCATAGTTACCCGGTTTATTACCGGGCATATAGATGAACAGCGGCGTATTGGTGACTTCCTCATAGAACGGCGAGTGCGACCATATACCGTTGCCTTTCATCTTGCCGCGCTCGTCCCGGGCGAAAACCATCTTGCCCAGGATACCGCCGTGCTCTCCGAAGTAATAACCGTGGTCGCTAGTGAAAATAATCATGGTATTTTGCATCAGTCCCAGGTTTTCCACCTTTTTCATGAAGTACCCGAACCAGGTGTCCACCATGGTAACCTCGCCACAGTAGGAGGCGTGGGCTTTATCAACCAGTTCCTGGGTAATGCCGGGAATCTGTGGCCAGTAGCCGTAGACCGGCATTGCCTGTTTGCCGTCGTGACCGGGCCAGTAAAGCTCACGGTAATGCTGCGGGGGTTCCCAGGGCTCGTGCGGGTCCCAGGTATCCACGTACAGAAAGAAATCCTCTTTATAGTGACGGTCCAGCCAGTTCATGGCTTTCTGGAAGGTCTGAGGCGAGATGTAATCGGCCTCGTAGCGCCAATCAGCTTTCACGTCACCGCCGTAAATAGTATGGACGACGCTTCCCTTCTTGGTGTCCTGGTCTACAATCCACTGCTGGTTTATCTGACCGGGTATTTCTGTAAAGTGGCGGAAGCCCATGTCGTAGTTCATGCCGTTGCGAATATAGAACGGTGTATCGACTACAGCAGCGGTGTGGATGCCCTTATCCGAAAGCAGCTGGGGCAGTGTTACCTCATCCTTGAACAAAGGCTCCCACTGCATGTAGGACATCGTCCAGCGGCCGGTCAGGTAATCGGCGCGGGTGGGCATGGTGGGAAAGCCGGCGATATAATGTCGGTCAAAGCGCACCGACCGGGCGGCTAGAGCATCGATTGATGGGGTAATAATTTCCTTGTTGCCGTAAGCTCCCACGTGGTCGCGCCTTAAAGTATCGGATATTACCCAGATAACGTTCATTCTATCCTCCGATTAAGCTTTATATTCAAGAAAAGCCGTGTACCATAATATAAACCATTTAGGATAATAATAAAAGTCATTTCAGGAAAAGTAGAAAAAATGCCGAGAGTGAGTTAATATGTGGATACTATTCATCCGTCCGAAGGAGTGAAGAAAATGCCGCCAACAGTATATCCAACGGGGACGACAATTTACTATCCGGAGAAATGCTGGAACGGCTACACGCTTTTCCAGTCGGAGCTGCACCGGAAAAACGGGCGGGGGGCGGTCTTGATAGACATGAACGGCAACGCGGTCAACCGCTGGCAGGGGCTGGATGGGTTCCCCAATAAAATGCTGCCGGGCGGGCATATCATGGGCAGCACGGGGGTGCGCAATTTCAAATACGGCTTCCAGGACATGGTCGACCTGGTTGAGGTTGATTGGGACGGCAA
>MGMR01000086.1:8778-9055 GCA_001796495.1 Chloroflexi bacterium RBG_13_51_18
AGAAGTACGAGCTGGTGAAAGACCCGCGGCAAAAGCCGCGCTGGATGGCAAGGCAGCACCACGACTATCAGCGGGAGGGCAACCCGGTGGGCTATTACGTCCCGGGTATGGAGCTTAAAGCGGGTGGGGGCAAGACGCTGATACTATGCCACAAGAACCTGAAAAATCCGAAGATAAGCGATAAGTTGCTCATAGACGATACGATTATCGAGGTGGACGGGCGGGGCAAGATTACGTGGGAATGGGTCTGCAGCGAGCACTTCGAGGAAATGGGGTT
>MGMR01000086.1:9082-9302 GCA_001796495.1 Chloroflexi bacterium RBG_13_51_18
GCGCAACCCGGGTATCAGTCCAATGAGCGGCGGTAAAGGGGACTGGATGCACATGAACTCGATGTCGACGCTGGGGCCAAACAAGTACTACGACAGCGGAGACAATCGCTTTCACCCAGATAACATTATCTGGGACGGAAGGCAGACGAATATTACAGCCATTATCGATAGAAAGTCGGGCAAGATAGTCTGGCAGCTGGGGCCATATTTCACCGCCACC
>MGMR01000086.1:9374-21345 GCA_001796495.1 Chloroflexi bacterium RBG_13_51_18
GAGGGAAATATCCTGATGTTCGATAACGGCGGGGCGGCAGGCTACGGCGCGCCTAATCCGGGGGCTCCGGGGGGAATCGATAATGCGCGTCGGGACTTTTCACGGGTGCTGGAGTTCGACCCGATAACACTGGAGGTCAAGTGGCAGTACCCGACCCCCGGTCCCGGGGCAGGGCGGCTTTACAGCGCGCTGGTAAGCTCGGCGCAGAGGTTGCCCAACGGCAATACGCTGATAACGGAAGGCAACAGCGGGCGGATTATCGAAGTGACGGCGGGGCAGGAAACGGTATGGGAATACATCAGCCCTTACATGCACAGGATGTTTAAAGCGCCGCTGCTTTACCGCGCCTACCGCGTCCCTTACGAGTGGGCGCCGCTCAAGGAAAGGCCAATAGAGAAAGCCGTGCCGCGCACAGAAAATAGAAAGTTCAGGGTGCCGGGCTCGCCGAAGAAGCGACCGGAGAGGGTAACCACCATCAAACTTTAGAGCGGTAATTTTTACGCTGTTGCGCAATTACGCAGATGCGGTTTTCCCACCTATAAGCGGTGTCTATCATCCCCATGTTCGTGCAGTGGTAACAGATCACTGAAGTAGAAATAAAAAGGGGGCAGAAATGCTTCCCTTATTCATTACAGCTTATATTCAGCTAGGCATATCTTCCGCAGGCAAAGTTTTCACCGAGCTTGCACCAGGTGCAACCTCCCGGCGCATTTTCGGATATCATAAGCTGGGACTCGCAGTTGCCGCAAAGGTGTTCCTCCCCGGGTTTCATCGGTCCATTACAGGGAGTTATAGTCATAGGACAAAGCTGGATGCACGCTCCGCATTGTTTACAAAAGTCAGGCCTGGTTCCAAATGGGTAATCCACATGGCGGTCTTTTCCCCGTCCAACAAAGCCCTTGGCCCGAGCTTTCCAGAGTTCGGTGCAGGCACGCACGCAGCGCCCGCAGAGAACACAATTTTCATTACGGAAGGGATACCTTACATCTTTTACTCCACAGCGTACGGCAATGTCTTGAATAGCGCGTGAGTTAGGCGCTTGGGCTACCAGCAATTCCGCAAGATTGCGGCGTAGTTTCCGTACCTTTTCGGTATCTGTCCTGACTACCATGCCTTCTGCAGCATTTAGGGTGCAAGATGTAGTGATATTCGAACGGCCGTTTACAATGTGCTCCACGACGCATAGCCGGCAGGCACCTATATCGGAAAGATTCGGGACATGACATAGATGAGGAATACAAATGCCATATTCTATGGCGGTATCGAGAATACTAGTTCCTTTTGGAGTACGGATTATAGCGCCATCGATACTTACCTTCACATACTGTAACATGACAATACCTCGCTCTCTCAAGCAACTTTAATCGCATCGAACTTGCACTCGCTGATACAGACGCCGCATTTCTGACAAAGCTCGGTATCTATAACATGCGGTTCTTTCTTTTCGCCGGTAATAGCCTTTCGGGAACATACGCGCAAACATATCCCGCAACCGGTACATTTTTCAGGGTCGATGGAATATGTAATCAGTGACTTGCACACCCCGGCCGGACATTTTTTGTTGTTAATATGAGCTTCATACTCGCTACGAAAGTATCTCAAAGTTGAAATCACGGGATTGGGAGCGGTTTTACCGAGACCGCAGAGAGCAGTCTGTGAAATGGTATCCGCCAGCTCTTCAAGAAGGTCGATTTGCTCCGGCCTCCCGCGGCCTTCGGTGATATCGGTAATGATTTCCAGCATACGGTCAATGCCGAGCCGACAGGGCACACACTTACCGCACGATTCATCCTGGAGGAAGGTTAAAAAATACTTAGCGACGTCAACCATACAGGAACCTTCATCCATCACCACCATACCGCCGGACCCGACCATCGAACCAGCCTCGGCTAAAATATCGAAGTCTATCGCGAGGTCGAATTTATCTACCGGCAGACAACCGCCAGAAGGCCCACCGGTCTGTACCGCTTTAATAGCTTTACCATCGACAGCGCCGCCACCGATATCGAACACCACAGTCCGGATGGGTGTTCCCATCGCCACTTCCACCAGTCCGGTGTTCTTAATACGCCCGGTTAATGCGAGGATTTTGGTGCCTTTACTCCCTTGGGTGCCCTTAGAAGCAAACCATGAACTGCCTTTAAGCATAATGGCAGGGACATTTGCCCATGTCTCAACATTATTGAGAGTGGTAGGCTTATGATATAGACCGTCCACCACGGTGTGAACATCCTTGGGGCGCGGCTCGCCTACTTTACCTTCGACAGAAGCCATGAGAGCTGTGGACTCGCCACAGACAAAAGCCCCGCCGCCACGGGCGATTTCTACATCAAAGGATAAGGCAGACCCTAATATATTCTCCCCGAGGAGCCCAAGTTCCCGCGCCTGCTTGACAGCAATACGCGAATGCTTAACGGCGAGAGGATATTCATTACGAACATAGATGTAACCTTTAGAAGCGCCGACAGCCCATGCACCTATCATCATACCTTCCAGAATCAGATGCGGATTACCTTCCAGGACGCAGCGGTCCATATATGCGCCGGGGTCGCCCTCATCGGCGTTACAGATGACATACTTTTCAGCACTAGGCGCTTCTCTGCACTCGCTCCATTTATTACCCGTGGGGAAACCACCCCCACCACGACCTCGCAGTCCGGAGGACTTTATTTCTTTGATGATTTCCTCCGGCGATACGCCTGATAATACTTTAGTCAACGCGGAATAACCGCCGCTGATAATGTAATCTTCAACAGAACAGGGGTCGACATTGAGGTTTTGTGAGAGAATCTGGCGGTCCTGTGCCCGGTAAAACGGTATCTCCGTCTCCATCTGATAGCTTTTTCCCGATACCATGTCTTTATAGAGAAGTCGTTCTACTACCTTGCCTTTAACAAATGTATGGAAAACTATTTCAAAAACATCTTCAGGGGTGACCTGACAATAAAAGATGTTGCCTGGCTCGATAATCATCACGGGCCCTTGTTCACAAAAACCATGGCAACCTGTAACACAAAGTCGCACGCTGTCGGTAAGCCCTTGTTTGGATAGTTCGCTTCTAATAGCTTCGATAACACTCGATGACCGCGAAGCCTGGCAGCCGGTACCGCCACAAATCATTACGGTAGTTTTGTAAACTTGCCGCTGTTGGCGGAGCTGCTCCCGCAGGTGTTCCAGCTCTCTATAACTATTAAGCCTCAACATATTGTTTTTCCTCCGCCTTGTTCCTTAGGGTATCTATGAGTTTACGGAGTTTCCCGGGCGTCATATGGTGATAATAGGTGCCGTTTTCGGCGACAATCGGGCCGAGAGCGCAGGCGCCCAGACAATTGACCTGCTGTATAGAAAAAAGGCCGTCAGGAGTCACTTCTCCCGGTTGCACGCCGAGAATGTCGATCGCGTAGTCGATGAGGAGATGAGAATTTCTCACGTGGCAGGCTGTGCCCGTGCACAAGGTAAGTGTGTATTTACCAGCTGGATGCAGACGAAAAGCTTTGTAAAAAGAGGCTACTCTATAAACTTCGATAATCGGAACACCAAGACCGAGAGACACGATTTTCATCGCTTCTTCAGAAACATAACCATCGATTTCCTGAATGTCCTGGAGTGCTTCAATAAGTTGGTGGGGTTGGCTGCGTCGGCCTTCTAGGATTCGAGCGTAATCCGATGGTGTCATATTTTCCTCCTTGGAAATATAGACTTGACTATTCTTAAAATAGCTGATAACATAATCGAAGTAAATACGGATTATATACCTATATAATACCTATATAATATAGGCAGTATGATGGATGTAAAATGATAAATGAAGAAGACTCGGCATCACAACAGGGTGGTAGACGTTCCCCTTTAAATAACAAAGACCTCGCCCGATTATGGCGGATACCATTTCCTACCGACACCGAACCAGATAAGACAGAGGTGGCTTTGCGCGAGCGTATCAAGGAACTAAATTGCCTTTACGGAATTTCACAGCTCGCTGAACGGAGTCCGTATTCGCTTGATGACCTTTTACAAGACCTGGTGATTTTTTTACCGTATTCTTGGCAATATCCCGAAATCACCGCCGCACGTATTCTTTTTAATAACAAATTTTATGAAAGCGATAATTTCAGAATGACACCGTGGCGGCAGACATCGAGGATTTACATGTACCATGCACCGGTGGGAGAATGTTGTATTGTTTATCTGGAAGAATGCCCGCCGTCTGATGAAGGTCCTTTCATGAAAGAAGAACGCGCTCTACTGGATGCTGTAGCAGAACAGATCGGCACTATTGCCACCCGGATATCTGCAGACTTGGAACTACAGGAGACCAACCATCAACTTACGCTGGAACGTAAAGCCTTACAGGAATCCAATACCGCTTTAAAAACACTGATGGCACGTATAGAGCAGGAAAAACAGGAAATCCACAACGATATCATGATGAATGTAGAGAAAATTCTGATGCCTATATTAAGTGCACTCGAATTACAGATACCTGTAAACCAGAACAAATACGTAGAATTACTCAAGACGAACCTTCAAGAAATCACCTCTCCTTTTATAAATCAATTATCTCTTGCCTACCAGGCGATGACGCTGACGGAGATTGCTATCTGCAATATGATAAGGACCGGGATAAACACTAAAGAAATAGCCGGGATGCGGGGAGTCTCCGAGTCTACTATCAACCGGCACCGCGAAAAGATACGCCGGAAATTAAAAATCACCAACAAGAAGATCAACCTGGCGACTTTCTTGCAATCAAATATGCGAGATGAAAATTAGAAGCTAGGTTTTTATTTATCCTGCCGGTACCCAAAACGCATTTCCTCTTTTTGTTATTTAATTAACTAGATTATTGTCTATTCGTGAAAAGAGTTGATTTTGAATGTAAAGGGTATTAATAAGCTATACGCATCACTGGACAATGATCCCGATGTTTGTTCAATGGTAGTTTAAGTAATAGTTAAAAACCAAAGGGGAGCATCTCTTACTCCCCTTTTTGTTTCATCATTTTCGGGCAGTTTCGGATACGTCGGAACAAGGAAAGACCAATAGAGAAAGCCGTGCCGCGCATAGAAAATAGAAAGTTCAGGGTGCCGGGCTCGCCAAAAAAGCGACCGGAGAGGGTAACCACCATCAAAATATAGCAATTACGCAATTGCGCAGGTGCTATTTGCCGTCAACCTTAGCGGCGAGTTCCCGGTAAATTGTGATATTCCCTCCTTCCGGGAGAGAGTCGGTGTAGAACCCGCTATCATAAAGGGATTTATGAGTCACCATCCTTACGTACCGCATAAGGTCCACCATCAGTTTATCCGGCGTCACTCCCTGTTTACCGGGTAGGGTGTTTTTCAGGAAAGCGTCCATTTCCGATACTTTGTCTTTTAAAAAGTCACCGATGATATTACGGGTGAGTTTCACCACGCCGGAATACGCCGGAGCTTGGGCGGCAGTGATAACCGGCACTAACGTTTTACCCATTTTTATCAGTCCGGCGGCTTCAGCAGCAGCGGAAAGGGAGGGGTGGTTGGTTTTCCCAAGTAGTAGCTCGCCCAGCGCGTCCGCCAGGAATTTGTTAACATTGGTGCGGAAGGTATATTGATCATCATCCGCTTCCGTAATTCCCGCGTTCAAGTAACTATAGATTCCTCTGTCCTGCCCGATGATTTTCACGGCAAACCGCTCGCCGGAAAAGCCGTAACCCCCGGAAAGATACGGGCCAAAGCTGTCGTAGGCGTCACACACTTCATAAAAATCTACTTTTGCCCCGGCGTAACGGCCACCGGCCGCCCGGTGGTTGAAGGCATAGCCCCCGGAAATCAATAATTCGAATGTGCCCTGGTCGATGCCGTTCATGCCGACGAGCAGCCGCTTACAGCCGGGAGGCATTTCCGGCAGGCTTTTATCCAGCGCCATTATCCTTTTTGCTAAATCATTACCCCATTTATCTGCCTGCCGGTGTATGTTATCAAGGTCTTCCGCCAGGAACACGGCCGTATCAATCTTCATTTTTCCCTTTTCCAGGCGGGCTATCCGGGCCTGGCATAATTCATCCGAGACATGGGGGTCTACCGACCGTATGTCTATGGCCCCGGAGGCTATTCTGCCGACTAATTCCTTGACTTCATCGGTCAACAGCTGCTCCACGCGCAGGATTGATTTCAACGGGTTACAGTCGAGGTTGTAGTTAAGCATTTGAATATCTCCTTCCTGCTGCAAATTCAGCGCCGGCGTATATATTCCTGATATTCCGCCCGATTTCCTTAGTCGGCCGGGGGTTAAACCGATTGTATTTTTGAAACTCCGCGTAAAGGCGTCCTGCGCGCTAAAGCCGAAGCGGAACACGGTTTCAACAATGTCATCGCCGGAGAGGATAGCCCGCGCAGCCTCGGTCATCCGCCGGTATCGCGCATACTCCATGGGTGTTTGGCCGGTGGCAGCACGGAATATCCAGACAAAATGTCCCGGGGAGTAGCCGGCCTCAGCCGCCAGTTTTTCAAGGGTTATGCCGGACTCCAGATGACTCTCGATATAATCGAGCGCCTGCTGAAGCCTTTGCCGATATTGTGCATCTGCCATCGTACTCAATGTTATAACATCGCGGGGGACAATGTCTTGGCAGAGATTACGGTATTTTGCCAAGCCGGGGACTATATTTGCGCCCTATCCTCTTTAACACCTATAATTTTAAAGTCGGGAGGGGGAATTGTTAGATAATGAAATCCTGCACAAAGTAATACGTCCGGCGCGCTATACCGGCGGGGAATGGAACAGCATCGTTAAAGACTGGGATGACACGCCCATTAAAATAGCGCTGGCTTTCCCGGATACCTACGAAGTAGGCATGTCCAACATGGCGGTGCCCATCCTTTACGAGATACTCAACAGCCAGTCGGACGCATTAGCAGAGAGGGTTTACGCGCCCTGGACGGATATGGAGTCGGCGCTGCGCGAGAATAAAATCCCGCTTTTCAGCCTGGAAAGCAAAAGACCGCTTAAAGACTTCAACATAATAGGTTTTTCACTGGGGTACGAGCTTTGCTACACCAACGTATTGAATATGCTCGACCTGGCGGGGATACCCATTTTAGCTTCTGAAAGGGACGACTCCCATCCGCTGATAATCGCGGGGGGAAGCTGCTGCCTCAATCCGGAGCCGATGGCCGATTTTATAGACGCTTTCATCATCGGGGACGGAGAAGAGGTCATTCTTGAGTTTCTGGAGGTCTACCGGGGGGAAAAGGGGCGGGGCAAGAAAGAACTCCTGCGCAAACTGGCGGAGGTCGAAGGCGTATATTTACCCAGCCTGTATAACGTCAAATATGATAGAGACGGCTTTATAAAGAGCTTCAAGCCCAACGTACCGGAGGCAAAGGAGAGAATCAAGCGAAGGCTGGTGGAAAAGCTACCGCCGCCGCCCTTAAAGCCGGTGGTGCCGTTTATCGAGGTAACGCACGACCGAGGCGCTATCGAGGTGCAGCGCGGGTGCAGTCGGGGCTGCCGTTTCTGCCAGGCGGGCATGATATACCGTCCGGTGCGGGAACGCCCCCACGAGGAAGTGATTAAAGCGTCGGGTGAGATTATAAACAACTGCGGCTACGACGAAATATCGCTGGTATCATTAAACACCAGCGATTACTCCGGCATCGACAAGCTGGTGGCAAAGCTGGCGGAACAATATCCGAAACTTACACTATCGCTGCCCAGCCTGCGACTCGATGATTTTTCGGTCAGGCTGGTGGAATCCTTGCCCACGCGGAGTAGGACAGGGCTTACATTCGCCCCGGAGGCCGGCAGCGAAAGGCTGCGGAGCGTCATCAATAAAAACATCACCGACGAAAGCCTGCTGGCGACGGCGGGCAAAGCCTTCGAGCGCGGGTGGACGAGTTTTAAATTATATTTCATGGTGGGACTGCCCTCCGAAACGACGGAAGACGTTCAAAGTATCGTCAGCCTGGTGGAAAGGGTACGCGCCGAGGGCAAAAAGGCCAGCGGACGTAAGCCGTTAATAAGGGTCAGCGTTTCCACTTTCGTGCCCAAGCCGCATACGCCGTTCCAGTGGAGCGCGCAACCGGACGAGGCTACTTTAAGAGCCAGGCAAGAGATACTGCAACAGGGCTTGCAGCGTAAGGGAATAAGGCTTTCCTGGCACGACCCGCAGGTCAGCCTTCTGGAGGCGGTGATGGCGCGGGGAGACAGGCGGTTGGGTAAAGTTATGCGCAGGGCGTGGGAGCTGGGGTGCAAATTCGATGCCTGGAGCGAGCATTACAACCATGAAAAATGGCTACAGGCTTTTAAAGAAAGCGGGCTCGAGCCGGAATTCTATGCAAACAGGGAACGTGCCTTAGATGAAATACTGCCGTGGGGGCACATCGACGCTGGGGTGGGCGAGGGGTTTCTAAAGCGGGAATATCAGAAATCAATCTCCGGACAGGAAACGCCCGACTGCCGTAATAATGCCTGCAACTCCTGCGGGCTGGAGCAAACAGAAAACTGCCGTGAAAAACAGGAAAGATAAAACCTAATTAGACCTCAATGTACTCTGTAAAAGAGGATGGTTCGGGCAAAGGCAAACCGTCCTCTTTAAGTCCATCAAGGTGAAAATTGATAGCCGCTTTAATATTTTTTTCAGTTTCTTTACGTGTCTTACCTGTGGCGATACAGCCAGGCAAATCCGGAGAATAGGCTGAATAATTATCTTTGGCTTTTTCAAAAATAACCAAATATTTTTGCATATTGCTACTCCATAAGCTTTGCCTGCTTTAATATACTGTTCAATGTTCCCGGTGCTATATCGTGGTTAAAACTACCTGCGATGGTAACCCGCCCCACTTTGGTGGGATGCTTGTACTGGCGATGACTACCGCGAGTAGCGACCAGATACCAACCATCTTTCTCAATCATCTTGATTATATCACGAACCTTCATGATAGCTAGTCTTTGGCTTCTTTTTCTTCTTCGAATGTGGTGATAGCCACGAGGCGGTCGCCCTCATCCAGCGACATAACTCTAACGCCCTGGGTGCTCCGGCCCTGGGTGGTAATGCCTTTGCGGGGGTCGTGTTCCTTGACGGGGGTTCGGGTCATCATGCCTTCGGCGGAGACCAGCATCACCTGCTGCTTTAGGTTCACCACGTAGGCGGCGGTAACATCGCCAGTTTTATCGACAATCTTGAAAGTCCTTACACCACTGCCGGAGCGGTGCTGCTGGGGATAATCCTCCACCGGAGTGACCTTGCCATAGCCGTGTTCCGTCACCACCAGGACATAGCCGTCTTTATCGGCGCGGTCCATGCTGACGACGGCATCGCCCTTAGCCAGACGCATGCCGCGTACGCCGCCGGAGGTGCGGGAAGCAGAGCGCAGGCTTTTAACAGCAAATTTTATGGACTGGCCTTTTCGGGTGACCAGTAGAACGTCGTCATTATCCGTAGCAAGGCAGACGGATACAAGCTCGTCATCCGGCTCCAAATCCATAGCAATTAAGCCGCTGCTGCGCACGACAGTAAAATTATCTACCGGCGTCTTTTTAACTTCGCCCATCCTGGTGGCCATGACCATATAAGTTCCCTTCATTAAGCCGGTGGTGGCTACCATAGACGTGACTCTTTCACCCTCGGTAACGGAGATGAGATTGATAATAGCCAGGCCCTTGGAGGTGCGGGTGGAGCCGGCGGGTATTTCATGACACTTGAGATAATATACCTTGCCGCGGTCGGTGAAGAAAAAGAGGTCGTCGTGGGTATCCGCAACAGTTAATCTCATGACAGCATCTTCTTCACGCGTGATCTGCCCGATGATACCCTTGCCGCCGCGGTGCTGGAGCACGTAAAGGCGTGAGTGTATCCTCTTGATAAAGCCGCGGGAACTCAAGGTGACGACGACTCTCTCGTGGGGGATAAGGTCTTCCTCGGTAAAATCAAGCTTGCCCTGTTCCAGAATCTCGGTGCGGCGCTTATCGCCGTACTTGGACTTAATCTGGATTACATCTTCTTTAATAACGGCGAGAATGCGCCGGGGATTGGCCAGCAGGTCTTCAAGGTAGGCGATGGTCTTGACGACCTCGGTAAATTCGTCCTCAATCTTCTGTCTTTCCAGGCTGGCCAGACGGCGCAGCTGCATATCCAGGATTGCCTGCGTCTGAAGCTGGGAAAGGCTGAATTTACTCATCAGGTTCTTGCGGGCGGCTTCGGTCGTCTCCGACTCGCGTATGGTCTTGATAATGGCATCGATGCTGTCAAGCGCAATCCTCAAGCCTTCCAGGATGTGAGCCCGTGCCTTGGCCTGTTTCAATTCGAACTTAGAGCGCCGGGTGATTACCTGGTGGCGGAAATCTATATGATGCTGGAGGGCTTCTTTGAGGCTGATAACGCGGGGCTGGCCGTCAACCAGCGCCAGCATGTTAACGAAGAACGAAGACTGCATGGCGGTGTGCTTGTAGAGGTTATTAAGAACCGCCTGGGGCTGGTTCTCTCTTTTTAGCTCGATGACGACGCGCATGCCCTGACGGTCGGACTCATCACGCAGGTCGCTGATGCCGTCGATTTTCTTGTCCTTGACCAGATTGGCGATATTTTCAATGAGGGCTGCTTTGTTCGTCTGATAGGGCAGCTCGCTAACGATAATCTGGCGTCTGCCGCCGGCGGAGACACTGGTAAAATGAGCCCTGGCGCGGACGACTATTTTCCCGTGGCCGGTGGCATAGGCGTTGTTGATGCCCTCCCGTCCCTGGATAATGCCGGCCGTGGGGAAATCAGGGCCTTTAACAAATTTACCCAGATCTTCAATAGAAGCCTGGGGATTATCGATAAGATGGCCAATGGCGTCACAGACTTCGCTGAGGTTGTGGGGAGGAATATTGGTAGCCATGCCGACGGCGATACCGGCGCTGCCGTTAAGGAGGAGGTTCGGGAGGCGGGCGGGTAGTACCGTAGGCTCCTGGAGGTGGTCATCATAGTTGGGTATGAAGTCGACGGTTTCTTTTTCAATGTCCACCAGCATTTCCTCGGCAATTTTCGCCAGTCGCGCCTCGGTGTAACGCATGGCGGCGGGGGGGTCATTATCAACGCTGCCGAAGTTACCCTGGCCATCAACCAGGGGATAACGCATGGAAAAGTCCTGCGCCATGCGGACCATGGCGTCATAGACCGATGAATCGCCGTGGGGGTGATATTTACCGAGGACTTCACCGACTATAAGGGCGCTTTTACGGTGGGGCCCGCTGGGGCGTAAGCCCATATCGTTCATGGCATAAAGAATACGGCGGTGGACGGGCTTCAAGCCGTCACGCACATCCGGAAGTGCGCGGGAGACGATGACGCTCATGGCGTAGTCGAGGTAAGAGCTTTTTACTTCATCTTCTATGTTAACCGGCTTCACAATGCCTGATGTCATAAGCTTAGTCCTTCCTATTCGTCATCGTTGCCCGTATCGTCTTCCGCTTCCCCGGCTTCTTCCGGCAGCAGTTCTACTTCATCGCCGCCGATAATGGTGTAGCCGGTTTCATCTTCTTCTTCATCGCCTTCGAGTTTGGTAAGCTTATCACTCCCATAGGCTCGGAAGCTTTCCATCCCCTTTGGGGGGAAAGAAAGCTTGCCCACCTGGGAGGGGTCCTGAAAGGTCTCGCGGACCATGATGGACATGCCCTCGGCGGTAGATTTAACGACGACGGCCGAATATTTATTACCGCCCTGCATCAGCCTGATAAGCCGCTGGGCGATTCTCGGCTCGGCCAGGCCTAAATATTCACCGCGGCTGTTTTGCACCAGCAGGCGCGAGCCTTCCACCTTTAAAACCGCGCGGTCGCCGGCGACGGTGCTGGCACGCTTTTCCTTGGGCACCAGTTCCTCCAGGGCGACCACGCCGGCTTTGCCGATTTCTTCAATAAAATTGTCCGGTTCGACCTTATCCGTTTCGATTTCAATATTACCCGAGTCTTTAAGGTCGTTGAGGCGGCGCAGGTTGCGGCTGGGGGTGGCGTT
>MGMR01000086.1:21352-25553 GCA_001796495.1 Chloroflexi bacterium RBG_13_51_18
TCCAGCTCCGCCGCCCGCCGATAGGCTTCACGCGACAGCTGGTACTGCCCGATTTCCATGTAAGCCCTGCCGAGTCGATTATAGGTATCGACATCATCGGGAAAGGCGGCGGCGATTTCCTTGTTAATTTCCACAGCGTCCTGCCAGCGCGCCTGCATGGCCATTTCGATAGCTTCTTTGCTACGCTGCTGCTTGTATCTCAATTGTTTTTCATCTTCACGTACCATGATACATCCCCGGAAAGGCTAATTTTTAAATTAATATATTCTACATCAGGAGGATGAGTCATTCAAGGGGATTTTGACTAAAATTTTGCCCTGTTTGACAAATAGCCTGTTTGCAGATAGAATTTTATATAGAAGTATCCTATAAATTCTAAAGGAGTTCAGCTTAAAATGCAAGATAAAGTAAAGGAAGTTTTAGATAAGGTAAGGCCGTACCTGGTGAGGGACGGGGGCAACGTGGAACTGGTGGGCATCGAGGGGGGGACGGTAAAGGTAAAACTCGTGGGCGCGTGCGCCGGCTGTCCGCATTCCAAGATGACACTTAAAAACGGCATCGAGAAAATATTGAAGCAGGAAATTCCCGAAGTTAAAGAGGTAGTCTCGGTCTAAAGGCTTTCTTAACATAGACGGGAGATAGTGTTGAACCTATCCCCCTGCATCCCCCTTCCCCAGGGACTTATATCAGGGAAGGGGGAATAGTTTTTTTGAAGGGGCTGACGCCCTTTCAAGCTTCCCCACTTTTTTTTCAGGTTTTATTCTGCTTTTTCCAGCTCGAAAGCCCGGTGTAAAGCTTTTACAGCATCTTTTACCCGGGCTTCTTCTATGATGCAGGTAATCCTGATTTCAGAAGTGGTAATCAGCAGTATATTGATATTTTCTTTGCTTAGCGTGTCAAACATGCGGGCGGCATAGCCGGGGGCGTTCTGCATGCCGGAGCCGATGATGCTGACCTTCCCCAGATCGGAGTCGCTGACGCATTTCTGGGCGCCGATGGAAGCGGCAATAGGCTCGACGACGGTCATGGCGCCGGCCAGCTGGCTTTTAGCGACGGTGAAGGTGAGGTCGGTGGTGTTATCAATGCTGGCGTTCTGAACGATGGTATCGACGCTGATGCCGGCTTCCGCCAAGGGCAGGAAAATCTGGGCGGCGATACCGGGGCGGTCCGGAACGCGGACGACGGTTATCTTGGCGACATCAAGGTCATGGGCAATGCCTCTTACTTTATTGCGTATTTCCATAGACACCTCTTTGTGAATCAGTGTACCGGGCTTATCATTGAAGCTGGAGGCAACGAGGATGGGGACGCTGAAGACCTCGCCGAGCTCTACGGCGCGGGGATGAATGGCCTTAAAGCCGTAGGTCACCATTTCCAGCATTTCTTCATAGCTAATCTCGGTCAGTTTCCTGGCCTCGGGGAGGAGGCGGGGGTCGGCGGTATAAATACCGTTAACATCAGTGTATCTTTCACATGTTTTGGCTTTCAAGATAGCGGCCAGCGCCACCGCGGTAGTATCCGAGCCGCCCCTGCCGAGGGTGGTGATATCCAGGTCTTCCGTAATGCCCTGGAAACCGGCCACGATGACGATGCTGCCCTTTTCAAGCTCCTTTAATATGCGTGCAGGGTCGATACCGGTAATCCTGGCGCGGCTGTAAGCG
Source organism: Chloroflexi bacterium RBG_13_51_18 (assembly GCA_001796495.1). Classification (GTDB taxonomy): domain Bacteria; phylum Chloroflexota; class Dehalococcoidia; order Dehalococcoidales; family RBG-16-60-22; genus RBG-13-51-18. The sequence continues at coordinate 23,014 of MGMR01000086.1, forward strand.
GAATCGGTCCTGATGCCGGCCTGGGCCCCATTCAAGCTGATGGCGGGAAAGCCCATGCCGTGTAAAGCCATGGCCAGCAGGGTGCTGGCGACAACCTCGCCGGTGGAGAGCAGGACATCCAGCTCCCGCTTGTCCGGGAACTCGTTTATCTGATAAGCCATTTTAACTAAATCATCGGTAGTATCACCCATGGCGGAAACGACGACGACGACCTGGTGGCCGGCTTCACGCGTCTTGATGATACGCCGGGCGACGCGTTTAATTCTACTGGCGCCGGCTACCGATGTGCCGCCGTATTTCTGGACGATTAAGGTCATTTTGTTTACCTTTCAATTATCTCAACTATTGTTACTGGAATTGACAAAGCATGCGATTTCATTATGTTTGCAAGTTCCTCAGCTTCTGCCAGTGTAAATTCGCTGGAAATCGTGCACTTTCCTTCAAATTTAAAAGCCCGAATCTGTGGGGCTGAAAGGAGCTTTTTATCAAGAAAAATCCCCAGCACATGTTCCAACGAATATGTTTCCGCTGGATTATACAAACGTGCGGCAATCTCGTCGAAAATAATAGTTCCCTGCTCATTCCACTGTATATCAATCTCTGGATTTTCCGTCCACGGATTTATTGCAGGTTGAGCGTCATCCAGTAAAGCGACAGTGAGTGGCGTACTATCGTTACCTCTGGAGGGTATCCATGAATGTAAATCACTATAAACGTTCAACTCTTCTTTTTCCATGTTATTCCCAACAGCATCGCTAAATTTAAGTCCAGTCTCATCTATAGTGAGTACTGTTATGAGTCTGCCATAATCCTCCTCCTTGCTAGTTTCATTGACAAATAGACGAGGAGTTGTCTCTTCTTTATCGAAGAAATCGTTTACTGTACCCGACAGGTAGTCCCTGAGGGTGACCAACGTTCCCGTGGCACTTTGCTCCACCTCTCGGAACTCCAAGAAACCAACCGTCGTCAAGAGACTTTTTATAGCCTCAATATCTACATCTCCTGGTAACTCGACTAATATGCGATTCTCACCCTGCTGCTGGACGTTTGAATATTTTCCATTATATAATCTTAGTCTTGTAGAGATAACCTGATTCAATTGAGCCATGTCTGCCGCTTTATTAGCATCAGCAACATTAGATAAATCGGCTTCTAGGAGAATCGTATAGGCGACTTCAAAGAAAACCACATCACCTAATTCCGGGGGAATTGTATTATCAGTTTCTGATGCAACACAACCACTTAACAAAAAGGAAAAGACTGTTAAGATAACCACCAGACATATAGCAGTATTTTTTATCATGTCACTCCGCTGACGAGAGCCGCTTTCAAACATCTACTCATTTGCGCAATTGCGCAGTTATTCGTATGAGTAACAAAAATTACTTCCCTACCAATTTACCCATTATTTTATACCCTTCCCCGATAAAAACACCAGTGCCCCTGGCTTCCGCCTCGGTAAACCTGGCGGACCAACTAGAGTTTACTCCTTTACCCCAGATCAAAAACGGGACAGGGTCATGGGTATGGGTGCGGACGGAGATGGGGGTGGGGTGGTCGGGCATGATAAGGACTCGCAGGTCGCCCTTATATTGACGCAATCGAGAAACGACCTGCTTGTCAATGTCCTCTATAGCTTTTATCTTTTCATCGATAAGACCGCCGTGGCCGGCTTCATCTGGGGCTTCGATATGGACGACGACGAGGTCGTTCTTCTTTAAAGCTTCCAGAGCGCCGTTGACCTGGGCGGCGTTATCGTTATCTGAGCCATCAGTGACGCCTTTAATATTCAACACAGTCATGTCTGCCATCTTAGCCAGCCCGCGGAGAAGGTCGACGCCGGAGGTCATCGCGGCTTTTAGTCCGTAGGATTCTATGAAAGAAGGCATTTCAGGCGCCCGGCTGCTGCCCCAAAAAAGCCAGATGGTGCTAGCAGGCATATCACCGCGGGAAAGGCGCTCCTTATTGATTTGGTGGTGTTTCAGCAGGGGTTCAGAGCGGGTCATGAGGTCGATTAACAGCCCGCTGCCGCGCCCTTTGGGGAGAAAGTCTTTCACGGATTTGCCGGGGATATCGTGGGGAGGGGTGCAAACGGCTTCAAGGGTTTCCTCATGACCTTTAAGTTTTAAGATATGACGGTAGCCGATGCCGGGGTAAAAGATGATGTTTTTGGCGCCGAGCTCTGCATTAAGCGACCGGACAATCTCTGATGCTTCAGCGGTGGTGATGTGGCCGGCGGAGTAATCGTGCATTTTTCCGTCGACAACGCTGACCAGGTTGCAGCGGAAAACGACCTCTCCCTTGCCGATGTCAATGCCCAGACTCTTTGCCTCAATGGAAGCCCTGCCTTTGTAGTAGACAACGGGGTCGTAGCCCATGACGGACATGCAGGCGCAGGCGCTGCTGGCTTCCATTCCCAGGGGAACGGTGCGGACCAGTCCTAAAGCACCCTGTTTGGCCATGGCATCGAGGTTGGGGGTTTTAGCCAACTCCAGGCAGGTCCTGCCGCCTCTTCCAGGGATAGGGAGTCCGGCGGCGCC
>MGMR01000086.1:25649-35852 GCA_001796495.1 Chloroflexi bacterium RBG_13_51_18
TATTTTTCAATCCCTTTCTTAGCCTCCTCCCAGAGGTCGTCCCATTCCTTCAACGTAAGTTTCTGCATTTCTTTGCCGCGCTGGCGGCAGAGCTCCTCCACGCCGGAAAAGCGGCGGTAGAATTTGCGGTTGGCTTCCCGCAAAGCCGACTCGGCGTCGATGCCCTGCCAGCGGGCGAAGTTGACCAGGGTAAAAAGGAGGTCGCCTAACTCCTGCGTTTTTTCTTCTTGAGTATTTGCTTCCTTGATTTCCCCGATTTCCTCGATTATCTTGTCGATAACCCCGTCTATATTTTCCCACTCAAAGCCGACCCGCACGGCGCGGCGGGATATCTCATAGGCATAGGCGAGGGCCGGCATCTGCCCGGGCACACCGGCCAACATAGATTTACCTTCTTCCCTCTCCCCTTTTTTCAAGACCTCCCAGTTATGCATCACCTCCGCCGAATCCTTGACCTTTTTGTCGCCGAAAATATGGGGGTGGCGGCGGATTATTTTTTCAGAGATGCTTTTTATAACATCGTCGATTATAAATTCGCCGTCGTCTTTAGCTATCTGCGCGTGCAGTACAATCTGCAACAGCAGGTCGCCCAGTTCCTCACACAGTTTAGCGGAGTCGGCCTCATCCAGCGCTTCCAGTACCTCATATGTTTCCGAGAGGAGGTTTTCCCGCAGGGACCGGTGGGTCTGTTCCTTATCCCAGGGACAGCCGTCCGGGGCGCGCAACCTAGCGATAATGTCCACGAAGGTATCGAACTTATGCAAATTATCCGGTAAAGACAAGGGCAGCCTCCTTAACCATGATTATAACGGGCGAGCCTTATTGTAGCAATAGTATTGCATTATTCCGCATTTGCGCATTTACTCTTTTACGCACCTGCGCTTTTTATAATATAGGCCTAACTTGGCAGCCTCGCGCCGATAAAGTCGCGCTGTCCCCGAGAAAACGCGGCGGCGGTCATAGTTTTTTTCCCGGCATACTGGATATTGAGCACTTTCAGGATGCCTTCACCCGTAACGATACCGACGGCGCCTTCATTTTCGGGCAAAGCGATGACGGCTCCGCATTCCCGACCGCTTCCACCGGGCATTACCGCTGCCTCGCTTATCTTCAGCTGTCTGCCCTTCCAGTGCGTATAGCAGCCCGGCCAGGGATAGTAGGCCCGTACACGCCGCCAGATATCTTCGGCCGGTAATTGCCAGTTTATTTCACCGTCGGATTTCTTTACCTGACCGACATAATCGGATTGCGAATCGTCCTGGGGTTGGGGAGTTATCTCATCGCGCAGCCAGCCGGTGAGGGCCTCCTGCAAGAGATGAGCGCCTACTATCGAAAGCTTTTCCGTCAGGCTGCCGGTATTATCTGTGGGGAATACGGGTATAGATGCGGCGGCCAGAACAGGTCCTGTGTCCAGTTTGTACCTTACCAACTGTACACTGACGCCGGTAAAGACATCCCCGCCAAGTATAGCCGCGGCCACCGGCGAGGCGCCGCGGTGCCGGGGCAGTAGTGAAAAGTGGACGTTCAGGCACTGGCGTGGCGGTATATCCAGCAAAGCCCGGGGCAGAATCTGGCCGAAAGCACATATTATAATAACATCCGGTTTAAAGTCCGCCAGCTGCGCCAGGGCTTCTGCCGACCGGACGCTCTCCGGCTGTATGACCGGCAGCCCCCACTTAAGCGCCGCGGCCTTAACCGCCGATACCGTCATGCCGCGGCCCCGCCCGGAAGGCCTATCCGGTTGGGAATATACGGCGATGATATTATAACCATTGATTACCAGCTGCTCCAGCGAAGGCACGGCGAACTGTGGGGAACCCATAAAAACGATACGCAACTTATCCCTCCAGACGCCAAAATTCTAACACTAAAATATTTTTTTTACCACCATTCGTTGTTGGGCAAGGGACACCAGAAAACCCGCAAGAAACACAGTTTACAAGAGTTATCAAGAGGCGTCATGGGGGGAAAACGGCTGGTTCTTGATGCCACAAAATTTGCCATGAGGGGGGCGGCGGTTGTATGCTAGGTGTTGTTAATGAATTAATCATTTATTAACATTTTCACCTCGCCGGACCCGCAAGGAAAGGCGAGAAATCCAGGTGATTTTGGAGCAGGGCGAACTATTGCCTTTTTGCAGGAGACGGGGGGTTGTAATTAAGTATTGCTGTAGATATTTATTAAGTTTATGAAACCAACAATTGTCCGACCACCGAAAGAAATATGGGAAATAGCCCTGGGTGATTTACAGGTCCAGGTCAGCAAGCCTAATTTCCGGACCTGGTTCAGCAAGACCGTCGGCTTAAGCTACCAGGACAACAAATTCGTTGTCGGCGTGCCCAATACATTTGCCGCGGAATACCTGGAGAAAAACCAGCGTTCACTCATCGAAAAAGCGCTCGCCGGCCTGACGGCCCCGGAGGTACAAATAGTCTTCCAGGTAAACGGAAAGTCCCACCATCAGCCGGCGCCGGCTGAAAATGCATCACCTATTCCAGAGACGCCGCCGGTTTTTACCAGACTGAATCCCGATTATGTTTTCGATTCCTTTATCGAAGGCGGCAGCAACAGACTTTCGCTGGCCGCCGCCAGGTCCGTAGCCCAGAACCCGGGTCGAACCTACAATCCTCTTTTCATCTACGGCGGTGCCGGACTTGGCAAGACGCACCTACTGCACGCCATCGGCCAGGCGGCTACGGCCAACCATATCAATGTCATCTGCACCAGCGCCGAGCAGTTCACCAACGAGTTCGTTACCTCTATACGCGAGAAAAATACCGAAGAGTTCCGCAACAAGTACCGCAGCATCGGCATGCTGCTTATCGACGACATACAGTTCATCGGCGGCAAAGAGCAGACCGAGGAGAGCTTCTTCCACACCTTCAACGAGCTGCACAACACCAACCGCCAGATCGTCATGACCAGCGATTGCCCTCCAAAGTCGATGCCGCTCCTCGAGGAGCGCCTGCGTTCCCGCTTCGAATGGGGGTTAATTGTAGACATACAGCCGCCCGACTATGAAACGCGCCTGGCTATCCTGCAGTCCAAAGCCCGCCGCAAGGGCATCAACGTCCCCACGGATGTCCTCGAGCATATAGCCCGGGAAACGCAAAACAACATCAGAATACTAGAAGGCTTGCTGAACAGGGTGATAGCCTTTTCCAAGCTGCTTAAAGCCGAGCCGACCCTGGAGATAGCATTACAGGCTCTGGCGGATGTAGCCAGCAAAGAGTTTATGCCGGAAGACATCACCCCTAAAATGATAATCGAAGCCGTGGCCGAGAGTTTTCAGCTATCCCTAGACGCGCTGCTAGGGCGGAAACGCGACAAGGACACCGCTTTAGCGCGACGCCTGGCGATGTACATCATCCGCCAGGAGACCAATTACTCCCTAGCCCAGATAGGTGAAGAGCTGGGGAAGCGCGACGCCGCCTATGTTACCAACGCCTGCAGGAAAATCGCCGGGGATATCGATTGCAACCCCTTTTTAAAGCGCAAGATCCGGGATATTCAACGCAACATCAACCATTAAACATGCGCCAGAAACCATTCTGCATTACTAATATTAATACATCAGCTGATTTGACTCTCCTTCAGCTTTAATTTCAAGCATCGGATTGTTGATATTTTGGAGTTATTTTGGTAGTTTTTTAATGATTTTTAGGTCTATTTTTGTTCCTGTTTTGCGACCATGCGTTCTGTAAAGCATTCTAATTTTCAATAATTGCTTAATTTTCACTTGTAACGTTAGTAGTATTAATATAAATATCTTAAAAAGGAATATATAACTTGTTGTATAATCATATTGTTTATTAGTTTATTTGTTGAGATGTAACATATGTTCGATAAAGCAGAGATAAAGGTAAAAGCGGGTGACGGCGGAAGCGGCATGGTAGGTTTCCGCCGCGAGATGTACGTGCCTTACGGCGGTCCGGATGGGGGTGACGGCGGCAAGGGGGGAGATGTAATCATAAGGGCAGACAAGTCAACCGACAGCCTGCGGGCCTACCAGAGTAGCAGGCTATACCATGCGGAGAACGGGCATAACGGCGCCGGCCGGCAGAAGCACGGCAGGGACGGTAAGGACATTGTGCTGGTAGTACCGCCGGGGACGATGGTTTTTATCGAGGAAGACAATATCAGGGTAATGCTGGCCGACCTCGAAATGGACGGAGAAGAGGTTATCGTGGCGGCGGGGGGAAAAGGCGGCTGGGGTAACATCCACTTTAAATCGTCGACCAACCAGGCGCCACGCATCGCTCTGCGCGGCGAGAAGGGCGAGGAAATGACCATCCTGCTGGAGATGAGGTTGATCGCCGACGCGGGGATAATCGGTTATCCCAACGCCGGGAAGTCGACCTTACTGGCGGCGGCATCGGCAGCCAAGCCAAAGGTTGCCAGCTATCCCTTCACAACGCTGGAGCCGGTACTGGGGGTGGTGGAGATAGGAATGGAGAGCTTCGTCATGGCGGAAATTCCGGGGCTAATTGAGGGCGCCCACCTGGGAAAGGGGCTAGGGCACGATTTTCTACGCCATGCCATGCGCACCAGGATACTGATTCACCTGGTTAGCGGGACATCGGACACACCCGCCGAGGACATGATAAAAGTCAACGGCGAGCTGGCGATGTTCGACGCGGCGCTGGCCCAAAAGCCCCAGATAATAGCCATTAATAAAATCGACCTGCCAGAAGTGCAGGAGAAACTGGAAGAACTCAAGAAAGAATTCAGGGGGGCGGGCATTAAAGCCCATTATATATCGGCGGCAACCGGACAGGGTGTTAATGAGTTGACGGCAGAGGCCATGAAAGTGCTGAAAACGCAGGCCGCTGCGGAAAAGAAGCTTGAGTTCCCCGCCAAGATATTCCGGCCACAGCCCCGGGAAGAACGCATCACGGTAGTCAGGGAAGGAGATACGTGGGTGGTGAAGGCGGCCGGGCTGGACAGGTTAATCGGGGGTGGAGGAGTTACCGCCGAAGAGCTGCGCTGGCAGCTGAACAAGCAGCTGACCAAGATGGGCGCCCACAAAATACTGGAGAAGGCGGGCGTGAAGGCGGGGGACAGGATACGCTGCGGCGACCTTATGTGGGAGTGGGAATTGCCGGGCCGGGGAGGCAAAAAGACAGGCATACTCGGCGGGACGTTCGACCCGGTGCACCTGGGGCATATCATGATGGCTAAAGAAGCCAGGGAAGCCCTGGAACTGGACGAGGTGCTTTTGATACCGGCCGGACAGCCGATGTCCAGACCGAACGAGATAATAACACCGGCCAAACACCGGCTGGAGATGCTGAAACTGGCGATTGAAGGAATAGATTACATGAAAGTATCAACCATCGAGGTTGAACGCAAAGGGCCGTCCTATACTGCGGACACCATAGCCGAGATAAGAAAAAAGTCGGGCGGCGGCGATGAGCTGTATTTTATACTGGGGTGGGACAGCCTGGCGCAGCTGCCGACCTGGCATGAGCCGTCGCAAATTATCAGCATGTGCACACTGGCGGCGGTACCGAGGCCGGGCTACGCCAAACCCAGATTGAGAGGACTGGAAGGGGTATTGCCGGGAATATCCAAAAAAGTGATATTCCTGGAAAAACCCAGGGTAGATATCAGCGCCACGGAAATCAGGGAGCTCGCGGCTAAGGGAGAATCTATAGCCCATCTCGTACCGGAGCCGGTGGAGAAATATATTAAAAAGAACAAACTTTATAGAGATTAGCAGGAGGCATCATGAAAGCAATCGGCGTCGTCGGCAGCCCCAGGAAGGGAGGCAACTCGGAGATATTAACGGCGCACTGCCTGAAAGCCATAGCGGAAGAGGGGCTGGAAACGGAACTGATCAGGCTGGCGGGGCTGGATATCAAGGGGTGCAACGCCTGCGGGTACTGCTTCGAGCACCCGGGAAGCTGCTCCATAGAGGACGACCTGCGGCCTATCCATGAAAAGATGCTGGCCGCCGATGTTATAGTAGTTGCCTCGCCGGTGTATTTCGGGTCGGCCACGGCGCTGGTGAAGGGGCTGCTGGAACGGGCAGGGTACATGTCCCGCGGGAAGTACGCCGGCAAGGTGGGCGGACCGATAACGGTGGCGCGGCGGGCGGGGCAGAACTTTACGTTTGCCGAGCTGTTGTTCTGGTTCCACATTACTGGGATGGTGAATCCAGGCTCGATATACTGGAACGTGGCGATAGGGAGGGAAAAGGGGGAGGTGGAGAAGGACGAGGAGGGAATGAGGACGGTCTGGGAGTTCGGGAAGAACTGCGCTAAAGTGGCAAAAAAGCTGCGGGGATAGATGGAAGAGATGGTTTGAACCCCCTACCCCAAGAGATTTTCATTTTAAAGCGTCTGGCATGTATTCCTAGAAACAGTTGGAGTGGTAAAATATCAATATATCAGGCTATAATAAAGCGTTTTATTTCTAACGGAGGGAATTCAAGTGGCGGGTGAATCGGTAATAAGCGAGGAATTAAACAAGCTGCTCAATGTAGAGTTCGGGCCGGAAGTATACGAGATTGAGAAGGGCATGCTGAAGAAATTCGCCGAGGCCATCGAAGACCCCAATCCGAGGTGGCTCGAGGAAGCCCCGCCCACTTTCCCCGCCTCACTTGTGCCCAAAGAACTGCTGAATAAGCTCTTCAATGCGGATATACCTCTAAAGCGTCTACTCAACGGGTCGAGCGAACTGGAGTATTTTGTTCCTATTAAAGCAGGCGATGTTATTTCCGTAACGGCCAAGCTTACCCGGCTGCGGCAGGTAGCGGGGGCGGAGGGGCCGACCCTTTTCATGTTTACGGAGATGACCTATACCAACCAGAGGGGCGAGGTGGCGGTCAAGGGGAAGAATACATATATCAAATATTAGGGGAAAGATATGGCAGGACAGGTCTATTACGAAGATATCGAGGCGGGCAGCGAAATACCGGCGCTGGTGAAATACCCTACGACCATGCAGCTGGTGAAGTACGCCGGCGCCTCCGGGGACTATTACCAGATACACTACGATAAGGACTTCGCTATAGCCAACGGGCTGCCGGGGGTGATAGTGCACGGGTGGCTGACGCTTTCCTTCCTGGGCCAGATGGTGACCGACTGGCTGGGGGAAAAGGGGACTCTGTTAAAACTCAACGGCAGCTACCGGGGCATGAATAAAGTCCACGAGGACATTATCTGCAACGGTAAAGTGACCAAGAAATATACCGAAGAAGACAGGAACCTGGCCAGAGTAGAAATCTGGGCGGAAAACCCGCAGGGCGAAAAGACGGTCACCGGCACGGTAGTGGTAACGCTGCCTTCAAGGGCGTAATCACTCAAGTGCGCAGTTGCGCAATTACGTGCTTGCTCATTTGCTATCTTCTAAGGACTCCGCAAGCAACTCGCTTAAGTCCAGCGCTTTGACCGTCTCCTCCGCCCCTTTAGCTTTAAGTCCGTCATCGAACATGGTGAGGCAGTAGGGACAGGCGGTCGCCACGCACTTTACGCCGGCTTTAATAATTTCTTCCACCCGGCGGTTGTTGACGCGCTTTTCAGGGTCTTCTTCCATCCAGATATGGCCGCCCCCGCCCCCGCAGCAAAAGCTGTCCGACCGGCGGCGCGGCAGTTCAACAACATTGCCGCTGACGGCTTTAAGGATTTCGCGCGGCTCGTCGTAGACATCGTTATAGCGGCCGAGGTAACAGGAATCGTGGTAGGCGGCTTTAAGGGAGGTGGGGTTTTTGACATTGAGTCGGCCGTTTTTCAAAAGCTCCGCAAGGAATTGGGTATGGTGCACGACCTCATAATTGCCGCCGAACTGCGGGTACTCATATTTAAGGCTGTTAAAGCAGTGGGGGCAGGAGGTCAGAATCTTTTTCACGTTGTGCCCCTTTAGAATTTCGATGTTCTGCCGGCAGATGGTCTGGAAAAGGTACTCATCACCAATCCGGCGGGCGGGGTCGCCGCAGCAGGCCTCTTCATCGCCGAGGATGGCGAATTTAACGCCGGCGGCCCGAAGCACTTTAACGGTGGCGCGCGCCACTTTTATATTGCGGTCGTCCAGAGCGGCGGAGCAGCCCACCCAGTAGAGAACATCGATGTCTTGAGCATCAGAAACGGTGTCTATTGGCAGACCATCACACCAGGTCGTCCGGGTGGCAGTGGTGCCGCGGTAAGGGTGACCGCGTGTGCCGAGGCTTTTAAGGGCTTCCCGGACGGCTTCCGGGAATTTGCTTTTTTCCATCGCCAGATTGCGGCGCATATCAATTATTTTATCGACGTGCTCGATATAGACCGGGCAGGCCTGCTGGCAGGCGCGGCAGGTGGTGCAGTCCCAGATAACCTCTTCGGTAATGACCTCGCCGAGCATTTCTTTACGGGACGATGCTGCCTTTAACGAGAACTTGCCGGGATAAACATCATAAAGGTGGTCTTTAAGGTCCAGGACAACCTGCTTGGGATTGAGCGATTTACCGCTAAAGTAAGCCGGGCAGGCATCCTGGCAGCGGCCGCAGCGGGTACAGGCATCGAGGTCAAGGATCTGCTTCCAGGTGAAGTCTTCGATTTTGCTAGCGCCAAATAACTCCGTTTTCTCGAAGTCGATAGGGGCCAGCGCGCCGCGGGGGCCGAGGTTTCTAAAAAATATATTAACGGGGTCCCAGAGAATATGGAATAGACGCGAGTTTACCAGGGCGAGGTAAGCGAACAGACCGAAGGAAAAGACGACATGGAACCACCATATTCCTATGTGCCATCCGCGTAAAGTCGCATCAGAAGCGCCTGAAAAAGCTTTGGCAAGCACCCAGCCGCCCGGTGACCATACTGCCCAGCCCGGGTTCGTCTGGAGTTCCGTAGCGGCGATACGCAGACCTTCGACGACGAAGCCGGTGAGGATGGTAACCAGGATAATCAGCAGGGCAGTCAGGTCTTCCCACCGGTTATCGAGTCGTTTCGGCTTCCAGATATAGCGTCGGAACAAAGCCAAAATCACGCCGATAGTTGCCAGTATGCCGAATACGTCCACAATCAAGGAAAAAGCCAGATAGACGTTGCCTCTTAAAATCTGTTCCGCAGAACCGACGATAGTTGCGAGAAGAAAAATAATGAAACCCCAGAAAATGAGAAAGTGCATCAGGCCCGGGAAAAACTCGCGGGGCCTTAAGGGCTTATCGACTCCGAAGAACCTGCGATGAAGCAGGCCGTCAACAACAGCGAGAGAGACAAAGGAAGTAGTCCTTTTCCACCAGCTTCCGGCGCGGTCGGACGGCAGACCGACCCTCAACCGTTTTATGTGGATAAAGACACCGTAAAGGAGCAACCCGAAGCCGATAGTGGCCAGGACATACATGGGCCATTGAAGGCTGATATTCCAGAATACCTCACGGGAAGCTTCATTCATGGTTGATTCCTCTCAAGGGGCCTACCATTTATTGCGATTATATTATAAACAATATGGGCGGTGCTTTGACAACTTGCCTAAATGGAGATATTATAAAATCTCACGGGAGGGGGTTTAGAAGCGTAAATGCTCATTTGAGTGGTTACGCAATTGCGCAAAATGAAGAAATACGAGCTTATAGAGCATACGGCGGACATGGGGCTGGCGGCTTACGGTAAAGATTTAGCCGGGGCCTTCGCCAACGCGGCTTACGGCATGTTCTCCATCATCGCAGACCTAAATGCGGTGAAAGAAGTAGAGTCGCGGCGTATCCGGATAAAAGAAGACGACGCCGAAAGCCTGCTCTTCGAGTGGCTGAACAGCCTGCTTTACTACTTCGACGTGGAGACGCTGCTGTTCAAGAAATTCGATATAGTAGAGTTAGGGGATGACCATCTGGAAGCGGTTTGTTATGGGGAGAAATACGATGCCTCCCGTCACCATCTTAAAACAGGAATAAAGTCGGCCACCTACCATATGCTGGAGGTGGACAAAGCGAAAAACCGGGTGCAGGTTATTTTTGATGTGTAGGAAGTGCGGCGATGCCTAAATGGAGCGGCAAGCTGGAAAAAGTCGACGAATACCGCTGGCGTATTCCCAAAAGCTACAAGCCGGGCATGCGCGTGGACGGGCTTATCTATACTGACGAGGGGATGCTGCCGCATATTTTAGAGGAGCAAGCCCTGGATCAGGTAGCCAACGTGGCTTTCCTGCCGGGCATCGTGGGGTATTCTTTAGCCATGCCGGACATCCACTGGGGCTACGGCTTTGCAATCGGCGGTGTGGCAGCGATGC
>MGMR01000086.1:36030-36148 GCA_001796495.1 Chloroflexi bacterium RBG_13_51_18
GTTCCGGCAACCATTTCCTCGAAGTAGCGGTCGTCGATGAGATATACGACACCGAAATCGCAAAAGTAATGGGCATCGAGCGGGTGGGGCAGGTAATGCTTTACGTTCACTGCGGGTC
>MGMR01000087.1:0-6782 GCA_001796495.1 Chloroflexi bacterium RBG_13_51_18
CTGAAGGAACCGGATTCTCCAGTAATTTAGAATCTTTCATTCCCCTTCCCTCTATTGCGGAAGGGGATTTTTTTAACGGGCAAAAAAATGCAGAATGAAATAGAAAAAATCAAAACAGAAGCCCTGAAGCAGCTCGGGGGGATTGAAACCGTCAAAGACCTCGAAAGCTGGCGCGTCCATTACCTCGGCAAGAAAAGCCCGCTGACGCAGATACTGCGGGGACTGGCAAGTCTTTCCATCGAGGAAAGGAAAGCGGTTGGCGCGGCGGCGAACCAGGTGAAGAACCTGCTGGAAACCAGCGCCGTAGAGAAGGGGAAGTTGCTCCGTGATGTACAACTAAAATCGGTGGCGCAAAAAGAGTCCATCGATATAAGCCTGCCGGGGAGACCTTACAGCGTGGGTCGACGTCATCCCATCACCGAGGCAATCGAAGAAATTTGCGACATCTTTGTATCAATGGGATTTCAGGTAAAAGAAGGTCCGGACGTGGAGTGGGACTATTATAACTTCGAGGCACTGAATATACCCCCCGAACACGCATCTCGCGACACCATGTCTTCCTACTGGATAGACGCACCACCCGGAGAAAAAGGAAAACAGCTTTTACGGACACACGGAACGGCCGTCAGCGCCCGGATATGCGAGACGATGAAGCCACCCATCAGAACAATTGAACCAGCACGGGTCTACCGCTACGAGGCGACCGACGCCACCCATCTTAATATATACCATAATATAGACGGGCTGGCCATAGACAAGAATATTACCATGGGAGACCTGAAAGGGGTACTCTTCGAGTTTGTGCGGCGGTATTTCGGGGGGGAAAGGAAGGCGAGGTTCCGCACCGACTACTTCCCATTCGTTGAGCCGGGTGGGGAAATCGCCATCGACTGCATCGTCTGCAAAGGCTCCGGCTGCCGAGTTTGCGGGAACAGCGGCTGGCTGGAACTGGGAGGTTGCGGCATGACGCATCCCGATGTGCTGCGGCGGGGAGGCATCGACCCGGAGGAATATACCAGCTTTGCCTTCGGGCTGGGACTCGAGCGGATGCCGATGCAGCGCTACGGCATCGATAATATTAGATTTCTTTATAATAACGACTTGAGGTTTTTAAGGCAGTTTTAGGAGTAAGGAAGGTAAATAACCAAATCACAAGACACAATAAACAAACAATTACAAATAACAAATTCCAATCATTAAACGTTTGTTATTTGTAATTGGGCATTGAGATTTGTTTGTAATTTGTATCTTGGTAATTGGATGTTTTAATGAAAGTACCGTTAAAGTGGCTTAATGATTATGTAAAGGTCACCCTGCCAGCGGCGGAGCTGGCGGAGAGGTTAACGATGGCCGGACTCGAGGTGAGTGAGATTATAACCACCGGCGGCAGCTGGGATAACGTAATCATCGGGGAGATTACGGCCATCAACCCGCACCCCAACGCCGACCGGCTAAAGCTGGCGACAGTCAACCTGGGCAAAGAACAGGAAACTGTCGTCTGCGGGGCACCGAACCTGAATTGCGGCGATAAAATAGCCTTCGCACGGGTGGGCGCGCGGCTGATACATCCCGAAAGCAGGAAATTAGAAGAGCTAAAAGCCGCCAAGATACGGGGGGTGGAATCCCGGGGCATGATTTGCTCGGAGAGAGAGCTGGGTATCTCAGACAGCCACGAGGGCATACTGGTGCTTTCCAGAGAAGCGGCGGCGGGGACGGCGCTGGCCGATTTCATGGGCGATACGGTGCTGGATATAGATATTACAACCAACCGGCCTGACTGCCTTTCGGTGACGGGCATAGCCCACGAGGTTGCCGCAATATGCGGTCAAAAAACAAACATTGCCGAAGTATCATACGAAGAAACAGGCGAACCGATTGAAAAACAGGCGTCCGTGGAAATAATCGACAGCGAGCTCTGCCCAAGGTACTGCGCCAGCCTGATTACCAACGTCACGATTAAAGAGTCGCCGGCGTGGCTGCAGGAACGCCTGATTGCCGGCGGGCAGCGTCCCATCAATAACATCGTCGATATCACGAACTACGTGATGCTGGAGTACGGGCAGCCGCTGCATTCCTTCGACTATGAAAAGCTCAGGGGCAAGAAAATCATCGTGCGAAGGGCGAAGGACAGCGAGAAATTCTATACTCTCGACGAGAACGAACGCGAACTTACCAGCGATATGCTGGTCATCGGTGACAGCGAGAGAACGGTAGCCATTGCGGGGGTGATGGGGGGGCTGAACAGCGACGTGACCGAAGAAACAACGTCGATTTTACTGGAAGCGGCCAGCTTTAATGCCGCCAGCCTGCACTATACAAGCCATCACCTAGGTCTGACCAGCGAAGCCTCGACAAGGTTCGAGCGGGGCATCAGCGCGGGGCTAACGATACCGGCTTTGAAGCACGCCACACAACTAATCGCGGAACTGGGCGGGGGCAAAGCGGCTAAAGGGATTATTGACGTTTATCCGGGGAAAAAGGAGCTTCAGCCGATTACGTTCACCGCGGAGAAAGTAAAACGTGTCCTCGGGGTTGAGTACAGTGTAGACCAGATATTAAGAGCGCTCAAAGCCCTCGATATCGATTGTAAAGCCGACGGCACGAAAGTGACCGGCACGGCACCCTACTGGCGCAGCGATATCAGGCTGGATGTAGACCTGATAGAGGAAGTGGCGCGAGTTCACGGCTACGAAAAGATACCGACTACTTTATTCAGGGATACAATACCAGTGCCGGACCAAAATCCGGAACTCACACTAAAGAAAGCCATCGGACGGGGGCTGGCCGGAATGGGCTTCCAGGAAGTCATGACCTACACATTGACCAGCCTGGATATGATGAGCAAAGTATATGCCGAACCTCACATACCAGAACCAAAGCCCGTGCACATTGCCAATCCCATGACGGAGGAACAGGAATACCTGCGGTCGAGTTTGCGCGGCAATCTACTTGCCACACTGACAGCCAACCGGCGCCACGAGGAAGGCGGAATAGCACTTTTTGAAGTCGGCAAGGTGTTCGTTGGCAGAGGGAACGACCTGCCCGATGAGCCGGAAATCCTGTGCGGCGTAATGAACGGAAGGCGGGTGGAGCAGTCGTGGCTGGGGGGCGAAAGCAACTACGATTTTCAAGATGTAAAAGGGGTAACGGAGGGGCTGTTCCGATACCTGGGTATAGAGGTCAGTTTTGAGAACAGCAGCGACGAAGGTCTGCATCCGGCGCGACAGGCGGCTGTTACCGCACAAAAAAATGGTAAGAAGATTAAGCTGGGCGTTATCGGGGAGGTACACCCGAAGGTAGCGGATGCCTTCGAAATAGAAGGGACGGTGTGCGTGTTCGAAATAAGCCTTAGAGCGTTGCTGCCTCTAGCCGCGCACGTCAAGATGTATAAACCGATACCGCGCTTCCCCAGTATCGTCAGGGACATGGCGCTGGTCATCGACGCCGATATCACCAACCAGAGGATACTGGATATTATAAAGAGCTTCTCGCTGATAAGGGAGGTTGAACTCTTCGACGTGTATGCCGGCAAGCAGGTAGCCGCAGGTAAAAAGTCGCTGGCGTACCGGCTGGTCTATCAATCGAGCGACCATACACTGACCGACGAAGAGGTCAACAAGGTACAGGAGCAGGTCCTGGCGAGGCTCACTAAAGAGCTTGGGGCGACGCTACGGTAATAACGACACACTTAACTTTTATCTAAATATTTTCCTCCAAAAAATATTGACAACGGGTTTATATTTCTGTATAATATCAGTATATTCTGATTTTTCTGATTATTCTAATATTTATTACAGGAGTGGAATATGGCAAAAGGGGAGAAAAAAGAAAACTGCTGTTCACCGGCAGAGTGCTGCAAGGTAGAGGCAATGGTTAGCATAGACGAGCGAGGGCAGATGGTGCTGCCTAAAGAGCTTAGAGACAAGGCAGGTATTCATCCCGGGGATAAACTGGCGGTGGTCAGCATGCAGAAAGACGGCCAGACCTGCTGCATCAGCCTGATTAAAGCGGAGACCTTTTCCGAGATGGTCAAGGGGATGCTGGGGCCGATGATGGAAGAAGTCTTCAAGAAATAGAAAGAGGCAAAGCAATGAAAGAAACGGAAATTAAGAAGTCGGTCAGGGAAAAATACGGCGAAATAGCTAAGGAAGGCAGCTCCTGCTGCAATACCGGCAACACATCCTGCTGCAACAGCAGCCAATCCACTAAAGATATCAGCAAAAGCATCGGCTACAGTGAAGACGACGTGAATAACGTCCCCGAAGGAGCCAACCTGGGGCTGGGGTGCGGCAACCCGATAGCACTGGCCTCGTTAAAAGAGGGTGAAACTGTAATAGATTTGGGGTCGGGGGCGGGGTTCGATTGTTTCCTGGCGGCGAAGAGGGTGGGGGGAAAAGGCAGGATCATCGGAGTTGACATGACGCCGGAGATGCTGGAAAAAGCCAGGGAGAACGCCCGCAATGGCAATTATAACAATGTAGAGTTCAGGCTGGGAGAGATAGAAAATCTGCCTGTGCCGGACAATACAGCGGACATCATCATATCCAACTGCGTCATTAACCTGGCGCCGGATAAGAAAAAAGTGTTTAAAGAAGCCTATCGCGTGCTGAAACCGGGGGGACGGCTGATGGTATCCGATATTGTTTTGACAAAAGCTCTCCCGGAATTTATCAGGGAATCAATCATGGCATATATCGGGTGTATTGCGGGGGCGGCATTAGAAAACGAATACCTTGGGGCTATCGAAGACGCGGGGTTCACTAACGTAAGAGTGGCCGATGAGACCGGCATCGCGTTAGATTCTCTGGAGAGCGACCCGATAGCGTCGTCCATCGTGGAGAGCTTGAAGATGACACCGGAACAGATGCGGGACGTGGCAAGCTCGATAAAAAGCATCAGAGTATCCGCGGTAAAAGCGGTCAAACAACCAGTATAAAAATAGGGATTGCCACGTCCTTCTGCGGAAGGACTCGCAATGACCCTTCGGCTCCGCTCAGGGCAAGCAACGCGTTTTTACTCCCAGCGGAAAAAGCGGGCGGCTAATAACGCCGAGACTACCGTGATTCCAGCTGTGATTAAAGAGGCGCTGGTATGCCAGTCAAAACCGGGGCCGGGCAACCAGGCGTTCTGCAGGGTCAGGATAACATATCGCAGAGGGGTGAGATCACCGATAACACTCATAACACCGGTCATAACCTCGGGCGGGGGGCCAGCGCCGCCCAGAATCATCATCACGAAAAACAGAATTAAGCCAATCCCCTGGGCAGCGCGGGTGGAGGGCAAGACGGCACCAAGGAAGAACCCAAAAGCGGTAAAACAGGCCACGCCGAGCAGGAACGCCGCAATCAACTGGGGAATGTTTTCCGGCGTATCCGGACGATAAGTGGCAAAACCGAGAACAGTAACCAGCAGACTACCAAGTACAGCGATAATGACGCTGACCAAAAGCTGCGAACCCAGCACCGCCCATATCGAAAACGAGGAAGCACGGAAACGACGCAGGATGCCGCGCTCACGGTAACCGGCCAGGTGCAGAGGCAGAGCCACGGTGCCGATGGCCATCATGACCAGCCCGTAGTAGGACGGCATATAGTAGTTCATGGCGCCGACGCCGCGATAGATAGATGGTTCGGGGGTATTGCCAAAGACGCCGCCCATGACAAACAGAAAGATAATCGGCAGGGCCAGCGTGAACACTACGGTCATCGGCTCACGGATGAAGAGCTTGATTTCCACCCAGGTCAATTTATATAGAGTACGCATATTACAATTACTCTCCGACAGTGTGGCCGGTCACTTTCAGGAAAACATCTTCAAGAGATGGCTGTTCGACACGAAGGTCGGCGGGGACAATGCCGTGTTCCACAAGAGCCGCCGCTACCAGAGCCAGCAAAGGACCAGAACCCTCGACCTCGACCCTATCGCCCTTTCGCGATACGTTTTTAACGCCCGATACCTTATCCAAAAAAGCAAGGTCCGGTTTATCCGTAGAAAAAAGCACCCGCACCCCGGTGGCGTGGCTGGCGATAAGCCCCCGGGGGGTATCGGAGGCGATGATTTTTCCTTTATCAACGATAGCCACGCGGTCGCAGAGATTTTCCGCTTCGTCCATAAAGTGCGTGACCAGCACGACAGTAGTGCCCCTATCGCGGACGGCGCGAATAAGGTCCCAGGCGACACGGCGGGCGGCGGGATCGAGGCCGGCGGTCATTTCATCGAGGAAAACGATTTCCGGGTTGTTGACGAGAGATAAAGCTATGAAAAGCCGCTGTTTCTGTCCACCGGAGAGACTATGAAAGCCAGCTTTACGTTTTTCAGCGAGCCCCCACTGGTCTAAAAGGATATGCCAGTCCAGAGCGTCATCGGCGACGGAGGCAAAGAGGTCTAAAGCCTCCCAGACTTTTATACGGTCGGGGAGAGCCGATTCCTGGAGCTGGGAGCCGACGCGGCGGCGCAATTCCTGTGCCTGCCGGAGGGGGTCGAGACCGAGAACACTGATATTTCCGGAATCCGGATTTCTTAGCGCCTGGAGACATTCGACGGTGGTGGTCTTGCCGGCGCCGTTGGGGCCGAGGAAACCGAAAATCTCCCCTTTGGAGACTTCAAAAGAAATATCATCAACGGCGACAGTTTTGCCGTAGGTCTTGCGGAGGTTTTGGACGGATATTATGGGGGGCATTTGAGGATTATTATAGCGGAAAGTAAGTGAGGGTTTCAAATATGTTTTTAGAGAGATGCCTTAAGCTTGTTTATTATCTCCGCCTGGGATACGATTTGAGATT
>MGMR01000087.1:6816-9085 GCA_001796495.1 Chloroflexi bacterium RBG_13_51_18
TTTCTCTAAAGTGCGGGGGCTGACGGTAAGGCGGAAGGGAAGACCGATTAAGTCGGCGTCATTGAACTTAACGCCGGGGGACTCCTGGCGGTCGTCAAAAAGGACTTCAATACCCGCCGCCTCCAATTCCTTATAAAGCTTTTCAGCGACTTCCGCTACTTTGGAGTCTTCGCGGTAGAGCGGGCAGAGATAGACGTGATAAGGCGCAATAGAAACCGGCCAGATAATGCCTTTGTCATCGTGGTTCTGCTCGACAGCGGTAGCCAGCAAGCGGCTGGGGCCAAAGCCGTAGCAGCCCATAACGATGGGATGTGACCCGCCCTTTTCATCAAGGTAATTGGCGTTGAACTGCTTACTGTAAATCGTCCCCAGCTTAAAGATATGCGCCGCCTCAATGCCGCGCTTGGAGGTAAGGCCACCGCCGCATTTAGCACATTTATCACCGGCGCGGGCGGAAGCGATATCGGCCACGATATCCGCCTTAAAGTCGCGAGGATAGTTGACGTTCTTGATATGAGTATCCGGCTTGTTGCCGCCGGCAACGAAATTCGCACCCGACGACACGGAGTCGTCGGCGATGACCTTAACGCCCTTCAACCCAACCGCGGAGGCAGAGCCGGGCACAATACCGGCAGCGATAACCTCTTCTTCTGTAGCCAGGCGAAGGTCGGTACAATGCAGGTGGTTCTTGAGCTTGGTCTCATTAACAGCGAGGTCGCCGCGGATAACGCCGAAGACGAAAGAGCCATCGGCGATATAGAAGACGGCTTTCAGGGTGCGGGAGGGGGACACTTTAAGAAAACCGGCTACATCTTCAATAGATTTCATGCCGGGGGTGGCGACGGGCTCGAGAGGCAGTGGCTTGCCGCCATCGATTTTTTCTTTGACACTGACGGCTTTCTCGCCGTTGGCGGCGTAGCCGCAACCCTCACAATAGATAATTTCATCTTCGCCGCTTTCGGCGATGACCATAAACTCGCGGGAATCTTTGCCGCCGATAGCGCCGCTATCCGCCTCAACGACCATGACGGGCAAGCCGCAACGCTTAAAGATATTTAGGTACGCCTGGCGGATGTTTTCGAAGGAAGTGTCCAGTCCAGCATCATCAATATCAAAGCTATAAGCATCCTTCATGGAGAACTCACGAGCGCGGATAAGACCGCCGCGGGGGCGCGGCTCATCACGGAACTTGGTCTGTATCTGATAGAGCATCAAGGGTAAATCGCGGTAGCTCTGGACATAGCGCGCCGCCAGCGAAGTAAATACCTCTTCGTGGGTGGGGCCTAAAGTTAGCTTGCGCTCCCGCCGGTCGAAAAGGGTAAAGCGCACATCACTCATGCGCCCGGCCCAAAGCTCGTCCGGCTGAAGGACGGGCAGATGCAGCTCCTGCCCGCCGATTTTATCCATCTCGTCGCGGAAAATGGCTTCTATCTTTTCTAACGACCGCCAGCCGAGGGGGAGGTAGGAATAGATACCGGCGGCGAGCTGATTAATTAAGCCCGCCCTGACCATCAACTGATGGCTGATAGTATCCGCATCAGCGGGGACTTCTCTTAAAGTCTTGCTCAACAGCTTTGAAACGCGCACGTGCGTCTCCTCTCTTTATTAAAGTTGCGTGGCAAGCTGATTTATCTGATTCATCAGAGTAGTTAAAAGAGCTTCCTGGGCATCTTTGAGTTCCTTGAGCTTGGTATAAAGCGCCAGCCACTTATCAGCTTCCGCCTGGGTTGACGAGTTGTTATAAAGGGTTTGAGCATTATTCACTTCATTGGCCAGCAGATTTCTGAACTCAACTCTCAAATTATACTCTTTAATAAGGTCGTTGTTGGACTTGAGGTCGGCGGGGCTATCGAAATACCAGCCGCGATAATAAAGCTGGTTTTCCGTCCTGGCAACCACATAACCGGCGGTGGTCTCCAGAGCAAGGTATTCACCCGGGGCGACCTCGGCGAGAACCCAGGCATGGTCCGACTGGAGGATACCGGTGATTTGCGCGTCGATATTGCCGACCACAACACGGGCACTGATACCCTGGGCCTTGAGCATGTTCCAGACTTCTGCGGACATATCCCCGCAGATAAACATGTCAAAGGTGCTGTAAACGTGGGTGGCATGGTAGTTCTGAACAATTTTTTCCGCAACTTCCGCGGTGGTAAGGCCGACGAACTCGTACTGGGCCTTGAGGTCATAATACTGCTGGGTGACACCGGAAAGCTGGCCCACGGTATCCTGATAGATAAAGTCCAGCTGGTCTTTTTCATCCTGAAGG
>MGMR01000087.1:9100-9743 GCA_001796495.1 Chloroflexi bacterium RBG_13_51_18
AGGGCCTTGTTAAGCTGGGACTGGGCATCCGCCAGCTGGGCGACAGCCTGGTCATACTTTTCCTGGGCAACGCCGCCGGAAGCGCAGCCGTTGAGGACGATAGAGAGCAGCAACACGACTGTTACCAAGGCTAACACTATTTTCTTTTTCATTTAAGACTCCTTTTTATTGGTTATGGTGCTTTGTCATTTTTTTTTTTATTCTTTCAGGACAAGTCTTAAGACAGAAAATGGGTATCGATGGAACAAAGAGTAAAATGATACTCGAAACAGATAAAACTTTTGCTTCAACCTAACAACTTTAAAGAACCTAATAATAAGAATTACCAATAAACTTACACGAGACGGAATTAATTCGTGTCTTAATATGTGAACTAAATTGTAGGCGTATTGTTCTCTTTTAATTAGATCTCCTATCCAAAAACGTATCCATTCTTTTTTAGGTTCATTCTTAAGTTGGTATGTAACAGTCATTTTTGCTAAATATTCAACATATTTACAATATATGCCCTGCTCAACACGCCTTTCATCAATGTATTCTTTTAATTGATACCAGCACTTTAGTATCGCTGCGCCTCCATACTCCTCTATTGCCAATGAATCGCTAATAATTCCCTTTTTTACTAAACACCCAAGTAAATCAA
>MGMR01000088.1 GCA_001796495.1 Chloroflexi bacterium RBG_13_51_18
AGGCTTCGTAGATAAAGACCTGCGCCCTGCCGGTATCGGGGTGCATCGGAGTGGAAACGCCGCCGATATCATTACGGTCGCAGAGGGCAAAGAGGGGCAAAATGCCGATAGCGGCATGCTCGGTGGCATGTAAGCCTCCGGCAAAGTCCTGCGCTTTTTCCGCGATACGGGCGATGGCGCGCGGGGGGATATCGAACCAGAGCGCCACGGTATTGAAGCGGATGGTGGGGAGGTCTAAAGGCTCCTCGCCGATAACCTCCTCAGAGAACTGGCGGTACTTCTTAAAACCAACGACGTCGATAGTGACCTCTACGTCCCCGACGCTAACGTTGACGGGACCGACGGTCTTTGTATTTTTAACCTCAAGCACATGCAGGTCGTGGATTTCCTTGGTTTCTGTATAGTAGTTGGCACGGGTGGGCTCGGCGTAGGCAACGCGGTTGGTCAGGTCCAGCTTACTAATAAGGAAAGAATCCCCCTGGTGGAGATAGATAGCACCGGGGTGCACCTGGAAAAAGGCGACGGAACTCTCCACGGTTTCCATCAGCGAGCCGGTGGAGACATCGACGACGGCGTAGTCCTCACCCGATGAGGAGCGGATATTAATTTTCCCGGCGGGGTAGGAAATGGATGGGGCGAGATACCACTTATTACGTTTCTCGCGGAGTTGCCCCTCTTCCGCTAAAGCGTCGCGCTCTTTTATGAAGTCGTTACCAAAAATAGGCTCATCGGTTTTATCTAAAGGTCGCTCCCAGGCAGCGCAGAGCAGGTGTGCCTGGAGAATATAATGATTGGAAGGATTGACCAGAACGTGCTCGAAACCCTTCTGGAAAAATTCGGACGGGTGGCGCATAAAATACTGGTCGAGGGGATTATCCCAGGCGACCAGAAAGCTTAAAGACTCCCCCTGGCTGCGACCGCTCCGGCCGGCCTGCTGCCAGGTGGAGGAAATACTGCCCGGGTAGCCGTCCAGAATCGTGGCTTCCAGTCCACCGCTGTCGATGCCAAGCTCTAAAGCGTTAGTGGCCACCACGCCCAAAAGCTTTCCGCCGAAAAGCTCCTGCTCAATGCGGCGGCGGTCTTCCGGCATATAGCCGCCGCGGTAAGGCATGACCAGACGGGAAAGCTCGTAGCTTTCTTCCCGCAGGCGGTCACGGGCGTAAATATAAATAAGCTCGGTAAGGCGGCGGGTGCGGGTAAAGGTAAGGGTGCGGGAGCCCTGCAGCATAAGCTCGGTAAAAATGTTGGTGGACTCCCAGTGGGCGCTGCGACGGGCTGTCTTCTTCTCGTCGATAAGGGGGGGATTCCAGAAAACGAAGTCCTTCCAGCCGCGGGGAGAGCCGTCATTATCAACGACCTCACAGGGGAGGCCGGTCAGGGCTAAAGCGTGCTCGCCGGGATTAGCGACGGTGGCGGTGCAGAGGATGAACTGGGGGGAAGAGCCATAAAGTCGGCAGAGTCGGCGCAATCTGCGTAAAACACCCCCGACGTGAGAGCCGAAAACGCCGCGGTAGATATGAGCTTCATCGACGACGACGTACTTGAGATGGCGAAATAGAGACGCCCACGACTGGTGATTGGGCATGATGCCGACGTGCAGCATATCGGGGTTCGTCAGTATAATGCGTCCGTATCTTCTAACGTCCGCCCGCTCCGAGCGCGGCGTATCGCCGTCGAAGGTGGCGAGGGACTCCGGAGGCAGAAGGTCGGGCGAAAAAAGCTCATGCAGCTTGCGCAGCTGGTCCTGGGCGAGGGCCTTGGTGGGGAAAAGATAGAGGGCGCGGGTGGCGGGTCCGGTGAGAATCGACTGCACAACGGCGATGTTGTAAACGAGGCTCTTGCCGGAGGCGCTGGAGGTGGCGATGATAACGTTTTTCCCGTCGCGGACATGGTTCACGGCTAGAGCCTGATGAGAATAAAGACGGGAGAAACCGTGCGCATCAAGGCAGTCCTGCAGGGCGGGGACTAAAGGCTCGTCCAGCTTACCGTAGGAGGGGCGGCGGGGGGCAATGTGCTCGATATGGGCTATCTGGTTTTCATAGCCGGTCCGCGAGCGGATATGGTTGAGGAAAGCCTGGATTTCCATGAATAACTACCTTATATATCTATAATCTCGATGGAATAGTCGAGGAACTCTATATCGAAGCGGCTTTTTTCTATAAAGGACACCACTTTAGATAAAACCTCGTTGCTGTGGCGCTTATTATTGCTGATGCAGCAGATGCCGATAGCAGCAGCCTGCCAGCTATCGTTATCATCGACTTCAGCAACGGCGACATCAAAGCGGGACTTAACACGACCGATGATGGACTTGATGACCTGACGCTTTCCCTTGAGGTCCATGTTTTCCGGGATGCGCAGGCTGACACGAGCTACGCCGACATTCATCGGTTTAAATTTACCATTAGCCTATTGGGGTGTCAAACGGGGGAAAGGGAGGTGCTTTTCTATTGTTTTATACGGGGATTTGATTGCCCGTTATGATTACCTTATGATAATATGGAGTCGGGACTATACTACGAGGATAGTCATCCGGAGGGGAGGTTCACATGCCAAAAATTTATTTATTAGACGTTACCAACCGTGACGGCGTACAGACCGCCAAGCTGGGTCTTTCCAAGCTGGAAAAGACCATGATTAACATATATCTCAACGATATGGGGGTATTCCAGTCAGAATTCGGGTTTCCCACGACAAGGCACGAAATCAATTACCTCAACGCCAACCTGGAACTGGCGGAGATAGGCGTTATCAAACCGCTGCGGCTGGGGGGCTGGATAAGAGCAATTCCCGGCGATGTAGAGACTACTTATAAAAACGTGCCGAAAATCAAACACCTCAATCTCTCCATATCAACGTCAGACCAGATGATTAACGGCAAATTCCAGGGTAGGAAAACACGCAAAGATATTATTAAGGACATGACCAATGCGGTAGATGCCGCCCGCGCCCACGAACCGGAGTCGATAGGGGTCAATGCCGAAGATGCCTCGAGAACAGACATCGAATACCTAATCGAGTTCGGGCTGGCGGCTAAGGAACACGGCGCCGAACGAATCCGCTACTGCGATACGCTGGGCTACGATAATCCCTTCACCATCTATAATGCCGGGCGTATCCTGGCGGAAAAGTTATGCCTGCCGATAGAACTGCACTGCCATAACGACCTCGGGATGGCGGTGGCAAATTCGATAGCCGGAGCGATGGGCGTTATCGACGGGGGACAGGATGCCTACATCAATACCACCATCAACGGCATCGGAGAGAGAGCCGGCAATGCCGACCTCGTGGCTATAATACTGGCAATCCTCAAGTCAAAAGATACCGGTAAGAAATACGAACTGGGGGGTTCGGTTAAGCTCAACATGGCATGGAAGATAAGCAAGTTTGCCAGCTATGCTTTCGATGTGCCCATACCTATCAACCAGCCGGGGGTGGGTGCGAACGCCTTTGCCCACGAGTCCGGCATACATGCCGACGGGGTGCTTAAAGACCCGGAAAACTACGAATTATATAATTACGAGGAGCTGGGGCGTGGCGATGCCGAGTTCGTCGAGACCGGGCGGGCCATCAGCACGGGCGAGTACGGCGGGATTTCCGGGTTCAGCCACGTAATGAGCAAACTACCAGTACCTATTAAATTCCAAAACAGAGAAAAAGCTAATGAAGTCCTGGAACTGGTCAGATACGCTAACGTGGAATCGCAGAACCCGCTGGTTGAAGACCAGCTGGTTTTCATCGCCAAGTACCCGGGTATAGCCAAGAAGCTGTTGACGCTGACGCCGCTGGAAGGCTAGAGCAAGAATCAAGGAGGCCGATTATAATATCAGTCTCCTTCTTTTTTAAGAATGTTAAAACGGCAGCGGAATGAAGAAGAAATTGCCTGAAATCAAGTTTAAAGCCATCGGCACGGTGCGGAACGAGATAAAAAAACGCGACCGGCACGATACAAAGGATATAATATCCGAAATCATCCTCGATCCCGACCTTGCCGAGGGGCTGGACGATATCGAGGATTTTTCTCATCTTATCATTATTTTTTTCATGCACAAGTCCCGTCTGCCCTTCCCCCTCAAAGTGCGTCCCAGGTTCCGGGTGGAGCCAACCCCGGTAGGCGTTTTTGCCAGCCGCTCGCCGGACCGCCCTAATCCGCTGGGTAAAACCACTGTCAGGTTACTGGAAAGACGTAAAAACATTTTAAAGGTGCAGGGACTGGACGCTATGGACGGGACACCGGTAATCGATATCAAGCCGTATATACCGGGTATCGACGCAGTTGAAAACGCCAGAGTGCCGCCATGGATGACCAAGAAGTAAAGCGTACGCTCCTGGATATCTACGAGCGCCTGTTGGCGCAATACGGCCCACAGCACTGGTGGCCCGCCAAGACACCCTTCGAGGTAATCGTCGGCGCGATATTAACACAGTCGGCTGCCTGGACAAACGTCGAGAAAGCCATTACAAACCTAAAGAAAGCCGGGGCGCTTGCGGCAGGAGCGATACGCCGGATGCCCCAAGAGAAGCTGGCTACTCTGATTTACTCCTGCGGATACTATAATACCAAGGCACGCAAGTTAAAGGCTTTTGCGGGGTGGCTGGGAGAGTATTATTACGACAACCTTGACAGGCTTTTTGACCAAGATACAGGAGAACTACGACATAAACTCCTTGATGTTTACGGCATCGGCGAGGAGACGGCCGACTCAATATTGTTATACGCGGGCAACAAGCCAGTCTTCGTGATAGACGCTTATACCCGCCGTATTATGAGTCGCCTGGGACTTGCCCCTAACGTCAACAGCTATACAGCTTTCCAGAGGCTTTTCATGGCGAACCTGCCGGCTGAAGTCCAGATATTCAACGAATATCACGCGCTGCTGGTACGCCTGGCTAAAGAGGTCTGCCGGAAGAGTCCTTTATGCGGTCAGTGCTGCCTGAATCCGGGAAGAAAATCCGGCAGCGAACCTTCTAAAGGGCATTTTCCCTGCCGTAAAATTCATAAATAAACCATATTGTCAATCCTTTGTTTATAAACATCCCCAAGACCTTATTCCTATCCGTTTAATTTCTTTAGTCCCAATATGGACAGTGCGCAACTGTAACGAAATATTTATATGATAGCCCGCGATATTTATGTGTTAGTTACCACCCTGCTGTTATTCTAAGTACACTACCGAATGAAGAAACGGGAGAAAACAAAAAGATAGATCATCACTGCAACGGCAGTGGTCTAACTCTTTTAAGAAGAGGAGGTCGCTAAGATGTGGAAGAAGTTTGTGAAAAGATTAAAAGATAGACAGGAGGGTATCACCGGCCTGGAGACAGCTATCATCCTGATAGCATTTGTCATCGTAGCATCGGTGTTCGCTTACGTGGTACTATCTGCGGGTCTGTTTTCATCGCAAAAAACCAAGGAAGCGATGAACGCCGGTCTGCAATCCACGATGAGCGTGGTGGAAATAAAGGGTAATGTCATTGCGAAAATGGAGGGTGGTATAGTCACTCATATCTATTTCTGCGTGGGCATCCCTGCGGCGGGCAGCCCGGTGGATTTCAACCCGACTTCAGAGAACACCAGCATTCTGATAATCTCATACAGTGACTACGAGAACCTTGTGCCGTCAATGAACTGGACAATAACAAAATTGGCCACGGTTAATAACGATAATATCCTTGACCCGACAGAATTATTCCAACTGGATGTACTAATGCCGGTTTCGGGTAATGTCTCCCTCGGGGCTTACGACAGGTTCTCATTAGAGATAAAACCCGCTGAAGGACCAGTACTCATCTTCGAACGGATAATCCCGGGCAGGGTAAGCGCGTACGTGAACTTACATTAAAGACAACGTAAACAAAATAAATATGTAAATCATAAGCGATAGAATAACCGGGAATAACAGGAAGTTGTATTAAAGAAAATACACCTAATCAAGAAAGACTGAATAGAAGTTAAACTATAGGGGTGGCGCGATAAGCGTCACCTCTTGGTTTTTTCAGCCCACAATACCTTGAGAATACGGCGCTTGTAATCCAGAGGTAGGGGCAGGTTATGTTCAAAGAGGTCAACAGACTCAACAGGGACGCCGGCTTTATCAGCTATTTCCTGCTGGCTGATATTTTCAGAGATGCGGAGTCGGCGGGCTTTGAAGCCCAGCAATGATTCTCTGGTGAAAGTTAGAACTGATGTCATTATTTGTCCTTCTCATACACCTTACAATCCACAGGATACCCATACCAGCATGGCTATACCCTATATTATTAAGGGATTACCCTTAATTATGTTTTAATACTTTATCTACTTGCATCGTGATAGATAGTCTGGTAAGCTTTCTGAAAGAATCCTGAAAAGGAAGGGCGACGAATTGCCACCAGAGCTGTCACTCCAATTAGCACAAAGGAATAAAAAAGGCCTTTTATTAGCCAATCCGGTAATGACCGCCTCCGGTACATTTGGCTACGGGACAGAATACGCCGAACTCTTCGATATACAAAGGCTGGGGGCAATCGTCTGTAAAGGCACGACGCTGAAACCGAGAGAGGGGAACCCGCAGCCGCGCCTGGTAGAAACGGCTTCCGGCGTGATCAATTCGATAGGGCTGCAGAATATCGGGGTGAAAGCGGTTATCAGAGAGAAAGCACCTATATGGGCGGGGTGGAAAGTACCGGTTATCGTTAATATAGCCGGGGACACGGTGGAAGAATATGGGGAACTGGCGCGACTGCTTGATGGGGTCAAGGGCGTCAGCGGGTTGGAAGTGAATATAAGCTGCCCCAACGTTCAAGCGGGAGGAGCGGCTTTCGGGGCGAACGCGGGTTCAGCGGCGGAGGTGGTTAAAGCGGTCAGGAAGGCGACAGCACTGCCGATATTAGTCAAACTAACACCTAACGCGGCGGACATCGCGGGGGTGGCTAAAGCGGTAGAAGACGCCGGCGCGGACGCGATTTCACTGGTCAACAGCTACAAAGGCATGGCGATTGATATAGTCGAAAGAAAACCTATCATGGCAAACATCACCGGCGGGCTGTCCGGCCCGGCGATTAAGCCGATGGCGCTGGCGATGGTCTACGAAGTGGCGGGAGCGGTAAAGGTGCCGGTGATAGGGTGCGGGGGCATCGCTACGGCACTTGACGCGCTGGAGTTCATCATGGCGGGGGCGAGCGCGGTGCAGGTGGGGAGCGCGACATACAGTAATCCACGGTCGGCGCTGGACGTGCTGGAAGGAATTATTAGCTTCATGGAGAAAGAGGGGATAAAGGGGCTGGGCGAAATAATAGGGGCGGCAAGAAAGTAAAACCAAGAACGACAATAAACCGGATAAAGAAAAGGGGTGAATATGAGCGTAGTTGGATTAATATTAGGTATCATTCTGGCACTCCTGGGGATATTCTATTTATACCGGGGAACGACGGGAAAAGGTATAGCGGATAGCGGTGGTGAGGAAGGAGCCAAGAAGGCGCGGCAGGTACGCAGCATAAATTTAATTGCAGGAGTCATCGGGATAATACTGGGGATACTGGGAATCATCGCTGCAATAGTATGGGTATAAGATAGGGCGACGGCTGATATAAAATCCTCCCAGTAAAAATATCAGGTTTGTTGTATACAGCCTATCATCTGACAAACACAGAATCTGCATTGAGCCGCATAGGGCATTGTGTTATCATAAAATAGTTAAAAATACCGCTTTTTCCGGACCTTGGAGGGGTCGCATAGTGGTCTAGTGCGGGCGCCTGCTAAGCGCTTTCCCTGGGTAACTGGGGACGAGGGTTCGAATCCCTCCCCCTCCGCCATGAGGTAATACTATTCACACATAATCCCCCAGAAGGGGGTACTTTTTTCAAAGGATTCAGGAAATGCTCAAATATCATGTCTGGACAATCGGGTGCCAGATGAATAAAGCGGAGTCGGAACGGATGGCGGCCCGTTTCGAGGAGATGGGATACGGGGCGGCGGAAAGCATTAACGACGCCGACCTTATCGTGCTGAACAGCTGCGTGGTGCGGCAAAGCGCCGAGGACAGAGTGGTAAACAAGCTGCACGACCTCAAGCACCTGAAGAAAGAAAGACCGAAGATACTTTTAGCCCTCACCGGCTGCATGGTGGACACCGATACCAGTCGTTTGCGTAAGAGTTATCCTTATGTCGACCACTTTTTTAGAGCGGGGGAATATCCGCCGTGGCTGGAAAAGGCGGATGAGTCGGCGCTGCCGCAAAAACCAACACCCAGTGTTTACGTGCCCATTAGCCAGGGGTGCGACAACTTCTGCTCCTACTGCATCGTCCCCTACCGGCGCGGTCGGGAGCGAAGCAAGCCCATGGAAGAAATAGTCTGCGAGGTGAAGGAACTGGCGCGGCGGGGGGCTAAAGAGGTGGTCCTGCTGGGGCAGAACGTAGACTCCTACGGGCACGACCTGGAGGGAAAGCCGGACCTCGCTGATTTGCTGGCCGAGTTGAATAAAATAGAGGGGCTGGGAAGATTACGTTTCCTGACCAATCACCCTAAAGACATGAGCTTAAAGCTCATCGAAGCAATAGCTAATCTGGACAAGGTGTGCGAGCAGGTCAATCTGCCGGTGCAGTCGGGCAGCGATGAAATCCTGAAAGCGATGAAGCGCGGCTACACGGTAGAGCGATACAGGCGGCTGGTGCGGCAGGTAAGAGAAAAGGTGCCGGATATAGCTATCAGCACCGATGTCATCGTGGGGTTTCCGGGGGAGAGCGAGGGGCAGTTTAAAGAGACTTTCGACTTGCTCTCCGAGATAAAGTTTGATACAGTTCATGTAGCAGCTTATTCGCCGAGGGCAGGTACGACCGCCGCCAGAGACATGAAAGACGACGTAACGCCCGGCGAGAAAAAGGAAAGGCTGAACAAGATAGAAAAGCTCCAGGAGCGGGTACAGTCGGAAATCAACGCCCTTTTAGCGGGCGAGGCATTAGAGATACTGGTGGAAGAGAAAAAGGGAGGCAAATGGTACGGTCGAACCCGTACGGACAAACTGGTATTTTTCAGCAGCGGCGATGGCTATTACGGAAAGCTAGCTAACGTAAAGATAGATAAAACGACAGCATGGTCGCTGCAGGGTAAAATAGAGTCGGCCAACAAAAAAGCGGAGGAATAATGAAGAACATTTTAAAAATAGGATTCATCGCGGGACTGGTTATCACAGTCCTGATGTTAAGCGCAAGCTGCCTATCACCGGCATCTACCGTTGTAAGCGGGAATGCCACCGGCACCGCCGAGGAACCGAGCACCTTCGACAGCCTCTGGCCGATGCTTGTCTTCCTGGTGCTGATTTTCGGCATGTTTTACTTCGTGATGATAAGGCCGCAGCGCAAGCGCCAGAAGGAACACCAAACGATGATGCAGGAGCTGCAAAGAGGCGATAAAGTCATTACCGCCGGCGGCATTTACGGGACCGTCGAAAGCGTCAGCGAGGACAGCGTGGTCATTAAAGTCGAGTCCGGTACGTCAATGAGAGTCAACAAAGCCAGCGTAGCCCTGCGGCGCGATGATATAGCGAAATGAGTACAGGGCAGTTAACGGAAAAACAAATCGACGCGGTTATCGACATCGCGTTGGAGGAGGACGCGGGACAGGGCGACGTCACCAGCGAAGCGCTGATACCGACCGACCTGACGGGCAAAGCCAGGCTGTTAATAAAAGAAAAAGGCGTCCTGGCCGGCATTGAGATAGCCAAACGCGTCTTCCAGCACATCGACCCCATGCTGCAGGTCGATATCCTGATTAAAGACGGGACAGCGATAAAACCGGGCGACATCGCCGCCACGATAGACGGCAGCGTCATCAGCATCCTCGAGGCGGAACGCACCGCACTGAATTTCCTGCAAAGACTTAGCGGCATCGCCTCACTGACGGCAGAGTACGTGGCGAAGGTCAAGGGAACCGAGGCTAAAATCTACGATACGCGCAAGACCACGCCGGGACTGCGCCTGCTGGAAAAGTACGCGGTGCGGATAGGCGGGGGACAGAACCACCGGATGCACCTGGCTGAAGCCGTTTTGATAAAAGACAACCACATAGCGGCGCTGCGGGCAATGGGAACAAGCCTGACAGATATACTGGCTAAGGCGCGGAAAAACGCGCCCGAAGGCATATCCATCGAGGTGGAAGTAACCTGCCTGGAAGAAGCGGCGGAGGCGATGAAGGGCGGGGCGGATATCATCATGCTGGACAATATGAGCGCCGGGGAAATGAAACAGGCGGTGGAAAAGGGGGCGGGGGTTGTGAAATTCGAGGCTTCAGGGGGCATTACGCTGGAAAACATCCGCCAGGTAGCGATGACCGGCGTGGATATTATCTCCATCGGGGCGCTTACCCACTCGTATAAAGCGCTGGATATCAGCCTCGAGATGGAGAGCCAGACTCTGAAGCTGATCTGATACCCGGCGGGCCGGACAGACCGTGGGCTTCCAGCAGGGGCAAATCATGCAGGATTTCTTTGACGACACCATCAGCCACAATCCGTCCTTTATCCAGGATAACCACCCTATCGCATAAAGCCTCCACCAGCTCTAAATCATGGGTAGCGATGATTTTGGTGACCGGCATTTCCCGCAACAGCTCGATAAGCTGCCACTTGCCGCGCGGGTCGAGATTGCTGGTAGGCTCATCCAGGACCATGACTTCCGGGCTCATCGAGAGGATGGTGGCTATAGTGATTCGCTTGCGCTCGCCGAGACTTAAATGGTGGGAGGAGCGGCGCTCAAAGCCGGACATGCCCACCTTCGCCAGAGCGTCCGCGACCGCCTGCCGAACTTCAGCCTCGGAATAGCCCAGGTTCAAGGGACCGAAGGCCACATCGTCGAAGACAGTGGCGGAAAAAAGCTGGTCGTCCGGGTTTTGAAAGACCAGCCCGATGCGCCGCCTGACCTCTTTAAGGTTTTTATCGGTTATAGCCTCGGAAAATATCCGCACATAATCGTTGCTGCTGAGGATGCCGTTCAGATGGAGGAGCAATGTGGACTTGCCGGCGCCGTTGGGGCCGATCATCGCCAGCGAATCACCTTTATATACGGTAAGGTTAACGTCATTCAAAGCCGGTTGGCCGTCCGGGTAGGCGTAAGATAAATTTTCTATCCTGATAGCTTCTTCCATAATCAAAACCTAGTGCAGATAGTTGAACAGGCAAGCCGCGGCAAGCACCAAGACAATACAGATGCTAAATATCAAATCGGCAAGCCTGAAGTCCCGGCGGCGCAAAGTGCGGGTATGGCCGTCATAGCCGCGGGACAGCATGGCGGCATAAACACGCTCGCCGCGTTCATAGCTGCGGATGAATAAAGTGCCGGCCATAGCGCCGACGGTCTTCACATGGCGGAGTCGACTCCCGCCGACGTTGCGGCTATCGCGCGCCTGCCTCATGCGCATCACCTCATCGGTCAGTACAAAGATGTAGCGGTACATGAAGGAGAAAATCATCACCATAACCCTGGGCAGTCGTAGCTGCTCCATGCCGTGCAGCAAATCGGATATAGTAGTCGTTGAAGTCAATACAATCAGGCTCAAGATGGAAAGCCAGGCTTTGACCAGAATGGTAATAAAAAGCTGGAGTCCGAAATACGACGCCGAAACCTGCCATGTCCAGATATGAAAAGTGGCGATGGGCTCCCCTTCTTTAAAGAACGGAATAAAGATGGTGATAAGCAGGACGAATGGGATGATTACCAGCGAACGTTTAAAAATATAAAACACGGGCACGGTGGAGAGCGTAACCAGAACGGCGATAAGCACAAAATATAAAGAGAAAACAGGCCACAAGACCTGCGACGTCAAAGACACCGCCAGTATAAAAAGGAAGACGGCAATCAGCTTGGTGCGGGGGTCGAGGCGGTGAATAAGGCTATCGCGGTCACTGTACTGATCCAGAAAACTATGCTTCATATCGTTTTATTCAGCCTGGGCCGACCGCCTGGACCTGATGAGCCAGGCCAGACCATATACGACACCGAATATTACGGCAGTGCCGATTATTCCCGCCAGGATTGTTGCCAGAGCTTCGTTTTCAATACCGGGAAAAACGTAGTCGGCGATGACCTGAAAAGGCGCGCTATCAGCCTTTTCGATAAAGCCTTTATCCTCGGCTACTCTTTCCAGCCCGTCGGGGGAAGATGAAGCCAGCGGAGATAGCACGGCCAGAAGAACACTTAATATCAGGGCAAAATACCACCACTTCCATTTCATAAGATACTCCTCAAGCTTTTTGCGGCTGCAGCAGGTCAGCGCGGGCAACCATGACAAGACTTAAAGCCGCCCCGGTTATTATAGCTTCGCCTATGCCGATAAGGGCATGAATGCCGCCCATCGCCGGCAATACTACCTGCCAGGGCGAGGTACCCGATATCGCCAGCTCAATAGCGCAGGCAATGGAGGCTAGCAAGACAGAGGCCCAGGCGCCGACAACACCACCAATTAGCCTGCCTTTTTTATTATCGCCAAACAATGAAGTGAACAACTTATAGATAAAGTAAGCGCTGAATGAAGCAATGAAAGCCATGTTAAAGATATTCGCGCCTAAAGCCAGCAGACCGCCGTCCTGGAAAATGAGGCACTGGGCAATAAGCACACAGGTCATTATCAATACCGCCGCCCAGGGACCTAAAAGAATCGCGGCAAGGGCAGCCCCGATAAGATGGCCGGAGGTACCGCCGATAACCTGGAAATTAAGCATCTGGGCGGCGAAAATGAAGGCCGCCAGCACGCCCATCAAGGGGACCTGTTTTTCCTTAAGGTTTTTATTGACCTCTTTGACGGCGTAGCTGATGCCGCCGGTTGAGGCCGCATAGGTTGTGGCAGCGGTAGCCACGTTTAAAAAACCGTCCGGAATATGCATGGAACGCCCCCCTTGTTTTAACAGCATCTGCATGCACCTGCAACTATTTGCAACTAAAAGTCAAAAAAATATAATTACCCTACCCCACTAACATCATCCAAAATATTAAGTTTTTAAAAAAGAACAAATAAATGCAGATGCAATTAATTGTAATAATAACTCATAATAATAGCTTTGTCAACAATATGAATTAGGAATCAGCCTAACTTTTCGCGGCTGTCCAGCATAACAGTAACGGGGCCGTCGTTATGGATTTCCACCTGCATGTGCTGCTGAAAACGGCCGGTAGCAACCTTGAGGCTGCTTTCCCTGGCCAGTCCAACGGCGTAGTTAAACAGCGCTTCAGCCTGTTCAGGCGGGGCGGCTTCGATAAAAGAGGGGCGGCGTCCTTTGAGGGTATCAGCGAGGAGGGTAAACTGGCTGACAAAAAGGAGTTCGCCTTTGACATCGAGGGCGGAAAGGTTGAACTTGTCCTGGGCATCGGTAAAAATACGCAGGTTGACGATTTTCGGCACCAGATACTGCGCGTCTTTTTCCGAGTCGCCGACGGCCACTCCCAATAAAACGACCAGCCCCGGCCCTATTCTGCCGACTTCTTTACCGTCGACAGTGACCGAGGCTTTACTGACCCGCTGAAGCAGTGCTTTCATCCGTACTCTTCTTCGTTTCCGTTTTCGGTTTATCGGGGCCGGAACTCTCTTTGGCGGCGGAGGTATCACCGCTTTTACGGTGGTCCGTCACATAAAATCCACTCCCCTTAAAGATGATGGGGGAGGGGTGGAAAACGCGCTTGGCCTTTTTTTTACACTGCGGGCATTCCGCCCGGGGTTTATCATGAAAACCCTGCCGTAACTCAAAACGATGTTCGCATTGGGTACATTCGTACTCGTATATGGGCATATTATGTCACCTCTTGGGAACTAAACTGCTATTTATATTTTACATCAGAGTCAGATACGAGACAAGCTGGAAACAAACACGGCGGATAAACGATATTATTGTCCAGTCGAGGCATTGTCTGATATACTAAACGGGTGCGCCCCCATCGTCTAGTGGCCTAGGACACCGGCCTTTCACGCCGGCAACAGCGGTTCGAATCCGCTTGGGGGTACTTACTTACCCGCAATGATTCCCCCTCACCTTTTGTATTTTCTCCAAAGCATCGGACTGGTTTGCATTGTATTAGTAAATAGCTTAGAATTTGCCTAAACAAAAAGCGAGGAGGACTCACCCGTGGCCGATTCCAAATACGGAGATTTAGTAAGGACGCTGAAATATATTAAAGGGCGGGGAGGTGCCAACGCCAAGGAAATGGTTTTCGTGGGGGGAGACCAGCTGCAGGGATTTAATCTTAATTTCATCGTGGGGGTTTATGACGAGACCGGCGACTGGGCGCCGGGCATGGGAGCGCACACGCATCCTTTCGACGAGGCCCTGCTCTTTTTTGGATACGATGATAACGATTTAAGCTACCTGGGGTCGGAAATGGAGCTGACCATGGGCAAGGAGTACGAAGCCCACAAGTTCAAAGTGCCTACCGTGATAGCGGC
>MGMR01000089.1 GCA_001796495.1 Chloroflexi bacterium RBG_13_51_18
CATCCTCATGCGTCCTGAAACATCACGGAAAATTCCCTTGATAATGGATTTATCTCCCAATTGAACGACGCTGGCGGATAAATCAATGGGTATCTGCGTGCCATCTGCTCTCTGGACCATGATATCCTCGTCGATAACAATCCCTTTTTGGATATGGTCCTGGAAGAGCTTTTTGTACTTTTCAGCCAGTTCCGGGGGGTGGAGTTCGGACTGGTGTTTGCCGATTATTTTTTCCTTCGGCAGGCCCAGCAGATTGCAAGCGGCCGTATTTACATCTATTATTATTCCGGTTTCTGTGTCGGCCAGTATTATAGCGTCTTTTGCCTGTTCGAACAGGTTTCTGAACTTCTCCTCTGATTCTCTAAGTGCTTTTTCCGCCTGTTCGTGCTGCTTTAATCCGTTACCATTCTTGCGTTCCCGCACCCGTCCTGTAGTGGCTGTGGCAACACCGGAGATATTATTCCGTGGTTGTTTTTGCCGTATTTCTTTATTCATCGTACTTCACGTGGCTCCTGCTTGATAAACTCACACTACTCCAAGTAGAAATTTACTTACGCATTAGCTATGGTCGATACAAATGCAGACAACCGTCTGCCCGTCTACTTAATAGCCGTTATCATCCTGGACTACCAGCCCGGTTCCATCGCAGGAATAAACACCTTTGGTATTTGCTGTTCTCAAGTAGGTTGGAAATAACCCGTTGCCTGTCGGGAATGAGGACATGTTGCTGGTTCCACTTGTAACCGTGACCGTGGTGATATGGTTTTTCGCCATCATCGTGTCCATCGCGGTTTGCACGGTAACCAGTTCCGCCTTGGAAGCTTCTACCTGTCCCTCGTCAGCCAACCCGATTACGTTCGGCAGGACGACGGCAGACAGTACCCCCAGAATTGCTACGACGATGAGCAGCTCTACCAGCGTAAAGCCATGGTTCCTGTTGATTTTCTTAAAAAACCTGCGCATTGGATGACCTCCTGTTTTTTTACTCTTGATACTTGTGTTATTTATTGCTCTCCTTATTATTAATAATGTAACTACAAACGGTTTCTTAGTTTTCAGGATTATTCCATATGCCCTTTTCCTCCCGTTAATATCTTTTTACACCCAGGGCATTCTATCCCTTTCCTGCTTGAATCTTTCAGGTATTGTTGTCTACGGGCATGCCGTACCTGGAAAGGAATCCGGACAGGTCTTCTCTGCCTATCCTGTAATGCCCACCGGGAAGACGGAATGCCGGTAGCTGCCCGGCGCTAATCCATCGGAGGACGGTAGTATTGCTCACGCCGCAGTGCTTGGCAATAAAACCAACTGATATGTATTCCTGGTTTAGTGGCTCGGTGGTTTTTAGCAAGGTAACCTCCTGTTTCGCATCATTCCGAATAACCAAGTTTTTTCAGACAATCGGCACTGTCACTATATTTGGTGTTTGCAGTGCTTGTTATATTTGGAGTATATAAAGGGACTGTCACAACTGGGTCACAACGTTAATCTAAAACTTCACAGATAAATCACAAGAGGTTTTGCCGTAAATATATTTTTTCCTGAAATTAGATTTGTTTTCGCCATGAAATGTGTGATGATTTGATGCTCTTTCATGTGAGACATTGTCGTAACCGTTTTTATCTTTCGCGGGTTTTATTTATGCCCGTTGCCCAGGGGAATTTTATGTTTTTCCGCAAAGGCAAAGAACTCATCACGGAGTATCCTGTTCTGTCCGCTCGGAAGCTGAAAGGCAATGAGGCTGCCTTTTTCAATCCACCTCAATACGGTTACTTTACTCACGCCGCAGTGCTGGGCTACTGCCCCAGTGGTCAGGTATTGGGGATAGTAATTCTCCATCTTGTTCACGAAATCATTCCTCCTTAAAGTCCATAGCTTAAAGCTATTGTTGATAAAATTAATTGGCTTATTATGATTATTGAAGTTATATTATTTATGACGCTCTTCACGCCGTTTACTGAATTAACGATAGTTATAGTGTTACTTTAATATCCCCACTTTACCGTCGAATCACAAAAGGCGATGTTAACATAACAAATAAATCACAAGATGGGATTGTTGGGAGGTGAAAATAATGAATCACAGCCGATGTTATAGAGGATTGTTGGAGGGATGAAATGGTGGAAATTTATACTATATAATGCGGTGGTCTATTTATGTTTACCAGTAGCTGTGCCCGGCCTTGCCGGTTACGTAGGGATTGTCCCGGCGTTCGGCGCCGATAGTCGTCTCCCGGCCGTGTCCCGGGTAGATAACCGTATCGTCCGGCAATACCATCAGTTTCTTGCGGATGCTTTCTAAAAGCTGCGGGCGGCTGCTCCCCGGCATTAAAGTAGTGCCGATGCCCCGCCGGAAAATCGTATCGCCGGTAAATACCCCGGCATCTGTAAGCAGGCAGATACTCCCCGGCGTGTGCCCCGGCGTGTGTATTACCTTGAAGCTCATCCCGTTGATGTCTATTATATCGCCTTCGCGCAGCAGCCGGTCCGGCGGGTGGGGGGTTCTGTAAGATATGCCGAACTGTGAGCTGTAAGAGCCGCCACCCTCCAGAAAATCGGCGTCCTCTATATGTATGGCCACTTCGGCGCCCGTTTTATCCTGGATTTCATACAAAGCCGCTATATGGTCGGAATGGCCGTGTGTCAGCACGATAATTTTAATATCCAGCCCTGTTTCACTAATCGCCCGGCAGATTTCGTCGCCGTTTCCGCCGGGGTCGATCACAAGTCCTTCTCCGGTAGATGCCTTACCAGCAATGAAGCAGTTGGCGGAAAGCGACCCCACTACCAGTCTTTTGATAATCGGTTTTTCATTCATGTTAACAATGCTATTTCTATAATAATATAAGGCCGGTATTTCCAAAATAGCAAAGTCGGATGAAATAGGCAAGTATAGTTCGGGGAAAGGACAAAAAGGGAATTTAAGACAAGCTTGCTCTTGGGGATGTTACTGCAGGTATCACTTAATAAGCGAGAGATATCGTTTTATTGCTGGGAACTCTTTGTAATAATGAGCTGATTCTGGCCAGCAGTTCCAGCGGCCCGAAGGACTTTCGCATAAAGTAATCGGCCCCGGCATTGATTCCCTTTACGCAGGTTTCCGTGCTGGCTCCCTGGCCTATTAATATTAGTGGAATGGAAGTCAGCCGGCGTATATTCTGGCAGGTAAGCCAGCTTGCCGCATAAGGATTTTCCAGTAAAATTATCAGGTCGTAATTCCGTGATTCCAGCCCGCGATAGGCTATTTCTAAATCCAGTGTCACTTCAACCCTGTAACCCGCCCCCGCGAGCAACTCCGGTACGGTTGAGGTAGCGGTATAATTATTAATGAAAAGAATTCGCTTATTCATCGGTATATATCTAATGTAATATACCGCTTGAATATTTGGATACTATTAAAACCATCAAATCAGTTAAGGGTTAACTCTGATTGTCTGTATCCCTTGAGGCATTAATTAAGGGTTAGCACCCAATCAATTTGATTATTTGTACCGATATTAATGTTTTTAATAGCCCTTCTTTTTGTCGATTACGTTCAGCAGCTTTTTACCGTCGATGTAGCGCTTGAGATTCTCGCAGAACAGCTCGGTGGCCTGTTTCATATAGTCTTCCATGCCGCCGGAGACGTGGGGACTCAATATTACATTATCGTAGTCCCAGAGCCGGCTGTCCTTAGGCAGGGGTTCAGGGGTCG
Organism: Chloroflexi bacterium RBG_13_51_18; assembly: GCA_001796495.1. Classification (GTDB taxonomy): domain Bacteria; phylum Chloroflexota; class Dehalococcoidia; order Dehalococcoidales; family RBG-16-60-22; genus RBG-13-51-18. The sequence continues at coordinate 3,694 of MGMR01000089.1, forward strand.
CCACGTCCAGCCCCGCCCCGGCTATCTGTTTGGCATCCAGGGCTTTTACCAATGCCTCCTGGTCGATAAGACCGCCCCTCCCAATGTTGATAATGCAGGCGGTCTTTTTCATTGCTTTAAACTCCGCCTCCCCGATTATATGCCGTGACTCCGGCGTTAGCGGCAGCGTCAGGGCAACATAATCGCTCTCCGCCAGCATCTCCTTCATTCGTTTCTGGGGCAGCAGCAGGTCCACGTTTCTCGCTTTGCCCGCCTGCCTGGCCGACCGCCGGGTGGCGATTACCTTCATGCCGAAAGCTTTAGCCAGCCGCGCCACCTCCCTGCCGATATGCCCCAGCCCCACGATGCCCACCGTTTTCCCGCGCAGGGTGTGCGGCATGTATCTTTGCCACTCGTGTTTTTGTTTCATCTGGAAACATTGCGGCATGCCCTTGGCGAGCATCAGCATAAATCCCAGCACAAACTCGCCGATGGGCGTGGCATGGATGCCGCTGACTCCGGTAAGAATAACTTTACTCTTCCAGATTTCAGTGCCCTGGTGGCGGTCGACGCCGGCGGAAACCGCCTGCATCCACTTTAGCCTGGGGGCGCGCGCGATGATGTTTTTAGGCGGGATAAACCCGAAGATTATTTCTGTATCGGCCAGCATGGCATCGAGCTTTTCTTTCCCCGACATCTCCCCCTGGAACTCGGCAAATGTCAGGGTTGAGCCGTCTTTGACTTTTATTTTCGGGTTTACCTTGCTGATACGCCGCATTATTTCTTCATCGGCATGCGGCAGGTTCCTGTCAAAAGATGGCGTGACCACCAGCACGTTAAGTGATTCCATATTATTTTTTCTCCTGTTCTTCTATCATTTCTAAGTTACCAGAACCTGTACCGTCACGTCAAAATTATCTTGAAGGAGGGAGCAGGGTGGGGAAGAGCATATATCTAAACGGTTTTTGTTGCGTCAGGCGTTTATTAACTGTACAATCCTATTGGACCTATAAATAAGTTATGAAAGCGGAAATTATTGCCACCGGCACCGAACTCCTCCTTGGCGAGGTAGCTGATACCAACACCTCCTTCCTGGCGCAGCAGCTGGCTTCGCTGGGTATCGACCTTTATTTTACGTCGTCCGTCGGCGACAACTATGAAAGGTTGTTAGGCGCTTTTAAGTCCGCGTGGCAGCGCTCCGACATTATTCTGACGACCGGCGGACTCGGCCCCACGCAGGGCGATCTTACCCGCGAGGCTATCGCCGGGCTTTTCGACGAAAAAATGGAGGTCGACCCTGCTCTGAAATCGAATATGGCAAAATTCTTCGCCGAGCGGGGTATCGAGATGACATCCAACAATCTCAAGCAGGCAATGCTGATTCCTTCCGCCCGGGCTATTCCCAATCCCCGCGGCACCGCCCCCGGCTGGTGGGCGGAAAAAGACGGCCGTATCATTATTGCCATGCCCGGACCCCCCGCTGAAATGCAGCCCATGTGGCAGAGTGAGGTAGCTCCGGCGCTGCAAAAACGTGCCGGCGCCATTATTCTTTCCCGTACCTTAAAGACCTTCGGCCTGCCGGAATCCACCGTAGATGAGTTACTGGCAGCCCTTCTTAAGTCTCCCAACCCCACCCTGGCCTCCTATGCCAAGCAGGACGGCATTCACCTGCGCATTACCGCCAAGGCCGATACTCTGGAAGAAGCCCGGGCGATGATTTCCCGCCACGAGAATTCTGTCAGGGACATCGTGGGCGACTATATCTGGGGGGCGGACGACGATGTGCTGGAAACTATGGTCGGGGAAATGCTTATCGCCAAAAAGCTGTCCCTGGCTGTCGCGGAGTCTTTTACCGGCGGTTTATTGATACAGCTTCTGTCCCGCGCTCC
>MGMR01000090.1 GCA_001796495.1 Chloroflexi bacterium RBG_13_51_18
GTGCAACAGGTTGTTCAGCACGAAATAGCGCACCATTTCGGTATCGATGACGACAGGCTGGAAGAACTGGGAAGGTATTAAGCGATTACTTGTGCCGGTTATTGCAGGCTTTTCAGCATGTATTTGCCCAGTGAAGTGTAGCCGAATTCACGATAATACTCTTTGGCACCAGTCCCGCTCAAAATTACCATTCTATCAGATCCAAACTCATCACGGGCGATGCATTCGGCTTTACGCAATAAGGCCTTACCCAGTCCCTTGTGCTGTGCCGCGCTGATATCCTTTTCACTAAGCGGCACCTCCGGCCCGAAAATATGCAGCTCTCTGATTAATGCCTGTGAACCTTTTTCTTCTCCGCCTAAAACCGGCACAGGCTGCGCTTGTATGCGGAGTCGCAGCAGGCCGAATAACGTTTCATTATCATCCTCGAATGAAAGGAGTACCTCTTTGCCTCCCGCTGCATCATAGTCCAGCCTGGTCAAATGCGATTCACCGATTTGCCGCCCGCCTAACGACCGGTGGCCATATTCGCGGCAGCGTATGCAGCGGCACTCTTTACCTTCCTGCCGCATGCGTTCTTTAACAATATCGCGAAGAGAGTCCTTAAGCCCGCCAGTGATAAACTTGGAGGGTATATCGCGTAATACCCGAGAAATCCGCACATATTTAGGTACGATGGACTTTATTTTAATGATGAGGTCTATCATAGCCTCGTCGTTATAAGGCCGGTAGCGTCCTTCCAGATACCACTTTTCCAGTTCGGTGCCCTGCACTACCATAGTGGGATACAGCTTGAGTCCGTCCGGTTTAAACCTGTCATCGGAAAAAAGCTGTTCTGACATTTCAAAGTCTTTTTCCGGCGTTGAGCCGGGCAGCCCCGGCATCCAGTGATAGTAGACCTTGAAACCATGCGCGCGGAGTAAAGCGGTAGCTTTAACCACTTCCTCGACCCCATGTCCCCGGTTCACCAAACGAAAAATGTCATCGCTTAAGGTCTGCACTCCCAGTTCCACCCGCGTAGCGCCGAATTCCAGCATCCGCTCGATTTCAGCCTGCCCGCACCAGTCCGGCCGTGTTTCGATGCAGAGCCCGGTACAGCGGTTGCCAGCCGTCTCATTGATACGTTTGGCTTCTTCCAATGTGGTTGAAGTAATGCCGTTGAGTCCGTCATAGCATTCCTTGATAAAGCGGTACTGGTAATCGACCGGCTGCGCCAGAAAAGTGCCGCCCATGATAATCAGCTCGATTTTGTCGGTGGGGTGCCCCATTTCCGAGAACGTGCCCAGACGGGCTTCGACCTGTTTCCTTGCATCGTAGTCGAAACGCTTGGCACGCAGCACCGCCGGCGACTCCGGAGTATAGCTCTGCGGCGCGTCCTGATAAGTCGGACAGTAAACGCACTTGCCCGGGCAGATCGCCGGTTGGGTCATTACCGCCAGCGGCGTGACTCCGGATATGGTTCTTGCAAATTTCCTTATCTTAGCCATACTATAAAGAAGCTCCTTTATTAAGTTTAGCAGATGGGCACTTATGTCAACAACGCGTGATACCTACAACCGTATAGCATCTTCCCTGTATAATTTCCGGCACTATTCAAGGTTCCGGGCCGAGCTTGAGATGATGGCACAACGCTGGAAACATGGCAGACTGCTTAACGTCGGCTGCGCTCATGGGCCGGACTTTTTACCTTTTAAAGAGTCGTTTGAGTTGTATGGAGTGGACTATTCATCCGAGATGCTTAAGCTGGCGCAAAAATACGCCGACAAATATCAGTTTAAGGTCAATTTACAGGAAGCCGATGCGCGCCATTTGCCTTACGAAGAGAATTACTTCGATTATGCGATTGCTGTCGCTGTTTACCACCATATCGAAGATAATGAAGGAAGGCTGCAGGGGCTGAAAGAGCTATATAGAGTCCTTAAGCCCAGCGGCGAGGCTTTTATTACGGCCTGGAACAGATGGCAGCCCAGGCACTGGTTCAGGAAAAAGAGCTTCATGCGCCCCTGGAAAACCAAAGGCGAAAAACTATACCGCTATTATTACCTCTTCTCCTACCGCGAGCTTGAGCAGCTGGCGCGTCGGGCGGGCTTTGAGATTGTTAAATCTTTCCCGGAAGCCCGGTATAAATTCTCCTTAAAGATTTTTTCAAGGAATATTTGCCTGCTGGTGCGTAAAGCTTAATAATCCAGCCTTTTTAATCCACCTCCACCCAGAGCCTCACCCCATCGGTAATAAAAGTAATAGTGCCGTGTTCATCCGTCCGATAAACGTTCTCCGCCCCCACCCTACCCTCCAGCCTTTTTATCACTGCATCACTCGGGAGGCCGTATGTATTATTCGCACCGACACAAATAATCGCCGCCTGCGGATTCACCACCGCCAGGAATTGAGCTGTTGTAGAAGTAGTTGAGCCGTGGTGGGCGACCTTCAAAACAGTTGCACTGATTTCCACCCGCTCCCGGATAAGTTCCCATTCCACATCACTTGGGCTATCGCCGGTCAACAAAAACCTGAACTCTCCAACCTTGAGCAGTATTATGACGCTATTGCTGTCCGCATCCGAAGCGCTGCCCTTAACAGGATTTCCCGAAGGCCACAGCACCTCTAGAAAAACGCCGTCTCCTATATCAATCTGCTGTCCGGCACAGGCGATAGTGCTTATCACTCCCGTTTCCCCGATAAACCTCAACCACTCATCATACAGCGACGATTCATAATCAAGTGACGGATAAAACACCTGTCCAATATCATAACGACGCATTACCTCCATCAGCCCGGCAAGGTGGTCCTGATGGGGATGAGTTAAAATCACCAGGTCGATGCTCCTATCCCAGAATGGCATCTGCTCGCTCAATTCCAGGGTAACCGACTGGGGACTGGGGCCACCGTCGATGAGCACCTGCCTGCTTCCTTTTTGAATGAGAATTGCATCCCCCTGCCCTACGTCCAGAAAGCTGATATGCAATTTATCATCGGGCATGGTGGCCGCGGTATAAGTCACCAGGACCGCTATGACCAGCAGCGGCGCAATAGCCCACTTTAATTTTTGTGTGAATCCTTTGGATATGCCTGCGCCCGCCTTCATCACACCAGCCGAGCCGGAAAATACACTACGCAGCTTCTGCCAGCGACCGTGCATCCAGATTACCGCCGCCAGTATTATGTAATAGCATACGATAAATACGGGATTTATCCAGCCGACCTCTACCGAAGAAATTGAAGGCGCCGCCAAGCCGCTGACGACCAGTATCATGTATGATAAAAATGGCCAGACCAGCCAGCCAAAAAACTGCGCCACCGCCGTTGTAGCCAGCCCAAGCAACATCGTAAAAGAACCCAGAACTATAATGACGGGCAATATCGGTGTGACTAAAAAAGTAGCTATCGGGCCCGCCAGTGAAAAGATGCCGAAGTAATAAGCAATTAACGGCCAGACGGCTATTATAGCCGCTATTGTAGCGCTCATGCTGTCGATTATAAAATTTAAGGTTGATATCAAGAATCCTTCATCACCCAGTCGCGCAGCGACTACACGCCTGCCGGCATCTCTAAGCTCCGGGAAAATAAAAATCAGGCCGACCATGGCCATAAAGCTCAACTGGAAAGACGCGTCCCCCAGGATATAAGGGCTGATGCCTACCATGATCGCCGCTGTGAAAGTTAATGCCGCCATCCCGCTGCGCTGTCTGCCCAAGGCCTCGGCAAAAAGAAACAGGCTGGCCATGATAGCGCCGCGTACCACTGGAGGGTTCATACCGGTGATAATGGTGTAAAACCAGATAATGATTAATGCCAGCCATACATAGAGATAATGCCTCCTGCCGAAAAGCCAGAGACCGAAGCTGACTAATATGCCGGCCATGATACCCAGATTCAGGCCGGATATCGCCAGCACGTGAGACGTCCCGCTGCGGGTGAAATCGTTGTTCAACTCCTCGGGAATGTTGCCTCTCATGCCCAAGAGAATTCCCTGGGCCAGCGATGCTTGAGGCTCGGGCAGCACTTCTGCCAGCGTATCTGCGAGACGTCCCCTTATATCATAAATCCATGCTAATGGTTGAAAGCCATACCCCTCGTCCAACACCTTGATTTTTGGATAATATATCGTGGTATAAATTCCCTGGTGCGCCAGATACCCCTTATAATCGAAGTCATCCAGCCGGGGCGGCGTTTGCAACTCTCCGGAGATGTTGACCAGGTCACCGTAATGATATTCAGGATACCGCGGCGTGATAACCAGTACCGTTCCCCCGACTTCCCGCCAGCCTTCCTCAAAATATATAGCTTCCGCGTCTATGGTCAATCGAGTGCTTTTGTCTCTAATGTCCGGGTCGCCGGAAACCACCCCTCTTATCTCAAAGGAACCGGTATCGTTATAGAAATGGATTCGCCCTTCATCGATGGTATAGAGACTCGTAAATGAATAAACGGCAGCGGTCACAAAAAGAAAGATACCAAGGCTAGCAAGAATAATTGCTTTGCGATGGCGTGTGAAAAAAAGAAACACGAGCGGAACCAGGCCAAGTAAGCAAAACAGCGGCGGCAGTCTTAAGAGGGAACCGACGAATACCCCTGCTACCCATACCGAACTAAGATATATCAGTAGCATCAGTCACGACCTTAAACTTATTCGTTTACGGTAATCATTTCTTTGACCATATCGAAACTACTTTCGCCAAATCCCGGTACCTGCTTCAACTCGTTGATATCGCGGAACGGGCCATTCTCAAGGCGGTATTCAATAATGGCCTGCGCCTTCACTTCACCAACGCCGGGCAGGGCTTCAAGCAGCCAAGCTTCCGCACGGTTGATATTAATTTTTTGCGTGGTATTTTCGTCATCTATCCCGGATATAGTGAGTTCCACGCTAGTCAGGTCAGCGCCTTCTTTCAGTCCCCCCGCCGCAGCGATAATATCACCTAAACTATCGCCAGAGAATATTGGATAATAGCCGGGATTATATACCTCGCCGCCGATATATATTCTTCCCGTGACCTCCCGTTCCGAGGCCATTGCCATCTCGACGGCCTGACCAGGATTTGCTTTCTGGCTGATAATCACAATGCCTGCAACGATAACTATCACCAGTAATATAGCAGTAATGGTCCAGCCATTGATAAATCTGACTGCTTTCATAAAAATCCCTAATTGCCGTACGGGAAAAATATCCTCTGAACGAATAATCAGGATACAATAAAATTAGCCATATGGCAAATTATTCTTTACATTTTAGCAATCGATTAATCACGTGTAGAATGACAGGGTTCGCTTAAACAAAAACCGAACAAGAAGTTAGGATGCAACTAAAAGAACAGGATGGATCACCATACTAGCCGCTTAAGGCTGCCGTGAGTTCTTCTTTATACTCGGAAGGAGTGATAGCGATTATCTGGTCGCCGATCTGTAACGTAGTATGGGCTACAGGAACGTGCACGCTGCCCTCATTTGGAATTATCAGCGCCAGCTTACTTTCTTTGGGCAGAGAAAGGTCCTTGACCATTTTACCTACTGTTGAAGATTCGGAGGATATTTTAACGTCGACAATTACCATCCCCTTTTCATCGAGGGTCAGCAACTGGGTGACGGCATGAGTTGGAACTTCATGTTCGATTGCTTCAATTATAAGGTCGGTAGTATTTACCGTCACATCCACGCCAAGCTTTTTAAAGAGGGCGGCGTTTCTTGGATTGCGTATGCGAGCTATTGTGCGAGGCACGTTATGCTTATGCTTGGCAACCTGGCAGGCAACCAGATTGTCCTCATCGTCGCCGGTCACCGCTACAAACATATCGGCGCGGCCGGTGCCAACCTCGGCCAGCGTAGCGGCTTCACAGCCGTCCCCGCGAAAGCAAACTCCGCCCAATTCGTCGGTGATTGTTTTACAGACTCGGGCGTCCTTTTCAATAGCAAGTACTTCATGCCCTTCTGAAAGTAAGGCTTTGAGCAGGTAATACCCCACTCGCCCTCCACCAATTATAATAATATACATGCTATTCCTGCCCCTCGATTTGTTCTCTTAGCAACTGAGCGAAGACTTTTGTCGGGCTTATTGTTTCCAGCCCCAGCGCGTTATACATCTCCTCGCGCAGCGGGTCGTATACACGGCAAACCACCCTCGGTACTTTAAAAATATGCTTGGCTATCTGGCAGGACATGACGTTGCGGTTATCTCCCTGCGTCAAAGCCACGAAAACATCCGCCTCTTCTATGCCGGCCTTTTTCAAAGACTCTTCATCAGTACCATTTCCATAAAGAGCCGTGCCGCTGAAAGAAGGCGGCAGCCTGCGGAAACTGTACGTATCATTATCCAAGACGGTTATTTTGTGACCGTCTTCATCCAACAAAGAAGCCAGCCTGGCACCAACCCTACCGCATCCCATAATTACTATATTCATATTTTAATACCTGATCCTGTAATTCTTTGAATCACTGCTGGTAAAGTATAACCGGGCAGGGAGAATTTTTTAATACATAAGGCACAACGTTTCCCAAACTGAACTGTCCGAAACGCTGTTTATAGGCAATACCCATTATAATTAAACTGACGCCCCTCTCCACAACCTCGTCTACGATTGCCGGACCCACCTCTCTTGCCTGGAGTACATCGGTCTCTATTTCATAATCCTCTTCTCCGGCAACGGCATCGGCTTTATCAAGTATTTCTTCAGCCTTCTTTATTTCAGAATCAATCTCAGCATCAAGCGGCAGGGCGCGCTTAATCGTGACCACCGATACCACCCACACCTGTCCTTTATCTTTCCTGGCGAGACGGCAAGCCAGCTTGATTGTCTCTGCATCTGCCTCGGTCCCGGATACCGGCACGAGAATCTTCTTAAACACGATTACCTTCTATCTCAATTTTATTAGACAGTGGCAATTATAACTCTAATGCGGAAAAACTACAATACCTTACAGCATCATTTAGAATTTATATGCCATTCATCAGACTTCCTGCGTCTTCTTAACCTGATAATACTATAAATAACAATACCAAGGAACATCCAGCCCAAACCCACCCAGCGACTGTACGGTTCTACCATGAGAATAATAATCCATATGGCGAGAACAGCTAATAGCCCGATGATTGCGGTTATTGGAATGTCATATCCCATAATCTTAATATTCCCTTTAAGTCTAAAGGGGCGCGGCATATCCGGTTGTTTGATTCTTAAACCAATTATCGATGCATGGGCAAGCATAAATGCCAGTAGCGACCCGATGGCATAGAGTGCCCCCATATTAGCGAAAACATCCGCGGCGAAAAAGCCCGGTACTAATAGAACCATAGCAATCAAGCTGAATACAATAATAGAAACGTACGGTGTTTTAAATTTGCGGTGCACGCGACTGAATGCCGCCGGGACCAGACCATGAGCGCCTTGCGAAAAAGCCAGCCTGGATATGCCGATAAGACCGGCATTGGTAGCAATCAACAATATCGTTCCCGCCAGGATAGCTATCAACGGCTTTAGTACTACTTTTATCACTTCAATAGGAATATGGAAGGCGATTCCTGCGACGGGGTCGCGGGCCCATACCGTAGCCAGTTCTTCTACCGGCATAGCCGATAGCGATACCAGGGAAATACCTGCGAAAATAACCAGAACGGCGACAATCATCATGATTAATGCCCTGGGAACGCTTTTTTCCGGCTTCTTCGTTTCTTCGGCCATTTGGGACATTGTTTCTATACCTGTATAAGCGATAGTAGCCAGGGCAATGCCAAAAATCAGGTTCTCTGTCGAAGGCCAGTTATCTATAATGCGCTGGAATATTACTGTAGGATTAAACAAGGTAATAAAACCGATAACTACCAGAGTAATCTGAGTAAGAATATCTATAACGGTGGCGCTTATATTAAGAAAGGATGTTTCTTTAATACCTATTACGTTGACAACCATCAGGAAAAACACTATCCCGATAGATGTAAAAGTACCGATGATTGGTGAAGTCTTAAACGGTTCCCAGAAGAATCCCAGATATGGTGGTATGGTAAAGGCTGAAATAGAGATAGTAACGATATAACTCAACATTAATGCCCAGCCGGCGATAAATCCGGCCGTATCGCCAAAGGCATGTCGGGCGAAACTCGCCGAGCCGCCTGATTCCGGAATGGCGGATGTTCCTTCGGCATAGGTCAAAGCGGTAAATATGAAAAGAATCCCGGCAATGCCCAGTGCTACCGGCGTAGCCCCCCCCGCCACCAAGGCGACAATTCCCAGGGCGTAATAAATCGATGAGCCGACATTTCCGTAACCGGCGCTGAATACGGCAGAAATACCCAGAACTCTTCTTAGGTGAAACCTGCTTATCCTGCGGGGCCGGAAAACCCGGTCACCGGGTTTGAGATTCCTATTATCAGGCATATTTCGCAACTAAACCAATTATAGTATTTTAACACAAATAACTTAAAAATAAATACATATATTCTTCGAACACGATATAATCCTAAACAATGAATTTATTATTACTTTTTATTCTTGACAATCGCATTCATGTAGTATATTATCCAAACTAGAAATAGGTTCATTATTCCTACTTGACATTTGTATTATTTGTTTCTATAATATTGCCAATTGGCAATATTTTTTTATCTATGATTATCAAAACAAGAGTCTTCGAAATGGCAGATGGCAAGTACCAGAACATGTCTGATTTAGCACGGGCAATGGGAATATCGGTAAGCCAGGTGTACCGTGTGCGGGAAGGGAAACGGGGTATAAACGAGAAATTTATCATCGGCGCAAAGATGGCTTTCCCGGAACATAGACTCGATGAACTCTTTTATTTTCAGTCAGAACAGTCTTCAAGCAACTATGTAAAATCTTCGACATCTACCGCATGACCGATATCACCTGAATATTCACGATACTTTATTTTCGGAGTCTTCCGCTGTTTGGCTTTGAGCTTCAATATCTTCTGGCTCTATTTTACGCAGTGAATCCATGTTTTCCATGCGGTCGATATATAGAGTCCCGTTAAGATGGTCAATTTCATGTTCAAGCGCCTGCGAAAGCAGCCCTTCCGCCTTAATACGGATTTCCATCCCTTTTATATCCAATCCTTTGACCGTTACCGATTCCGCCCTGTATAACTCGCCGATGTATCCCGGGATGCTCAAACAGCCTTCGTTTACCAGCCTTTTCCCCTTACGCCTTACGATTTCACCGTTAATCAGGATTATATCTTCCTCTTCAGGAATACCGATAACGGTTACCCGCAAAGAAACGCCGACCTGCGGCGCCGCCAGTCCTACCCGCCCGGGGGTGGCGTGCAGCGTTTCGCGCATATTGGCGATTAACTTTTTAATGGACTTATCGATACCGCTGACCTGTTTGGTCTTCTGCCTCAGTATGGGGTCGGGTATCGTTCTTATAGTTAGTATAGCCATCTTTTTTACCTTATATATAAATAGGTATGTCCTTATTCTAGTTTACTGAATGAGGCTCATCGGGTCAATATCTATTGTCCAGCCGTTGGGAAAAGCCAGCGGCGATAAAAAAGCTGAAAGGTTCTGACCACGCAGTATCAGCTGCCAGCGGTACCTGCCCCTCAAACGATGTATGAAGGCGGGCGCAGGACCGATGATACTTAAACCCCCTATTCCCCTTGCCCTGCCCTCTTCAAGAAGTATTTGCTTTAACTTCTCCGTTTCACGCTGGCAGATAGCATCGTTGGTATAGGTGAAGGTCAACCGGGCTAGCTGTGTGAAGGGTGGATTGTGCAATTGCCGTCGATATTCAATCTCCCGGGCATAAAAAGTAGTATAGTCATGATGAGCGGCCGCCTGGACAGCATAGTTCTCCGGAGCAAAGGTCTGGATAATTACCTTACCGCCGGCTGGACCCCGCCCCGCCCTGCCGGCAACCTGGCTCAATAATTGAAAAGTCCTCTCGCCGGCGCGGAAGTCCGGGAGGTTAAGACTGGTATCGGCGTTGACCACCCCCACCAGCGTCACCGATGGTATATCCAGTCCCTTGGCCACCATTTGTGTGCCGATGAGTATTTCCGCCTCACGACTGCGGAATTTGCGTAATATGTCCTCGTTGGATGTCCTGCCGGTAGTCGCATCACTGTCCCAGCGCAGCTGCCGCGCCCGTGGAAAAGCGTATTTTACCTCCTGCTCCAGTTTTTGCGTGCCGGCTCCCAGGAACTTTAATTGCAGATTGGAGCAATTGGGACATGCCTTAGGAACCGGTCTCCTATAGTTGCACTGGTGGCATGTCAGGACATCGTCGTCGATATGGTGCGATAGCGGCACTTCACAGCGCCGGCAGCGCAGTACATACCCGCACCGCCTGCATTGTATATAATACGACCCGCCTCTACGATTTAGGAACAAAATCACCTGCCCCCTGGCGGCTACCGCCTGATGGATAGATTTCTCCAGAGAGTTACTAAAAATACTGCGGTTTCCTGTTTTAAGCTCCTCTCTCATATCCACTACTTCTACCTGCGGTAAAGCCACCCCGACACTGGGCACAACCCGCTGCGGCAGTTCTAGTAGCCTGTACTTACCGCTTTTCGCTTGATAATACGTTTCCACATCCGGCGTGGCGCTGCCGAGGACAACTACTGCCCCGGTCAATTCCGCCAGTTTAATAGCCGCCTCCCGCGCGTGGTAATGCGGCGAATTATCCTGCTTATAGGTCCATTCATGTTCTTCATCGATGATTATCAGCCCGAGGCCCGGCTGGGGGGCGAAAACAGCGCTACGCGACCCGATGACAACATCACATTCTCCGTTCCTGATACGACGCCATTCATCGAACTGCTCCCCCATCGTTAGCTTGCTGTGCAGCACACCGACACGCCTTGGAAAACGCGAGGCAAATCGCTCTATAGTCTGCGGGGTCAGGGCAATTTCCGGTACTAAAACAATGCCTCTCTTCCCCTGCTTCAATGCCTCGGTCAGCGACTGCAGATATATCTCGGTCTTGCCACTGCCCGTGACGCCGTAAAGCAGAAAAACCCTCGGCGAAACAGTTTCACCGCCAGTGGCCAGTTCTAATTTTATAGCCTCGAAGGCCGCCTGTTGGTCTTCAGTGAGATTCAGGGGAGAAGAAGGAGTAATATTTTCATAGGAAATGGGCTCCCGCCTGACTTCTCTCGTGTCAAAGGTAATCAGACTGCGGCGGGCCAGCGCATCAGCAACGGATTTACTGCACCCGGTCTTTTTCCTTGCCTCCATCCAGCGTACTGGTTGTGACTGCTTTTTAAAAAAATCATAAAGCGTCGACTGCTTTGATGATAACTTAATCTCATCCCCACGGCTCTCTACCAGGCTAATGTATAGTTCCGTTTTCGGCTTCATCCTGACCGGGGCAAGCTCATAGCTCCTGTTAATCAGCCCCTGCCTGACCATCTGCAGAATAACTGCTCCGGCTCTTTTCTTGCCCAACACCTTCTCGACTTGCCTTAGCCCGACACTGCCCTTTTCCACAGAAAGCGCCATAACCTTTTTCTGCTCTTCATTAAGGGAATCAATATCGATATCCGGATTTACCGGACTGATGAAGGTCAGGGCTTTCCGCTCGAAGGCCGGCGGGAGCATCAAGGCCACCGCGCTGAAAACCGGCGCCAGGTAATAATCACTTATCCAGCGTGCCAGCTGAATCTGGTATTTAGACAAAATGGGTGAGGTTTCGATAGTGCCGAGGATTTCCCGGGTGTCCTCTACTGCGGGCAATGGAGTGACTTCAAGGACAACACCCTGGAGGACTTTTTCTCCAAAGGGGACTATAACTGCCTGTCCAACGCCGACATCCAATCCGGGGGGAATAGCGTAGCTGAAAGTCCGACGCTGGGCTGCCGGCGAATTGACACTTACCTCAGCGTATCTCATCCCAGACTCTCTCTACCAGGCTAATGTATAGTTCCGTTTTCGGCTTCATCCTGACCGGGGCAAGCTCATAGCTCCTGTTAATCAGCCCCTGCCTGACCATCTGCAGAATAACTGCTCCGGCTCTTTTCTTGCCCAACACCTTCTCGACTTGCCTTAGCCCGACACTGCCCTTTTCCACAGAAAGCGCCATAACCTTTTTCTGCTCTTCATTAAGGGAATCAATATCGATATCCGGATTTACCGGACTGATGAAGGTCAGGGCTTTCCGCTCGAAGGCCGGCGGGAGCATCAAGGCCACCGCGCTGAAAACCGGCGCCAGGTAATAATCACTTATCCAGCGTGCCAGCTGAATCTGGTATTTAGACAAAATGGGTGAGGTTTCGATAGTGCCGAGGATTTCCCGGGTGTCCTCTACTGCGGGCAATGGAGTGACTTCAAGGACAACACCCTGGAGGACTTTTTCTCCAAAGGGGACTATAACTGCCTGTCCAACGCCGACATCCAATCCGGGGGGAATAGCGTAGCTGAAAGTCCGACGCTGGGCTGCCGGCGAATTGACACTTACCTCAGCGTATCTCATCCCAGACTCCAGAGGATATTCAGATTTTTACCCAGCAAAATGGAAATATCTATCTTTTATGTTTCAGGATTTTCTTCTTTATTATCTTCAGCGGGCTCAGCGGGTTCTTCCGCGGCTTCTTCCTTTTTCATTTCCGCCGCTTTTTCTTCAGGCCTTTCAGCAGCAGCTTCTGTTTTCTCCATGACAGGAGTTTTTTCTTCCGGCTTCTCGGCAACGGCTTCTTTCTTCTCTATCTTTGGCTTTTCCGTCGCTTTTTCCGCTGCCTCTTTTTCTGCGGCCGCAGCTTCTGCCGCTGCAACCGCCGCCTCGTCCATGATAGGCTCGATAACCTCTTCAGGCTGCTCCTGCAGCAATTCCTCGCCTACCTGCTTGGCTTTCCTCTCAACACGCTTTATCTTGCGCCGGGCTTCTTTGCCGCTAAGTCCGCGCAAATAGTATAGTCTTGACCGGCGTACTTTTCCCTGCCGTACGACTTCTACTTTTTCCACGAGCGGTGAATTCATCGGGAAAGTACGCTCTACGCCGATACCGAAGGCAATATGCCTCACCGTATATCCGGCGCCATTGCCGCCATGTTTTATTTTTATAACGACGCCCTGGAAAACCTGGATCCTTTCCTTATCGCCTTCGACTATCTTCGTGCTGACGCGCACGGTATCGCCGGGGGCAAAATCAGGAATTTTTACATTCTTTTTAGTGTCTATGAGTGATGAAACATCCATGTCAAGACTCCCTATCTATGTGGATTTTATTATCTTTATCCATCATTCGTTTTACCAGTTTTTTATCTTCCAGCCCTAATTCCGCATTATCCAGTAGTTCCGGGCGGTTTTCTAATGTCCGTTTGATTATCTGCTCCCGCCGCCACTTAGCAATACGGGCATGATTTCCGGAGAGTAATATTTCCGGCACCTTCCATCCCTGGTAGTCTGCCGGCCGCGTGTACTGGGGATATTCCAGCAGTCCCCTGGCGTGAGAATCCTCTAAAGGCGATTCTTCCGAGCCCAGCACGCCCGGCACCAGCCGCAACACGGCATCAGCCACTACCATGGCCGGTAGTTCTCCGCCGGTTATAACATAGTCGCCTATACTTATCGTGTCGGTAGCCAAGTGCTCGGCAACCCTCTCATCGACTCCTTCATAATGTCCGCATATCAGAACGATATGCGATTGCTGCGCCAGCTCCTGGGCAATTTTATGTGAAAACAGCCTGCCCTGCGGCGATAGCATAATTACCGGCAGGTTGGCTTCTTTATCTTTTAAGCCCGATTTAATAGCTGCCACCGCCTCAAAGATGGGTTCCGGCTTCATGACCATACCAGCACCGCCGCCATAGGGATAGTCATCAGTAGTATGGTGCTTATCATGTGCATAGTCACGGATATTAACCGGGTTGATGTTTACCAGCCCGTTGTCTATAGCCCGCTTGAATATTCCGAAGCCGAACGTTGCTTCGAACATCTGCGGGAATATGGTAAGAATATCGATACGCATTTTTCTAATGTATCCCTGCATCCTGAAGAGAATGCTCCGTTACTTCTCCCTTGATTATCTCAACCGCGTGCGGTATTGCCGGTGCTATTACATCAAGACATTCCTGCACCGCTCTAGGGCTTCCCGGCAGGTTGATTATCAGGCAATTGCCCCGCTGCCCGGCTACCCCCCGACTCAACATTGCCGTCGGTGTTTTTTCCAGCGACTTCACCCGCATCGCCTCGGCGAAACCTGGCACAACTCTGTCAACGACTGATAGAGTTGCCTCGGGGGTAACGTCTCTTTTACTTAATCCGGTCCCTCCCGTTGTCAGGATAACATCGATTTTCCCGCTATCCGCCCAACCGGATAGAGTGGCGGCGATAATGTCTTTCTCATCCGGAACGACTTCATATTTCAAAACCTTGCCGTTCACTAAAGAAGCCGCATCACGGATAACCTCACCGCTTTTATCCTGCCGCTGCCCTTTAGAACCTTTATCACTGATGGTAAGTATGCCTATATTTATCATCGCTGTATTCACAAAACAAATTATATTCTACCACAGATATGGCTCAAGTTGGAAGTGTCTTAGCAGTAGTACACATGCTTTCTTTTTCCCATCGGTCGACTTCCCCATTTTTACCCACCGAGAGCGATATTACTTAAATTAATCAGGCGATTTTCACAATAATCGTCACAGATTCGTCACAATTACTTAAAATTTTATGCAAAATACTTGACAAACAACAGTGTGTGTGTTATAAAATGGTAAATCGTGGTGAAATGTGGTAATATAGGGTAACAAGTAGGAGAAAATGTTTTACGGAGAATTTGACTACAAGGTCGATGAAAAAGGACGGGTACCCGTTCCTCCCAAATTCCGTAACTTCACGAAAGACGGCGTTGTCTTAACACCCGGTGCTGAAAGTTGTATAACCGTCTATACGGTAACAGCCTGGAAAAAGCTGTCTGCCACCCTCACCAACAGCCCGCTTTCCCGCAGCAAGATGCGGAAGTTAAGCCGCGCCCTGTTCGCTACTGCCTTCAGCACCAGAATCGACCCGCAGGGTCGCATCGCTATACCGGCGCCGCTCCGCGAGCATGCGCAAATTGCCGACGATGTGGTCGTAGCAGGCTCTAACACCTATTTTGAAATCTGGAATAAGGCACTCTGGGAGGAAGAAAAGGCATCCAGCCAGGAACAGGCGTGGCAGATTATAGAAAGCCTGGAGAATAATAACTAAGAAGATGAACAACAGGTCAATTCCTAGCCATACTCCGGTTCTACTATCGGAAACTCTCAATGCGTTGGGAGTCCAACCGGGCGGTCGGTATATCGACTGCACTATCGGTGGTGGAGGACATGCCGCCGCTATTCTTGAAAACAGCTCGCCGGGCGGCCAGCTGCTCGGCATTGATGCCGACCCCAAAGCTCTTGAAGCCGCGAAGGAGCGGCTTCAGCATTATAAAGAGTCCGCCCTGCTGGTGAACGATAATTTTACACATCTGCAGTCCATCTGTATTAAATATGACTTCTTTCCCGTACACGGTATCCTGTTTGACCTGGGGCTATCGTCGTTACAGTTGAATAGTGAAGGCCGTGGTTTTAGTTTCCAGCATGATGCTCCCCTGGACATGCGTTTCAGCCCTGACCAGAAAGTAAGCGCCGCGGATATTGTGAATACCGCTTCTGAAACGAAGCTCGCCCAGATAATAAAGACTTATGGAGAGGAGCGCCAGAGCAGCCGTATTGCCCGGAATATCATCGAGGGGCGTCCAGTAAGAACCACGCGCCAGTTAGCCCATTTGATAGAGAAGACCGTGGGCCGCAGGGGCAAGATTCACCCGGCTACCAGAACTTTCCAGGCTCTCCGTATCGCCGTCAATCATGAGCTTGAATATATAGAATCGGCCTTAAGGCAGGCCATCGACCTGCTTGGCTATGAAGGCAGGCTCGTGGTAATAAGCTACCATTCGCTGGAAGACCGGATTGTAAAACAATTCATGCAGCGTGAAGCCAAGGGTTGTATTTGCCCTCCCTCCACGCCGGTTTGCGTTTGCGGTCATAAGCCGCGCATAAGACTGATTAATAAAAAGGTAATAACTCCTGCGGAAACAGAAATAAAGAATAATCCCCGCAGCCGCAGCGCCAAATTAAGAGCCGCGGAAAGCATTACCGCCCAGGGGAGTTATTACGCTAATGCTGATGACCAAGCATTTTTATCTGTTGCTAAGTCCAGAGGCTGGCGAAGACCCGCCCTGATACAAAAAATCAGGATGGTTTTCCTGGCAGCTTGATAAAGATATGCAGAGATTCTGAAAGGAGGTCCTTAATTATATGTAATAACTGGGTAACAACAGAGCTTAATATCATCCAGTTACTAAGGAGGGCAGATGAAAAAGAGAAATATATTAGCTTCGCTTGATGTTGGAACTACCAAGATATGCACCATTCTGGCAGACATTACGGATGCGGCGCCCCGCATTGTGGGAGTCGGCATCTCACCTTCCAAAGGTCTTCATAAAGGGCTGGTAGTTAATATCAATGAAGCCAGAGAGTCCATTCGTGACTCGGTGAGAAAAGCGGAGCAGACCAGCAACTTCAGGGTGGAATCAGCCTATGTCGGTGTCACCGGCCGGCATGTTTCATCAAATAATAACCACGGTGTAGTTGCAATTACGCGCAATGACCGCGTCGTACGTCCCGATGACCTTAAACGTGTGCTTACCTCTGCCCAGAGTGTGAAGACACCCGCCGATAGGAAGCTGCTTCATGTGATTCCCCGTCAATATGCGGTTGACGGCCAGGCAGGCGTGAAAAATCCCGTCGGTATGCACGGATTCCGTCTCGATGTCGAAACTCACGTTATCACCGCTGCTGTAACCTCCATTCAGAATCTCGTTAAATGCATTCGCAGCCTCGGAATCGATATCGAAGACCTCGTGCTTGAACCTCTGGCCAGCAGTGAAGCAGTCCTTTCTGAAGATGAAAGGCAAGTGGGCGTGATCATGGCTGATATCGGCGGCGGCACCACGGATGTAGCTATTTTCCGGGAGGGCAGCATCTGGCACACCTCTATTCTGCCGGTTGCCGGCTACCAGCTGACCCGTGATATTGCGATTGGTCTGGGACTGCCGTTTGAAATCGCCGAGGAAATGAAGAAGAAGTACGGCAGTGTGATGCCTGTCTATGAGGGTAAAGGTGATACGGCACCGGCTATATCTAAAGATGGACACGGCGTTTCCTACCAGGACCTATGCGATATTGTTCGCGCCAGAGTCGAGGAAATTTTGAAGCTCATTGTTCTGGAAATGCCCAACTCGAGCTATGAAGAGCTTGTCCCCGCCGGGCTGGTACTTACCGGCGGCAGCTCGAACCTCTCCGGTTTAGCCACTCTCGGAAGAGAAATCTTGAACATGCCGGTTCGCGTAGGCATTCCAGGTAATATGTATGGTATCGGTGATATGCTCCAGGATCCGGCTTATGCCACCAGCGTTGGTCTCCTTCTATGGGGAAACAAATACCAGGGCAAAAAACAGTGGAAGCCCGGCGGATTCGGCGGAGCGATACAAAAATTGGCATCTCAACTTAGACATCTGTTCCGTTAAAAAATAATATAAAGCATAAAATAAAAGGAGGAGGAGATGGCAAGAACAAGTTTCGTTGCTAATCCTGCTAAGATTAAAGTAATTGGTCTCGGTGGTGGCGGTAGTAATGCCGTTACCCGAATGGTTCGAGAAAACATCCAGGGCGTCGAATTCATCGCTATGAATACCGATGCCCAGGCCCTGGCAGTCTGCGAAGCGCCGATGTGTGTTCAACTCGGTCCTAAGCTGACGAGGGGTCTTGGTGCCGGCGGCGATCATCATGTCGGCGCTAAAGCTGCCGAGGAAAACCGTGATGAACTAAAAGAAATCATCGGTGGGGCTGATATGGTATTCCTTACTGCCGGCATGGGCGGCGGTACCGGTACCGGCTCGATTCCGATTATCGCGGAAATTTCCAAAGCCAGCGGCGCGCTGACCATCGCTGTGGTTACCAAACCCTTTGCTTTTGAGGGCACTCATCGCATGGAAACATCGGAGGAGGGAATTCAGAATCTCGTTGACAAGGTCGATACCCTTATCATTATCCCCAACGACCGCCTGATGACCCTCTGTGATAACAAGACAGGTGTGGACAGCGCATTCAAACTGGCCGACGATGTTTTAAGACACGGCGTTCAGGCAATCGCCGAGGTTATCACCACACCCGGCATGATAAACCTCGACTTTGCCGATGTTAAATCCATCATGAAAGACGCCGGGCCTGCCTGGATGTCTATCGGAAAAGGCACCGGACAGAACCGCGCAATTGATGCCGCTAAAGAAGCGCTCGCCAGCCCGCTCCTTGAGGTCTCTATCCAGGGCTCGAAAGGCGTGCTGTTCAACATTGTCGGCGGCAGCACCCTGGCTCTATTTGAAGTCAACCAGGCTGCTGACGTTATCAAGGCCGCTGTTGACCCGGATGCCAACATCATATTCGGCGTTGCTTATGATCCGTCGATGGAACAGGAAGTTAGAATTACCCTTATCGCTACAGGGTTCCATGCCAAGATGGGGATGGGCAAGGTCAATGCTGAAGATGAAGAACTCACCAAGATACTCAAGAACATGAAGACCGAGGAAGAACTGGATATGCCATCGTTCTTGCGTCGGCCCCTCTTTAGCCACAGGAAGACCACAGAAACCAGGAATCCGTATACGATAGAACAGCCGAAGCAGCGCCATTTTCTTTAGTCTTAGCTAAACAATATAAAATTGGTTTGACCTTTTAAAAATATAGGTTATCTAAAAGAGGATAAATCCTCCGCTTTAAGAGGCTGCGGGACGAAATATACCCGCAGCCTTCCTTTTTTATCTCTGGTATTACCATTTGTTCTCGCTAAGACAAGGCATCTTTCACTCGCGATTTCACCACCACAGGTTGACAAATACAATCCTATCTGTTTATCCTATTACTTGGTATTTCTAGTATCTATATGCGCGTTATTACAGGTAAAGTTAAAGGCCGCCACTTGAAGTTCCCATCAGGAACAAAAACTCGTCCGGTAACGGACCTTGTACGCGGCGCTATCTTTTCTATACTGGAAAATCTCAATAAAGATTGGTCGCAGGTACTTGACCTGTTTTCCGGCAGTGGCGCCCTTGGCATCGAAGCCCTTAGTCGCGGTGCCGGCTGGGCAGACTTTGTTGAAAACCAGAGTAAGTGTTGTGATATAATAAAGGAAAATCTAGTAACTACAGGTTTTTCTTCACAGGCTAGAATATATTGCTGCAGCGTTGATAAAGCGCTCTCTTTTCTTGACAAGGAGTACAATATCATATTGATGGACCCGCCCTATTCCAATACCACTACCGGCGATATCATTAACCGGCTGGCAGGTTCCAGTCTGGTTGGGTTTGAGACAACCCTGGTTGTCACCCATTCTTCCCGCTCCCCCCTGGATAGTAATTATGCTGCTCTCAATCTCATCAAAGCACACCGGCATGGTGATACCTGCATTTCCATTTTTCAAAAGGAGGTCGGCTCTTGATTGTTGCTCTTTATCCTGGAAGTTTTGACCCGATAACCAACGGGCATATTGACATCGCCACTCGGGCATCCGAGCTTTTCGATAAAACTATTATCGGCATATTTGCTACTCCGGAAAAACGACTCACCTTTACCCTCCCGGAACGTGTTGATATGGCAAAAAAAGCGACCGCTCATCTTACCGGAGTCGAGGTAATACCTTACACCAACATTACCGTGGAATTTGCTAAAGAAGTTAAAGCACAGGTACTGGTACGCGGTCTTAGGGCTATTGGCGACTTCGAGTGGGAGTTTGAAATGGCGATGATGAACCAGATGCTCTCACCAGGCCTTGAAACTGTGTGCTTCCTGGCCAGCCAGGAATACCAGTTCCTTAGTGCCAGTTTGATAAAAGAAGTAGCCAGCCTCGGAGGCGATGTATCCAAACTGGTTCCCTCGCATGTCGCGGAAGCCCTGAAGAAAAAGGGCATGGGTAAAAAGTGATGATACGTACAGGATTTTTTCCTGTTTATTAGTATTTTCCAGGACAAATTCAGGAGGTAGTTTTAATGGCGTACAAAATCACAGACGAGTGCATCAGTTGTGGAGCCTGCGAGCCGGAATGTCCGGTGCAGGCAATCAGCGAAGGTGAGACTGTTTATGTCATCGATCCTTCGAAGTGTGTTGAGTGCGTGGGGCATCATGAATCGCCTAAATGCGCGGAAATATGCCCGGTTGATGCGGCCCAGCCAGACCCCGACCATCCCAGGAAGTAATAAGTTGACGTTTTTTTATTAAATATAATAGCGGGGTGCGATAGTCTGAAACTAAAAGTTACCCCGCTATTATCCTTTTTACATTTCAATTTCATCTGTGACTATATATGACGAGGTTGGGTTTTTTTTAACCATTATTCAAAGAAATAGTGTATGACCTCGAATTCAGACGGCAATAGTCCCAGCACAATACCGAATTTATCCAGCAGGAAATTGGCCATACCTGAACCGGTAATTATATCAAAGCCACTTGGCCCGTACTTCATCCACATCGCCAGCAACGCCCCGATAAAAATAGTGCCTGTCAGGAGGCCTATAACAGCGCCCCCCAGCTTATCTACCCAACCCAGCAATACGGCTGATATTATTTTCTTCACGATAAACGCAATTATCATCGCTGCAATTATTGTTAACACAAGAATAATGATAAATGCTACAATACCCGCGACGCCGTAATCCGAAATAAATGACAATTTATCGGCTAAACCATCCGAGTAGCGTCCCGCCAGCACGACGCCGATAATACCGCCGGCCAGCGTAAACAGGACTTTGATCAGCCCCGCCTGAATCCCCGAGAAAACAGAAATGACCAAGCCGATTATTATCACTATATCAAGCCAGTTCATATCCACCTCCTTGATAAATTATTCAATCGTCTACCTCATATTAATACTAGCTGTCTTATGTTTCAATACACCAGCTAATTTGATTCAACCTCTCCAAGTTCTTTAGCCCTCTGATATGCCGCTTTAACCGCTTCAGTGATGATTCCAGCCAGGTCAGTTTTTTCAAATACTGTTATCGCGCGTTCGGTAGTGCCGCCTTTGGAGGTAACGTCGCGGCGCAGTTCCGCCGGTGTTTTATTCGACGTATTCATCAATTGAGCTGCGCCAAGCAGAGTTTGCTTTACCAGATTCTCGGCTTCGTTTCTTGCCAGGCCTAAATCCACGGCCCCATCGATCAGCAACTCCGCGAATAAATATAAATAAGCCGGACCGCTACCGCTTATCGCTGTGACCATATCCAGGTAATCCTCTTTATCAAAGTAAATTTCTTTGCCCATCGCGCCCAGAATTAACTTCGCCCATTGTTTTTGTTCTCCGGATACTTCTTTTGTGGCCGTCCAGCCGCTAATGCCCAGCCCGATTTGCGCCGGCGTATTGGGCATTGCCCTGACGATATTTCTATGCATGGTTCGTTCTTGAATAGTATTTATCTTCACACCCGCGGCTATCGACACAACAAGCTGGCCGACTTTTAAATGTCCTTTCAGTTCATCCAGCACTTGATTTATGTTTTGAGGCTTTACCGCCAGGACTACCACTTCCCTGCCATTGATAGATTCTATATTCCTGGTCATAATAGTGACGCCATATTCACTCTTTAAATATTGGAGCCGGGATTCACTGACGTCACTAACGGAAATATCCGATGGCTGGCAAATCTTCTTATCCAATAAAGACCGGATAATAGCTTCCCCCATTTTCCCACCGCCGATAAATGCGACTCTCATATTGCTACTTCACCACGATATTTACCAGTTTCCCGGGCACATAAATGACCTTTAATATCTGTTTCTCCTCGATAAATGACCGTACCCTCTCCAATCCCATCGCCAGCGTCTTGGCCTCTTCTTCTGAAACAGCTACCGGTGCCGCCACCCTATCTCTTACCTTTCCATTTACCTGCACTACCAGCGTAAATTCATCGCTCGTTACCAGATT
>MGMR01000091.1:0-792 GCA_001796495.1 Chloroflexi bacterium RBG_13_51_18
AAGAACGACGAAAAAGAGCGCGCCGAGCACGTAATGCTGGTCGACCTGTCGCGCAACGACGTGGGGAGAATCAGCGAAGCGGGGTCGGTAAAGGTCACCCAGTTCATGGACATCGAGCGCTACTCACACGTGATGCACCTGGTATCGCACGTGCAGGGGAAGCTAAGAAAAGGACTAACGCAGTACGACGCCTTGAGAGCCTGCTTCCCGGCGGGGACGGTATCCGGGGCGCCAAAGATACGCGCCATGGAGATAATCGCGGAACTGGAGCCGGACAAGCGGGGGCCCTACTCAGGGGCGGTGGGATATTTCGACTTCAGCGGGAATACAGATACCGCCATCGCCATCAGGACAATCGTCGTTAAAGACGGGACGGCCTACGTGCAGGCAGGGGCGGGCATCGTGGCGGACAGCGTGCCGGCCAACGAATACCGGGAATGCATGAACAAGATGCAGGCGCTTATCAGCGCGATAGACCAGGCGGAGGGGGGCTAATGCTTTTACTGATAGATAACTACGACAGCTTTACCTACAACCTCTACCAGTACCTTAGCGAACTGGGGGAGGCGGTAAAGGTGGCGAGGAATGACGAGATAACCATCGATGAGATTGAGGAGCTAAAGCCGGAACGGATAGTGATATCGCCGGGACCGGGCAGACCGGAAAATGCGGGCATTTCCAACGAGGTTATTTTAAGATTCGGGGAGAGTGTGCCGCTGCTGGGGGTTTGCCTGGGGCACCAGTGCATCGGGCAGGCATACGGAGGCAAGGTGGAGCACGCGGGCGAAATAA
>MGMR01000091.1:853-1306 GCA_001796495.1 Chloroflexi bacterium RBG_13_51_18
TCCCTTCCCTGCGGTAAGATACCACTCGCTGGCGGTAAACCGTTACAGCCTGCCGCAATGCCTGGAGGTGACGGCCTGGACGGATAATGATATTATAATGGGGCTGCGGCACCGCCAGTACCCGGTGGAAGGCGTGCAGTTCCACCCGGAGAGCATTATGACGGGGGAAGGGAAAAATTTACTCAAGAATTTTTTAAAGATGGGGAAAGGCCATGATTAAGGAAGCTATCGGGATATTGATAGAAGGCAAGGACTTAACTTACGAAGAGGCGTACTTCGTGATGGGGGAGATAATGGGCGGGGAGGCAACGCCGGCGCAAATCGGTGCTTTTTTAACGGCACTGCGGGTGAAGGGCGAGACCGCCGATGAGATAGCGGGGCTGGCCAGCGTGATGCGAGCTAAAGCCACGCCGGTAAAGATAAGCGGCCCGGCGATAGACATCGTGGGGACGG
>MGMR01000091.1:1438-12099 GCA_001796495.1 Chloroflexi bacterium RBG_13_51_18
CGCTGGGGGTAAAGATAGAGCTAAGTCCCGACAGCGTAGCCGAATGCATCGAAAAGGTCGGCATAGGATTTATGTTTGCGCAGGCGTTTCATCCGTCGATGAAATATGCCGCGCCGGTACGCCGAGAGATAGGTATACGCACCGTCTTTAATATCCTGGGTCCCTTGACTAATCCGGCGGGGGTAGAACACATGCTGCTCGGCGTGCCCAGCGAGGAGGTAGGGAAAAAGATAGCGGCCGTCCTGCACCGGCTGGGCATAAAGCACGCGCTGGTGGTGCACGGCAAGGACGGACTGGACGAGATATCGATAAGCGATAAATCGGTGATATGGGACGTCACCAAGGAAAAGCTATCCTCCCCATATGAAGTATCGCCGAAGAGCTTCGGATTCGATAAAGCGGCCAGAGAGAACATCAAGGGCGGCACGCCGCAAGAAAACGCGGCAACTTTACTATGCATCCTGGACGGGGAAAAAGGAGTCCCGCGTAATATCGTGGTGATGAACGCCGCGGCAGCACTTATTGCAGGAGATACCGCATCCGACCTGAAAAAAGCGGTCAAACTTGCCGAGGAAAGCATCGACAGCGGGAAGGCCAAAGAAAAACTCGAAAGACTGATTAAATTAAGCCAGGCGTTGAAATAACATGGCAGACACAATATTAGATAGAATAGTAGCCGACAAGAAAAAGGAAGTAGAACGGGAGAAAAAGAAAACCCCCATTTCTCTATTAGAGGAACGCGCCGGACAGTGGAAACCACTGGATTTTGCGGGGGCGGTGAGGGGCAAAGGGCTGAAGCTGATTGCCGAGGTGAAAAAGGCATCGCCTTCAAGGGGAGTATTGTGCGATGATTTCAGGCCGGTGGAGATAGCAAAAGAATACGAGCGGAGCGGGGCATCGGCAATATCAGTGCTAACGGAGGTCAAGTACTTCCAGGGAAGTCTGGATTACCTGGCGGCAATAAGAAAAGAAGTGAAGGTCCCCCTGTTACGTAAAGACTTCATATTCGACGAGTGGCAGATATACGAGTCTGCAGCCCACGGGGCAGACGCGATACTATTGATAACAGCACTGTTAGAAAAAGAAACACTCGAAGCATTTTTAAAACTAGGGGAGAGCCTGAAGCTGGACTGCCTGGTAGAGGTACATGACGAAGACGAGCTATTTAAGGCGATGCTGGCCGGAGCTAAGATAATCGGCATTAACAATAGAGATTTGAATACTTTTAAGACGGACACCAATACGACGCGACGGTTAAGAATGCTGATACCATCAGATATCATAGTCGTCAGTGAAAGCGGCATCAACAGTAGAGATGATATAAAAATAATGATAGAATGCAAGGTCGATGCCGTGCTGGTAGGCGAAGCGCTGGTGACAGCCAAGGACATACCAGCTAAAATGAAGGAACTGATGGGATGACCTTTATAAAAATATGCGGCATTAAAACCGAAGATGACGCCCTGGCGGCAGCCGAAGCCGGCGCCGACTTTATCGGAATAGTTTTTGCCACCAGTCAGCGACAGGTCATGCCGGAACAGGCGGTAAAAATCACCACAGCGCTAAAGAAAAATAAAACAAAAGCAAAGTCGGTTGGAGTTTTCGTCAACGAACCTATGCCGACGGTAAGAAAAATCGCCGATACATGCCACCTCGACTGGGTGCAGTTAAGCGGTGATGAAAGCTGGGAATACTGCGTCGAGCTGGCGCGTCCTTTCATCAAGGCAATCAAATTAAACAGCAACGAGCAGGTGGAGTCGGTAAAGCGGCAGATAAATAAAGGCGAAAAGACGGCGGTAGAACGGAAACACCTGATCCTGCTCGATACCGCGGCGCAAGATAGATACGGCGGGACGGGCACAACATTCGACTGGAATTTAGCCAAACCGCTAGCGGAGAAATATCAGGTGATAATCGCCGGGGGACTGAATCCGGGGAACGTGGGGAGGGCGATAAAGATAATCAAACCCTGGGGAGTGGATGTATCATCCGGGGTGGAAACAAAGGGCATAAAAGACATGAAGAAAGTAGTCAAATTCATCGAAGCGGTGAGGGAAGCCGATGCAGTCCAGACCGGATAACAGCGGATACTTCGGAAAATACGGCGGCAAGTTCGTGCCGGAAACGCTAATGCCGGCGTTGAGCGAACTGGAACGTGCTTATTCTGAAGCTATCGTCGACCCTAAATTCCAGAACGAGTTCAATCTGCTATGCACGGACTATATCGGGAGGCCGACGCCGCTGTATTACGCGGCACAGCTAACCGCGAAGGCAGGCGGGGCGACAATTTTACTCAAGCGGGAAGACCTGGCGCATACCGGCGCGCATAAAATCAACAACGCGCTGGGACAGGGACTGCTGGCTAAGCGGATGGGCAAGAAACGGATTATTGCCGAGACAGGGGCGGGGCAGCACGGGGTGGCAGTAGCGACCGTCTGCGCCATGCTGGGACTGGAATGCATTATTTATATGGGCGAGGAAGATATACACCGTCAGGCGTCCAATGTAAACCGCATGGAACTGACGGGGGCTAAAGTCATACCGGTAACATCGGGGAGCCGAACGCTCAAGGACGCCATCAATGAGGCGATACGCGACTGGGTAAGCAACGTCCAGAATACCCATTACCTGCTGGGGTCGGTAGTGGGACCGCACCCCTACCCGATGATAGTCCGCGACTTCCAGTCGATTATCGGACAGGAAGCCAGGCAGCAGGTGCAGGCGATATACGGTCGATTGCCGGACTACCTGGTGGCGTGCGTGGGCGGGGGCAGCAACAGCATCGGTCTTTTCCACCCGTTTTACGATGATAAAAAGGTCAAGTTTATCGGGGTGGAGGCGGGAGGCAAGGGACTAAAGAGCGGCAAGCACTCGGCGACCCTAGCCACCGGTAAAGTAGGCGTGTTGCACGGAACGAAGTCCTATCTGATGGAGGACGAGCACGGGCAGATAGAAGAGACGCACAGCATCGCGCCGGGGCTGGACTACCCTGGGGTTGGACCGGAGCACAGTTTTTATAAAGACAGCGGGAGAGCGACCTATGTTACGGTCAGCGACGAACAGGCACTGGAGGGGTTCAAAATGCTTTGCGACACCGAGGGCATCATCCCGGCATTAGAGTCAGCCCATGCAATATATTACGCCGCTAAAATGGCTAAAGACCTGGTAAAGGACAGACTGATTATCGTTAATTTATCGGGGCGGGGGGATAAAGACCTGGATATCGTTACCAAAGCCTTGGGGATGAGAAAATGAGCCGGATTGCAGATGTATTTAAGCCGGGCTATAAGGCGCTGATTGCTTATATTACGGCGGGCTACCCCGGCCAAAAAGCTACCATTGATATAGCCCAGACGCTGGCGGATGGCGGCTGCGACATCATCGAGCTTGGGATACCGTTTTCCGACCCGCTGGCGGACGGAGCGACGATTCAGAAAGCCAGTTACGAGGCCTTAAAACAAGGCGTTACGCCGGATACGTGCCTGGAGATGGCCAGTGAAATCAGGAAAAACATAGCGACGCCGCTGGTCTTTATGACCTATTACAATCCAGTGCTTAACTACGGCCTGAATACTTTTTGTAAGAAATGCGTTAAAGCTGGAATAGATGGACTGATAGTCCCCGATCTGCCGCCGGAAGAGGGACTGGAACTGGAGACAATCACGCGAAAGAACGGCCTCGACCTTATATATCTGCTGGCACCGACGAGCACGGATAACAGAATCAACATCGTGGCATCAAGTTCGCGGGGATTTATCTACCTGGTATCTCTGACCGGGGTAACCGGGGCCAGGGACACGCTATCGCCGGATTTAGCAAGATTCGTGGAAAGGGTGAGAGAGAAAACGAACCTGCCGCTTTGCGTGGGGTTCGGGATATCCAAAGCAGAGCACGCCAGGCAGGCGGCGTCTTTAGCGGACGGGGTCATCATCGGCAGCCGATTAATCCAGCTAATAGAAGAGGATGCAACACTGGCATCGCTAAAGCAATTTATATACGATATACGCGAAGAACTGGATATGCGAAAAACACCGGGAGGTATCGATTAGGTATTGCCTAACCGTTTAATATATAATAGAAACCTATAAGGAGGAGAAATGGAAAGAACAAAATTCATTTTAGAAGAAAAACAAATGCCGACCCGCTGGTATAACATCCAAGCGGACCTGCCAAAACCGCTGCCGCCCTATCTGCATCCGGGCACCAAGCAACCGCTCGGCCCGGCCGACCTGGCTCCCCTGTTCGCGATGGAACTGATAAAGCAGGAAATGAGCCAGGAACGATACATCGATATCCCTGAAGAAGTGCAGGAGATTTACCGCCTGTGGAGGCCTACTAATTTATTCCGGGCACATCGCCTGGAAAAGTACCTGGACACACCGGCCAAAATATATTACAAATACGAGGGAACCAGCCCTCCCGGCAGCCATAAACCTAATACGGCGGTAGCCCAGGCATATTACAATAAAAAGGAAGGCATAAAACGCATCGCGACGGAGACAGGGGCGGGGCAGTGGGGAAGTTCGCTGGCATTTGCCTGCAACCTCTTCGGGCTAGAGTGCAAGGTATACATGGTAAAAGTGAGTTATAACCAGAAACCCTACCGCCGCATCATGATGGAGACCTGGGGCGCTAAGTGCGTGCCAAGTCCAAGCCCAGATACCAAAGCCGGGCGCGATATGCTGGCAAAAGACCCCAATTGTCCCGGCAGCCTCGGCTTAGCGATCAGCGAAGCTGTTGAAGATGCTGTCACCCGCGAGGATACGCATTACTCGCTGGGCAGCGTACTGAACCACGTGCTGATGCACCAGACCATTATCGGGCAGGAAGCCATGAAACAGATGGAGATGGCGGGGCATTACCCGGATATTCTCATCGGGTGCGTGGGGGGCGGCTCCAATTTCGCCGGCATGTTCCTGCCTTTCGCCAAGGACAAAATAAGCGGCAAGAAGAAGAACCTGCGTATCATCAACGTTGAGCCAGACAGCTGCCCGACGCTGACCAAGGGGCTTTACGCTTATGACTACGGCGATGTTGCCGGTATGGCGCCCATCGCCAAGATGTTCACGCTGGGTCACACCTTCATGCCACCACCCGTCCATGCGGGAGGTTTACGCTACCACGGCATGGCGCCGCTAATCTGCCACCTGCACAAGCTCGGCTACGTAGAAGCCCAGTCAGTGCCGCAGCTGGCGACTTTCGAAGCAGGAGTCACTTTTGCCCGCACCGAGGGCATCATCAGCGCGCCGGAGACCAATCACGCTATCCGCGTAGCTATCGATGAAGCCCTGAAGTGCAAAGAGTCGGGCGAGTCCAAGGTCATCCTGTTTAACCACAGCGGCCACGGTCATTTCGACATGGGCGCTTACGAGGCATACCTTAGCGGCAAACTGCAAGACTATGCATATCCAGAAGACATGGTCAAGGAAGCATTAAAATCGCTGCCCGAAGTACCAGCCGAATTCAAATAGCACGATGTAATCATACAGTTTAAGCCCCCTCTCAAATACAGGGAGGGGGCTTTTTTATTGCCTTACCCCTCCAGATAGAACAACAACATTCACAATATCTTAACAATTTCTTTGTATGATATAATCAAAATGAGAGGGAAGGTGATATGAGAAGACAGTATTTTAAGCCTTTAATTTTTACCATTATTGCTGTAATAACACTGGGAGCTACACTCCTGACAGGGTGTGTAACCATTACGGATAATCCCAACCCAACCGACGCAGCTACAACACCCATAGCAACAAGCCCTATTAATGCTTCATGGACGCCGCCGGTTTTGAACGGAACTACAACACAATTGCCCAGCATCGCCGACGTGGTAGCGCTGGTTAAACCATCGGTAGTGGCTATCAATACCGAGGTCACCTCCTACGACTTCTTCAACCGACCTTATACACAGCAGGGGGCCGGTTCCGGGTGGGTGATAGACGCCAACGGTATTATAGTAACGAATAACCATGTAGTGGAAGGCGCCAAGACCATCACCGTGACTACCGATAAGGGAGACACTTACAGCGCAGATATAAATTCCGTTTTTACCGACCCGCTCAACGACCTGGCGATAATCAAGATAAACGCCACCGGCCTGCCCGCTTTAAAGAGAGGCACAGCGGCCAATATGCGCATCGGCGACTGGGTAATAGCCATCGGCAACGCGCTGGGACAGGGAATCAGGGCGACCGAAGGTATAGTAAGCCGGCAGGGAGTCTCCTTACAGGTAGACCTGAACCAAACGCTTTATGACCTTATCGAGACGAGCGCCGCTATAAACCCGGGCAACAGCGGCGGTCCGCTGGTCAACCTGGCCGGAGAAGTAATCGGCATCACGAGCGCTAAAATCGCCAGCGTCGGTGTGGAAGGCATGGGGTACGCTATCAGCATCGATACCGCCACGCCGATAATCGAGGAACTGGTAACCAAGGGATACGTGACCCGGCCGTGGCTGGGGGTAGGGTTATATACGGTCGACCAGGTGGCAATAGCCCAGCTGGACCTCAAAGTAGAAGAAGGCGTGCTGGTGACACAGGTGGTTGCCGACAGCCCGGCTGATAAGGCGGGGCTAAAAAGATGGGATGTCATCGTAAGCATCGGCGGGGAGGATGTAACCAATATCGACGAACTGACGCGGGTGCTGAACGCGGCGACAATAGGCGAACCGCTGGAAATAAAATACTGGCGGGGTGACACAGAATACATCACCAGCGTAACACCCGTCGAGAGTCCGCGCCCTTAACCTACTTTACTTTCTTGATTCCCAGGGAAAGGCTATAACCGCTTACCTTGTGCTCTTCCTGAAGGTCAACGTCTTCAGGAATGCTTTCCTCAATATCGTCTGCGAGGGTTTCCTGCCTAATATAGTCGGCAAAACCGGAGATAGACTGGACGAAATAGGCATCTCCCTCGTAATACATAAGGATATGGTCGGCGATTTCATAGCCGGCGGTGCGGCGCATCGTCTGTAAACGATGAACGATTTCACGAGCCATGCCTTCCGCCTGAAGCTCAACCGTGATATAGGTCGATATTGCCACGCAGCTGCCCGCCTCGCTGACAACCGAGTAGTTAGCCACTTCCATGCCGGAAACCCTGTCGACGGTATCGGTCTTCAACTCTTTGACGTTAAGCTCTTCCAGGATGAGAGGCGAAACTCTTTCCAGGGCACCGGCTTCATAATCGGAGGCGACGCCTACATAGACGGTCTCCAGGGGCTGGCGGACTTTAACGCCGGCCTTGCTCCGCGCCGAGCGACCCATGCTGCAGACTTTCATCGCCAGACGGTTATCGTCGACCAGCTGCTTATCTATTTTCGATTCATCCGAGGTCGGGAATCCAGCCAGGTGAACGCTTTCCACCGCATCCGGGAACACCGAAAGCACCAGATTTTGATAAAGTTCCTCGGCGATGAAGGGAGTAAAGGGAGCCAGCAACCTGGTCATTGTCTCCAGGCAGTAATATAGCGTATTGTAGGCCGAGAGTTTATCATCATCATTTTCACTTTTCCAGAAACGACGCCGACTGCGCCGGACGTACCAGTTGGAAAGACCATCGACAAAAGTCTCTATCTTGCGGCCGGCTTCAGTGGGATTATATTCGTCTAAAGCGGCATCAACATCAGCGATAAGCTGGTTGAGTTCGGAGAGAATCCATTTATCCAGTTCGGCAGAGGGAGGAGGGAAAGGTCCGGCCGCGGGTCTATATTTATCAATATTGGCGTACATGACGAAAAAGGAATAAACATTCCAGAGCGTCGAAAGAAAGCGGCGGGAGACTTCATCCACCTGTTTGACATCAAACTGGCGGGGATTGCCGGGGGCCGAGGCAGTATAAAGATACCAGCGTAAAGCGTCAGCACCGTACTTTGCAACAACCTCCTCCGGTCGGACAACATTACCCTTACGTTTGCTCATCTTTTCGCCTTTAGCATCGAGGATGTGGCCCAGGCAGATAACGTTTTTATAACAGGGGCGGTCGAACAAGAGGGTGGAGATAGCATGGAGACTATAGAACCAGCCGCGTGTCTGGTCGACAGCTTCACAGATTAAATCGGCCTGTTTCAAGCGAGTATCGAAAAGCTCCCTGTTCTCAAAAGGATAATGAAGTTGACTAACGGGCATAGCACCGGAATCAAACCAGCAGTCGATAACCTCGGGGGCCCGGTGCATTTTACCCTGGCATTTAGAACAGCTAAAGGTAATGGCATCGACATAGGGTCGATGGAGGTCTAAAGTATCCTCGAGACCCGCGATGCCAGGCTTCCCCTTCAATTCTTCCACGCCGCCGACGCACTCGAAAGTACCGCAGGAATCACATCGCCAGACAGGCAGCGGGGTACCCCAGTAGCGTTCCCGTGAGAAAGCCCAGTCGATATTGTTCTGGAGCCAATCGCCGAAACGTCCTTCCTTGATATGCTCCGGGTACCAGTTGATTTCTTCATTGCCGGAGATAAGGCGGTCTTTCATAGCAGTAGTCTTGATATACCAGGCAGTCTTGGCATAATAAAGCAGCGGGGAATCACATCGCCAGCAGAAGGGATAGGTATGGCGGATGGACCCAGAATTCAAAAGCAGGCCGCGTGACTTCAAATCTTCAAGAATAAGAGAATCAGCATCTTTGACGAATTTACCGGAGAAAGCATAGCTGCCGGTGATTTTTCCCTGTAAATTCACCTGCTGAACGAAATCCAAACCCAATTCCTTGCCGGCATCATAGTCGACCTCACCGAAGGCGGGAGCGATATGGACAATGCCGGTGCCTTCTTCCATGGTAACGAAGTCGCCGCTGATGACGGGGTAGGTAAGGTTTTTATCAGCTTTCTGAGCCAGCAATGCACCGCCTTGCTGGAATTTCAACCTGTCTACACCGAAGTCATGGGGGTTAAAGAGAGGTTCATAGCGAATACCCACCAGGTCTTTGCCGGCTATTTTCTTTACTTCGTTATAACTGTCAATCTTAATTGTTGCGGCGAGGCGCGCCGCCAGAACAAGATAATCTGATGCTCCCTTGAGTAAAATGTATTCGGCGTCCGGCGAAACAGCCAGAGCGGTATTGCCGGGCAGTGTCCAGGGGGTAGTCGTCCAGGCAAGGAAAAAGAGTGGCATATCTGAAGGCAAATCCCTTTTAGATTTTTCAACAACTCTGAACTTTATGTAAACCGATGGGTCTTCGGTATTTTCTTTGTAGCCCTGGGAAACTTCATGGGAGCTTAAAGACGTACCGCAGCGGGGGCAGTGGGGGGTAACGCGATAGCCCTGATAGACCAGCTCTTTATCCCACATCTGCTTGATAGCCCACCAGCAGGACTCGATATATTCATTTTTCAGAGTGATATAGGCATTATCAAAGTCGATCCAGTAGCCGACGCGCCGGAAAACATCCTCAAACTCACGGAGGTATTTATAAACACTCTGGCGGCACATTTCATTAAAGCGGTCGATTCCATACTCCTCAATCTGGTTCTTGGAGGAAAAGCCAAGCTGCTTTTCAACTTCCAGTTCCACGGGGAGGCCATGAGTATCCCAGCCGGCGATGCGGGGGGCATAGTAACCCTTCATTACTTTATAGCGCGGTATAACATCCTTAAAAACGGACACAAATACGTGATGGAGCGCCGGGCTGCCATTGACCGTGGCCGGCCCATCATAGAGAATAAAATCAGGCCCACCCTCACGGGCAGCAACACTGCGTTCAAAAATCTTGTTCTTTTGCCATATTGCCAGGATGGCTTCTTCCATTTGAGGGAAGCTGACTCTGCTACTGACTGGTTTAAACATATATTTCTCCCTTAATATAATAAAAAAGCCCCGTCTTAAGGGACGAGACTTTATATTCCCGCGGTACCACCCAATTTTCCCCCGATAAAACGGGAGACACTCTTCAGGGCACCAATAATGCCCTCATCAAGGCTAACGGCTGATAAGACCGTCCTGGCTTACTTACCCCGTTTTGAACAGGGCTTTCAGTGGGAAGCTCGGGAGTGATTTTCAGGTCGAGGAGTATGTCCGCTTACACCCTACCGGACTCGCTGGATACCTTTACCCGGCCCTACTCTTCTCCGTCAAAGCTTTTTACACTTCAGGTTAACATATATATATAAAGAAATCAATAGGCGCGAGTGCACTTTTATCTTGATTGATTTTAGATAATTGCCCCATGCGAGCTAGGTCAGGGCTTTTTTAACAGCAGCCTTGATTTGTTCCCGACCGGGCAGAGCGTATTTTTCCATGGGGGGGCTATACGGTATCGGCACATCCAGGCCGCCGACGCGCCTGGGGGAAGATTTGAGGAGTTTAAAAATGCGTTCATCTTCCACGACAAACGACATAAATTCAGCGGTTGCCCCGCAGGTAATACAGGCTTCATCTACCACTACCAGTCTGCCTGTCTTGGCCACCGAAGCCTTGATAGTTTCTTTATCGAGCGGATTAAGCGTACGAGGGTCGATTACCTCCATGGAGATACCTTCTCCTGCCAATTCTTCAGCTACCGCCAGCGATTCATGCACCATCTTTGCCAGAGCCACTACCGTTACATCACTCCCCTCACGCCTGATTACCGCCTGGCCGAAAGGAATCGTATATTCACCCTCCGGCACTTCACCTTCCATATCGCCCAGCGCCATATGCTCAAAGGAAATAACCGGATTATTATCC
>MGMR01000092.1:0-3063 GCA_001796495.1 Chloroflexi bacterium RBG_13_51_18
CAGGCGACCCCGAACGCGCCGGGCGGCCTCGACGCCGTGAGCGGCCTCGACTCCCGGGTGGATCTCGAATGGCGGGAACCGAGCACGGGCGAGCCGGACCACTACCGGGTGTACCGTTCCGAGGCGGGCGGGGCCTTCGAGCGGCTCGTCGAGCTCGACGGCGACGGCACGGAGTACACCGACTCCTCGGCGGTGAACGGGATCTACTACGAGTACCGGGTGACGGCGGTAACTGGCGATGGGGAGTCCGACCCCTCGGATACCGCCTGGGCCATACCTTACTACGATTTCGAATTGGCGTGGACCTCGACGGATGTCTACTGGCTGCCTGCCGAGGGGGACGGCGTTTTCTACTGCATCGAGGAGCCCGTGGACACGGCTTACCTCTGCCGGATAAGCGCCGACGGCGAGCACGAGCTGCAATCCGACCAGTCGTGCTGGGGGTTCCCCGCCGTGGGGACGGACAACATCTACACGATGGGCACCCCCCTTCAATCGGCCTTGCTGCGCGTGTGGACGATGGACCTGGAGTGGGTGGAGAGCATCGGCTACCTGGAGACGGAGTACAAGGAGCTGGCCTACTACGCGGGCGAGCTCTTCACCATCAACGTCGACACCGGCGTGGTGGACGTCCTGGACATTTCTGGGAACTACCTGCGCTCCATCGGCGAGCCGGGTCACGAGGGCTCGGGGATGACGAGCCCCTACGGCCTGGACGTGAGCCCCGGCGGGACCCTCTACGTGGTGGACATGGCCGAGGAGTCGCTGTTGGCCTTCAGCGCGGTCAACGGGGCGCTGGTCTGGCGCATCTCGGCCCCCGACCTCCCGGCGGACTTCCGCTTCCCCTCGGACGCGGCGGTGGCCCCGGACGGGTTCGTCTACCTCGTGTCGGGGCTCGACCAGGAGTTCCTGGTCATAGATGCCGCCGGGCGGCAGATAAAGCGCGTCCCCTTCGACTGGGAAGTGGACGAGGTTTACCACCTGGCCGTCGCCGACGACTTCACCGTCTGCATGTCCTGGGGTGAGAGGCAGGGGGACGGCTTGGTCGCCTACCGGCCCGCGGGCCTTTCCGGCAACGAAGCGCCGCCCGTGGTGGCGCTGGGGGGTGGGGTTCGATGAGAAAACTGGCTTTCCTCGCGCTCGCGGTGGCCCTGCCGGTCGTCGCGTACTCGTCCTTCGGGGCGATAGAGCCCATACCCTCTCCGCCTCAACCGGACACGGTGACACACGAGATAAACGCCCTGTATCTGACTTTGGCTGATACGTGGATAGACAACGCGACCTGGCCCTTCGGCGACGGGTCGGACCTGCTGTACATCGGCTATTTCGGTGTCGGTACCCCGGACGGTTTCCTAGCCTCTTACAGCTGGGGCCCGGAGACGGACTTCTACGGCGACGACGACTGGCCGACCTCGGTCCCCTGGGGCGACGTGCCGCCGCGCTACGGCGAGGAGAACTACCTTTTATACCTGACCGACGAGGGCGGCTTCTATCCCCTGGGCTTGAGGGCGCGCCAGCACAGCTTCGGCTTCCACGCCTGGCCGAACAACGACTTCATCTACATCCTGTGGACCGTGTACAACGCGGGCGACGAGACAATCCAAGACGCCGCGGCGGGCCTTTTTATGGACATGGACATCGGTGTCGACCCCATGGATAATCTGGCGGCCTTCGAGCCCGTCAACCAGTTCGCCTACATCTGCGACGACACGAGCGGAGAGGCCGCGGGACTCTACTTCGGCGCGGTGACGCTGGGCGACGACCCCACCGGCAGCTTCCACGGCTGGACGATTTACGAGATGCTGGAGGAATACTACCAGGAGTGTTTCTACGGCATGCTGTCCCAGGTGGGCCGGTTCCAGGAGCTGCCCCAGGAGCCCAACGACTGGCGGTTCCTGTTGGGCTACCAGCTCCACGACCTGGCGCCGGGCGAGACCCAGGACTACGCCGTGGCGCTGGTGGCCGGCGAGGACCTGCTCGACATGATTGACAACGTGGCGGCGGCGCGGCTGAAGTGGAGGGACATATTCGGCGGCGGGGAGCCGGAGCCCTCGCTCCCGTCCCGTGTTACCCTTTCCGCCCCGTGGCCCTGCCCGGCGCGGGACTCCGCCTCGTTCGAGGTGGAGCTAGTCGAGCCCGGGGACATCGAGGTGGCGCTCTACGACCTCTCCGGCCGGCGGGTGGACACGATCTATGACGGGTACATGGCCGCGGGCCGGTGCGAGCTAACGGTGTGGACCGGCGGCCTGCCGCCGGGGGTGTACCTCATCCAGGCCGCGGCCGAGGGCGGCGCGTCGGTCCGACGGCTGGTGGTAGCGCGGTAAAATCTGCGCGATTTGACGTAGGGGGCATGTACCCCTCGACAATCACGGCCTCGGTCTCGTCGTCGGTGAAGAAGGTTTCAACGTTGGTATCGTCGGGGTCGCCCTCGACGTGGGAGCGCATCCGCTGCTGGGAATAGCAGAGCTGGTAGCCCGGGTCGTCTATAATGGTCCAGTCCTCTTCGTACTCCACCGGATCCGAGGTGACGGTGTAGGTCCAGTAATTGTCCTCGTCGTTGGGGTAGAAGGCCTGGGTG
Source organism: Chloroflexi bacterium RBG_13_51_18 (assembly GCA_001796495.1). Lineage (GTDB taxonomy): Bacteria > Chloroflexota > Dehalococcoidia > Dehalococcoidales > RBG-16-60-22 > RBG-13-51-18. The sequence continues at coordinate 2,579 of MGMR01000092.1, forward strand.
TCCACGTCGTTGCCGTCGCCGTCGGTGGTGGTGGTGCAACCGCCGAGAACCAGGGCCAGACCCGCCATCAACACCGGAATAAACTGCCGCATCTTTCCTCCTCCTTCGCTTGTGGCTGAATGGCAAGGGGTTTCGCCAGAGGCGTAGCTCGCTTCGCTCGGTTAAACCCCTTGTCTCCGCTTTGGTGATAACCACGTCCGCACTCAGAACGACAATTGCATGAGTATAGCACGTTCCGGGTCCTTTTCCAACACGCGCCCCGCTCCTTGACACCCGCCCCCCTCTGTGATAAATTCCCTTTCTGCCGACGCGGGAATAGCTCAGTGGTAGAGCATCGCCTTGCCAAGGCGAGGGTCGCGAGTTCAAGTCTCGTTTCCCGCTCCACGGGCCCGAAGGGGCCCGCTTTTTTCGATGGTAGCCCTCACCCTTGATCCCTCTCCCACAGGGAGAGGGAGACCGCTACACCCCTCACCCCAGCCCTCTCC
>MGMR01000092.1:3140-19418 GCA_001796495.1 Chloroflexi bacterium RBG_13_51_18
ATGCAATTGTCGTTCTGAGTGCGGACGTGGTTATCACCAAAGCGGAGACAAGGGGTTTAACCGAGCGAAGCGAGCTACGCCTCTGGCGAAACCCCTTGCCATTCAGCCACAAGCGAAGGAGGAGGAAAGATGCGGCAGTTTATTCCGGTGTTGATGGCGGGTCTGGCCCTGGTTCTCGGCGGTTGCACCACCACCACCGACGGCGACGGCAACGACGTGGACACCCAGGCCTTCTACCCCAACGACGAGGACAATTACTGGACCTACACCGTCACCTCGGATCCGGTGGAGTACGAAGAGGACTGGACCATTATAGACGACCCGGGCTACCAGCTCTGCTATTCCCAGCAGCGGATGCGCTCCCACGTCGAGGGCGACCCCGACGATACCAACGTTGAAACCTTCTTCACCGACGACGAGACCGAGGCCGTGATTGTCGAGGGGTACATGGCCTACGACGAGGGTGACCTGGACTGGCTCTTCATGTTCGAGGACGACCCCTGGACCAAGCTCAGATGGCAGTCTGACGGCCTCGACGAGGGCGACACCTGGGACGCCTGGCTCATCTCCGGCATCCCGCCCGGCATCTTCGGCTTCGAGGACGCCCCGGCGGACTCCATCGGTTTCGACATCGAGGCCGAGGTCTTTGGCACCAACGACTTCGATTACCAGGGCAACACCCTCACCTCCTACGAGATCCGCTTTACCGGCGACGTCATCTTCGAGGTGGACGATGTGGACCCCGAGGAGTGGGACCGTTATGAGTGGCGACAGGACATGTATTTCGTTCCGGAGTTCGGCTGGGTCATGATCCAGATGTACACCAACATCTGGGGTTCGTTGGTCCCCGACGATTTCTACACGCTCACGGACACCAACGTGCCCATCCCCGACTAGTCTTTCTCGTTTTGGTGAAGGGCGTCCCGCGGGGCGCCCTTTTTCGTTCGATTGCCGTAGGGCGGGGGCTCTGTACCCCGCCCTTTCATCGTTAAACCGGGCGGCACACGGAGTTGCCGCCCTACGTACCGCGTTGACCGATGCTCGTAGGGGGGGGTGTCCACACCCGCCCGCGGGATTTAGCGCAGCTCGTAGAGGTAATCCACCCGGACGCCGGCGTAGAAATCGGATAAAATCGCGCCCTCCACGTTGCCGAAATTCTCCGCGTCGGCGTACCCGGCGGTGAAGGTCGTCACGAGGTCCCGCGTCGGGTGCCAGACGAAGTCGAGCCGGTAATCCCGGGACGATTCCACGACGCCGGAGGGGAAGGTCTCCTCGGTGAAGCCCTCGGCGGCCCAGTCGTTCTCGATGCGCCCCTCTCCGCGCCGGTCCAGGGTCACGGAGATGTCCATGGAGAAGTCGGGCCCGAAGCTCGCGGCGGCCAGGACCGACCAGCGGTCGGTGTCGTTGCCCCGGGGGAAGCCCAGGGGCCGGCCCAGGAACAACAGCCTGGCGTAGGGATCGGGCACATTGTAGACCCAGTTCCAGACGCGCACGTACTCCGCGCCGAGGGAAAATCCGACGAGGCCGAGGGGGTCGGCCCAGCTCACGCCGGCCAGGAACGCAATCTCCGGCGGCTCCTCGTCCGCCTCGTACTGGAGGTCGTCCACCATGAACTGGCCCCAGAGCCGGACGCCCTCGAGCGGTCGGGCGTCGAAATCCACCAGCCAGAACGGGTTGTCGTCCAGGGCGTCGGAAGCGAACTGCTCGATGTAGTGCAGGGTCAGCGGGTTCAGGTACGCCAGCCTCAGGGACTCCCCCTCGCCGCCGTAAACCGTGGCCTCGCCCAACCCCACCTCCACCTCTGGGGCTATCTGCCAACAGAGGCGGTGGCCCACCAGGTATCGGTTGTATCGCGCCCCGTCGAGGACGAGTGGGTCCAGGCCGGCGTGGAAGTAGCTGAACTTCAGGTTCCAGAAGTCGAAGGCGTAGCGGAAGCCGTCCAGGGCCGGGCCTTCCCCCGAGAAGAGGGTGGAGCCGCCCAGGCTGTGGCCCCACTGCAGCGGCTCGCGGCCCGCCGAGAGGCTGAACCACTCCGTCGGGGTCCAGCGCAGGTAGCCGTAATCGAACTGGACCGAGAGGCCGCCCTTCCACTCCAACCCGCGCCAGTCGGGGTCTTCCAGGCCGTCGGTGTCCACCTCGCCCCTGGCGCAGAGCGCCACTTCGTCGCCGTACCCCGCCCCCAGGAGGAGATACCCGCGACCGCGGTACACGGCGCCGGTGTCCGGAGCGGTGAAGCCCGCGGGGAGGACCGCCTCCTCGGGGACGGTCAGGTCGCCCGTATGGTAGCCGGTATCACCCACGAAACGAGCGCCCGCCTCGAGGGAGACTTCGTCCCGCTGGCGCTCCCGGTCGAGCTCGTCGGCCGGCCCGCGCACCCGGCGCCACAGCGCCACCTCGGGCTCGAACTCCTCCACGAGGCGCTCCACGAGGCCCCGGATCGAGACGGGCAGCCAGACGACCCCCCGCTCGAGGTCCTCGGTGAGCTTCCCCGCGCAGGCCGCGAAGTAGGCCCGGTCCCACGGGCGCTCGGAGACGTGGCCCCCCGGCCAGAGTCCGCGCTCGATGAGCCGGTCGGCCACACCGTAGGCCCAGTGGTCCAGCGGCACGGTGGCCGCCGGCAGCGCCGCCGCGACGGCGACGGGCAGGATCGCTATAAGCGTCAACAAGCGCGGCACGTCAACCCTCCCGGTTGCACCGATCGATCAGTACGCCCCCTTGCCCGTGATTACGCGCCAGAGGGTCTCCAGGATTATCCGCAGGTCGAAGGCCAGCGACCAGTTCTCGAGGTAGTAGATGTCGTACTCGACCTTGTCCTCGATGGCGGTCTCGTAGCGGCCGTTTATCTGAGCCCAGCCGGTGATGCCCGACTTGACCTGGTGCCGGACCAGGAAGCGCGGCACCTTCTCCTTGAACTCCTCGACGAAGTGCGGCCTCTCGGCCCGCGGGCCGACGATGGACATGTCGCCCCGGATGACGTTGAAGAACTGGGGCAGCTCGTCCAGCGAGAACCGGCGCAGGAAGCGGCCGATGGGGGTCACTCGCGGGTCGTTTTTCTCCGTCCAGACCGTGTCCGATTCCCGCTCGCTCTGCACGTACATGGTGCGGAACTTCAGGAAGGTGAACTCGGCGAGGTTCAGCCCCACCCGGCGCTGCCGGAAAATCACCGGCCCCGGGCTCGACACCAGGACCAGAAGGGCCGTAAGCAGGTAGAGCCACGAGAACGCGAGCCCGAAAAGGACGGAGAAGAAAAGATCGAAGGTCCGCTTCAGGAACCGGCTCCACAGGGACAACAGCGGCACCTGCCGCACCCCGATCAGGGGGATGCCGTCCATGTCCTCGATCTGGGCCCGGTTGATGGAGCGCCCGATCAAAACCTCCATCAGGTCCGGCACCACCGAGGCGTTTATCCCCTCGCGCTCGCAGACGTCGAAGAACTCGAACAGCCGGTGCCGGTCCCCGACGGGGACGGCGATGAAGACCTCGTCGGGGCGCACCTCGCCTAAAATTCTCTCCAGGTCGTCGTAGCCGCCCAGCAGGTTCTGCCCGGTTTCCCCGGAATCGCCCAGAAAGCCCGCCAGCTCGTAGCCGTACTCGGAATGGCCCTTCAGCTTCTCGGCCACCTTCTGCCCCAGGGGTCCGGCGCCCACGACGAGCACCCGACGGAGGTCCACCCCGCGCCGGCGGACGCGCTCGCCCACCCGCCGGACGACGCTCCGGAAGACGCCGACCAAAATTATGTCTATCGCCCAGAAGAAGGTCATCAGCCACCGCGAGAGCGACTCGGTCTGGATGATGAACTTCGCCCCGTAGGCGATGAAAAGGACTAAGGTCACGTTGCGGACGATGGCGAAGAACTCGCCGTAGCGGCCGTGGAGGCGGCGACGGGTGTAGAGGCCGCTGGCCGCGAAAACCGCCACCGTGGAAACGACCACCGTCAACGCGAAGGGCAGGTAGGCGAAGAAGCTGGGGATGTCGTCCGGAAGGCCGATGACGCCGCCCAGGAACCTCCAGCCGAAGCGGAGCTGGTACGCCAAAAGCACGGCGGCGAAGGAGAGGACCAGGTCGCCGGCGACCAGAATTGCGGCCGTGACGCGGTCGTGGCGGTGGAGCAAAAGGGCCTCCGGCGGAGATTCGTGCCGAAAGGTTAGCACAGGCGCCCTTTGTTTGCAATTCGCAACTGTGATTGACAAAGCGACCTTTTTGGATAAAAATTCTATTGAAAGTGTCAGGAGAAAAACAGTGAATACGTTATCTACCCAGATAACATCTTTAAAAAATGACGATAGAATGAAGCCTCTGCTTAACGATGGTTCAATTTGCGCTTTGCAAATTTGGTTTATAAAGGATGCTTCAAAGATAAATCTTTTATACGGTTGGGTAATAAGAACAACACATCAAAAGACGGAGAAGTGGGTGGAATATCAAGTAGGAAGGTTATCTGGTAATACTAAGTTAATAAGACTTTCTCTCTTTCAAAAACCTGTAACCGTTATTAGCATAATTAATAAACTCTGTGAAGGGTATTCTTTTAGCCAAGCTAGTTCTATAAATGGTATTTATCGCTTACCCGATCACTTTTCTACCTTTATGTTTAATCCGGTTTCAGGCAGTTTAGCCGACCAATATATATTTCGTCCCCCTGTTTATTACCAAGTTGAAATTGATAGCCTATTGCGCAAGGATGTTGTATCTACTTGGATTAGTCCAGACTACAAATCACCTGCGTTTTGCGCTTCACTATTTAGTTTGAATAAAATTGCTATATTTACAAATGAGTATGGTAAATTAGAAGATTCACAAATAATTAATTGCTTAGGATATTTGGAAAAAGATACTAGTATTCGATTCACTGGTAGTGATTGTGGTCGAATTGGAAATATTGAATTTCTTAATTTCCCATTCTCAGATGCTTTTGGTAATTCATTAGTTTCGATTAATACAATTCTAGTTCCGGATAGTAATGGAAAAAAGCGCTATGGACAAGTATTAAATACAGCTAAGGGCGTATCAGTTAATATTAATAACGTTTTAATGCCAAGCGGTACAAAGTTACTTGTTAATTGTAGTATACGCAATTCACATGCTGTTGTTTTAGACATAGTAAAGGAAGTTACCATTAATAATGGCAGTTGCCTTGTTGAATTTAAAATTGAGGAGCAAGTAGGAGAATTTGATGTGACAATTTGGAAATTAGAAGAGGATGGTAATTTGGCACTTTGTTACCAAAACGGTTGGGCAGTGTTTGGCAGAAGTAAAGAACCTTGGAGTGATTCACTGGGTGAAGTCAATAATTTAGTGACTAGGTTGTTTCCTGAAATTGATTCTCAAAGAGGTACATACGGACAAAAAGAGTTTATAGATTTTTTTAAGCAAAAAGTTAGAGATTCTAGTACTGAAAAGATAATCATTGCTGATCCCTATTTTGATGAATCCGGTTTGCAATTAATTTATGATTCTATGAGGCAGAATTACATGCAAGGTCGTAATGTAAAATTCACTATTTTAGTAAATTGTAAATTACAATCAGATTACTTTAAGCAAGATATGTCAAGAAAGAAAAGTTTAATTGATAAATGTAACATAATTGATTTTGTTTGGGAAGATATTAATATAAAGCTTATTAATGTAGAGGTTAATAAGAAGGATTTTCACGATCGTAATTGGATTGTGCAAAAAAGACATGGGTTTGATGAAGTTTATAATCTTTCTCGATCAATACAACTAACTAGATCAGAAAGACCTTTGAGTAATTTATCGAATCCTTCACATCTTGCTCAACGTATTATTTATGAAGTACAAGAGCTTCGAAATCCCCCAACAAATCCTAAAACAGGTAAGCCAAAGTATAAAGTTGAAACTTTATACACATCTGAAATAGCCCATCTTTTTACAACACATTCAACAGGTTTGGATAGATTAATTAATCCTCAGTTGTTTTTCTCAGTTCTTTTAAAGAAGAGAATTTATCTTTATCTAAGTAGACAGGAGTTAGAAAATTCACTTCGTAAAATTGGTTTTCTAATTAATAATTCCCTAATATATCCAATTGACAAAGATGAATGTATTATCTATTTAATAAATTATCTTGAGAAATTAGATGCAACGAATTCATTTGTTAATAAATTATACTGGTATATTGGGAAATTGATTTTTAAACATGACAATAAACGTAAGTTTGTTGATCTCTGGACAGACTTCTCAAAATTAGCACTTGCAAATGATATGTATCTTGATAAAAGATTTACTATAATTAATAAATCTAGTAAGTACAGCTTTAAAGAACAACTTTACAATTATCTTAAGGAATACCCATTATTACATCAGCGAGATAGTAATGAGAAATTACAGTTATCTGGTGAGGAAAGGTGGATAAGGCAATTCATACAAAGTTCATTCAAGGATTGCCTACAGGGAGCCGAACATTTCTTTAGCTACCGACATTATGGTTTAAACTGGGGTGTGGTTTATGCTATAAAATATTTATTGAAATTTCAAATTACATCAATTAACGAATATATTGAATATTTAGAAGATATTCTTAGAAGCAAAATAACTAAAACTACTATTAAGAATATCGTTGAAATATTATTATCATTTATTAATGAATATGTTGAAGAGGTTCATAAATGTAATATTGATTTTATAAAAGTGATGCTAGGAAGTAAATTACAAAGTCTACGTACGCTTGGCATTCAGGGACTAATTCATCTAAGAATGTTAGAGAATAAAGAAGCTTGTTCAGGAGGTTTAAATACTAAAAAGGTATTTACAATGTTAAGAACACTACCTACAGAAGAAAACGAATATTTATTAAGCCTTGCCGAATACCTGCACCAATTGTGGTGGTGTGTTGAACATGATAGAGTAGAAAATAAAAAATACATAAGAGAAGACATTGAACAAGTTAAAGGTGAACTTATTATAAAATGGCCTAGTAACATAACTGATGAAAATATGAAGGATTTAATTTTTATTATTTCTGCAAGCAATGAAGGTAGGTGGGCAGCGAAAATTACTAATGAGTTATTTATACCATTAATTGATAAATCAATATTAACGTATGATGAAGTAGCTAATGTATGGATAAATATATTATATACTTATCTTGGTTACGAAAATAATAATGAAGAAAGAAAATCTTTATTTATTATTTATGATAAAGAATTAATAGAAACTTGTGCATGGTGTTTATCGTTATGCAGTGATAAAGCGGTTGAGAAATGGTGGAAAAAAATTAATAAAGTAGTAGACGATGATTTACACATTGTATTAAAACCATTTATTAAAAAAATTGATTATGGACTTAATCATGATATACTTGTGAGGTTAATGTATATCTACTCTGTTGTATCGTTAGTATCTTGTTATTGGGATATTTACAATTCATCTCTTGAAAACGGAAAAAGGTGGAATAAATTGGCACAAGGTATAATAAACCATGTAATGCCTCGATTTAAAGAAAGTGAACGATGGCAAACTGATGAAGGTTTAATAGACTACATAAAAGATATTAATAAGCGTATCTACGCAATGTGGTTGTATTCTTAAAATACCTGGAAACGGGGGCCGATTTGCGCTATACTTACCTAACTTTCGATGGAAGCTCAACCCCGGATTTCAAGGCCCCGCGCGCCTTGACCCCCACCGGGAGGTCCCCATGCGCCGCTGGATGAGTCTTGTGGGTTTCGCCGCCTTCGCCGTCGCCGCGGGCGTCCTCTACGCCCAGGACACAGAGTCAGACGCGGTCTTCACCTACGTGGACGGCGACGTCGTCAAGAAGCAGGCCGAGCTTGAGGAGTGGGAGCAGGCCCTGTTGAACTCGCGCGTCTCCAAGGGCTACCAGGTCCGGACCTACGTGGAGTCCCGCGCCGAGCTGACCCTGAACGAATCCAGCGTCGTCCGCCTGGCCCCGCGTACGACCATTGACGTGGTCAAGCTCTTCGAGGAGAGCCGCGAGGGCTACAACGACACCCTGTTCCAGGTGGAGGAGGGCGACATCTGGGCCGCCGTGGAGGGCCTGGGCGAGGACGACTCCTTCGTCATCACCTCGGACATCATGGGCACCGCTTGCCGCGGCACCACCTACCGCGTCAACGTCGCCGACGACGGCACCACGATGCTGCGGGTTTACACGGGCGCCGTGGAGCTCTGGGACCCCATGATGGCCATCCTCGGCCCCGGGTTCTGGGAGACCGAGAGCGTGGGCGGCGGGGGCGAGGGGCGCTACGAGGTGGTCGGGCCCCACGAGGTCGCCGGCCCCCACGAGGTCTCCGAGGAGGAGTGGCGGCTCAAGCTCATCACCGGCATGCAGCAGATAATCGTCGGCCCCGACGGCAAGATCGTCGAGAGGGGCGCCTTCTCCGCCACGGACCCCCTCGAGCAGACCGACTGGGTCCTGTGGAACCAGGAGCGCGACGCGGGCCGGTAGACAATCGCCGCGAACCGGAGTTACTTCGAAACCGGGGAATGCCCCCGGTTTTATTATGCACCTTGACAGGCTCGAAAATCGGCGTATATTTGTAGTTGGCGTGAGAGAGTCGGGAGGGAATCATGAAACGGACGCTGGCCCTGCTGCTACTATCCTTGAGTGCCGTCCTGGCGAACATTTCCCAATGGGTGCCCGACGCCGATTCGTTGGTAACAGGCGAGGACCCTGAAGGAGAATGGGGAGACAGCGAATTATTGGCGGTTAGATTGTTTGATTATTATCCCCCGATCGAAACCCGTTCATTCATGCACTTCGATCTTCCCGAAGCTCCCCCCGATACATACATAGATTACGGCATTCTGGAGCTGGATTTGGACCGTGTAGATTATCCCGGCGGGGAGATAGGAATCTATAAAGTAACCGAGAGTTGGGATGAATCCACCGTCAACTGGAATAACCAACCTACGTATGATCCGGCAAAGATGATGTTTCATGGCTGGATTCACGATGTGGATATCGTCGACATACGACTGGAAGGCGAGGTACTCCAGGAGTGGGTTTGCGACCCGTCCGAGAACTACGGGATGATATTCGCCACTTACAATTATTCCTCACCCCTTTCCATTTTTTTCTACAGCCGTGAGTCGGACTCCTCACCCATCCTATGGCTCCACCCCGACCCCTACCCCGTCGAATCCCTCTCCTGGGGAGTCATCAAGGCCATCGAGTGGTAATGACCGCACGTAAAAAAGGGAGGGCCGATCGGCCCTCCCCTCTTTATGGTGACCCCAACGAGGATCGAACTCGTGTTACCGCCGTGAAAGGGCGGTGTCCTAACCACTAGACGATGGGGCCCTCAACCCCCCCATCCCCCCCATCTTGGGGGGGCATAGTCGCGGGGGGAGTTTTTTATTGCGCAAGCAACCGCCGCGTGTGGGGCGTTTACAAAATTCTAACGGCTTTTCCCCCAACCCCCCTTAGGGGGCAAGAACGTGGGGGGGAGTTTATTTTATTTGCGAGTCAGCGCCGCGGGTGTGGCCCTTTTCAATTCCCACGGGCGGGTCTAAAGACCCGCCCCTACATCTTCGCAAGAATCCGCGGAACAGTGTCAAACTAAAGGCTGCCCCTCACCCTAACCCGTGGGCGACTGCCCCTCCCCAAAGGGGAGAGGGGACATTGCACGCGGCGGTTGTCTTCGAATTGACGGAACCTCTCCCCGCGGAACAGTGTCCAGCTTAAGGCTGCCCCTCACCCTAACCCGTGGGCGACTGCCCCTCCCCAAAGGGGAGAGGGGACATCGCGCGCGGCGGTTGCTATCGAATAACAGCATCTCTCCCCGCGGAACAGCGATCCAACGCGCTGCGTTGGTGGTGAGGCGCCTGGGGATCGAACCCAGGACCCACGGCTTAAAAGGCCGTTGCTCTACCGACTGAGCTAGCGCCTCGCGGGCGGGGGAAAAATAGCACGTCGCGGGTGAAAGGTCAAGGCGGGGGCGTTCCGGCCGTCTTTCGTGGGGGCCGGGCGGGTCATCTCGACGAGAGCATCCGGATGACCTCGTCGGCGCGGCGGAGGCGGGCGGCCACGACGTGGAGCAGCTTGACCGCCATCTGGGCGTTCCCGCGCAGGAGGTTGAGGAACTCCTCTCGCTCGAGTTTCCAGACCTCGCAGTTTTCGACGGCCTCGACGCCGGCGGTCCTCGGTTCTTTATCGAGGAGGGCCAGCTCGCCGAAGAACTGCCCCGGTCCGAGCTCGGCCAGCTCGCGGGCGCCGCCGTCCTCCAGCCCGAGCCAGACCCGCACCGCGCCAGAGGCGATGTAGAAGAAGTAGTCGCCCGGCGAGCCCTGCTTGAAAATCGTCTCCCCGGCCTGGAAGTGGTCTTTAGTCATGAGGGCGGCGATGTCGGCCAGCTCGGCCGGCGAGAGGTCCTTGAAAAAGCTGGACCGGGCCAATTCGTGCGGTTTCACGGCTTCCCCTTCCCTTGGGTCCCTTGGGAATCGTAGCTCCGGCGGGTGCGGCGGCGGTCGTGGTGGCGCTCCAGTGCCAGCTCCACCAGCCGCGCCACCAGGTCGTTGTAGCCCAGGCCCGACGCCACCCACAGCTTGGGGTACATGCTGATGGGGGTGAATCCGGGGATGGTGTTGACCTCGTTGATGTAGAAACGCCCGGTGGCGCGTTCGAGGAAGAGGTCCACCCGGGCCATGCCGGAGACGTCGAGGGCCTTGAAGGCGGCGACGGCCAGGCGGCGGGCCTCGGCGGTCTGGTCGGGCGAGATGGGGGCCGGTATTAAAAGCTCCGAGTCCTCCACGTACTTGGCGTCGTAGTCGTAGAACTCGCGGGCGGGGAGGATTTCGCCGGGGAGGCTGGCCTCGGGCGAGTCGTTGCCCAGGACGGCGCACTCGATCTCGCGGGCGTCCAGGCCGGCCTCGACGATGACGCGGCGGTCGTAGGCGGCGGCGAGCTCCAGGGATTTCGTGAGCTCCGACGGGCCGTGGACCTTGGTGATGCCCACGGAGGAGCCCAGGTTGGCCGGCTTGATGAAGAGGGGGTAGGAAAGGGCGGCCTCGATTTTACGCGCGACCCCGGCCGGGTCCGCCTCCAGCTCGGCGCGGGTGAGGCCGAGGTGCGGCCCGACGGGCAGGCCGGCGGCGACGAGGACCGCCTTGGCCGCGAGCTTGTCCATGGCCAGGGCCGAGCCGAGCACACCCGCCCCCACGTAGGGCAGGTCGGCCAGCTCGAAGAGCCCCTGGAGGCAGCCGTCCTCCCCGTAGGTGCCGTGGACGAGGGGGAAGACGACGTCGGCCTCGGCGAAGGGGGCCGGGAGCGCCCCGGTCTCGTCCGCCGGCTCGGGGAGGGGCGTCGCCGGGGTCAGCTCGGGATTCGGGTTCTTCCCGTGCCGGGGGAGGAAATCCACCCGGCTCTCCAGCTTTTCGAGGATGCCCGGTCCGGCGAGCCATCGGCCCCGCTTGGTGATGCCGATGGGGATGACGGTGAAGCGGTCGGGGTCCAGGGCCTCGATGAAGGAGCGGGCGGAGGTGAGGGAGACCTCGTGCTCCCCCGACCGTCCGCCGAACACCAGGGCTATACTAATTTTCCTTTTATCCACTAAAGCTCCTCTATAATTTCATTTATATCATTTTCAGATAATTTAATCATTCTTTCATTTAATTGTTTAATAAGTTTTTTTCTAGCGAAGCGTTTTAACGGTTTAAATACATGCTCAGATAATAATGCAATTAAAATAGGTATCTCGGCTATAATACAAGCTTGTAAGTTTATTAAATCATATATCTTTAGCAGGATTGGAATAAATGGAAATACAATACGCATTAACCACACACAAATACGGTAAGATGTTCTTATTCGTACTATCGTATCTTTTTTAATTATTTCATCTTTGTTATCCTTATTCTCCGAAGCAATTGGAATCAAGGGTGATTTAATTTTCGCTTCATCTAGTTCTCTTTTAATTGTAGATAACTCCCCTCTTAATGACGCAACTTCGTTTCTAGTCGCCTCTTTTTCTTTCATATCATCTTCTAAAATACCTTCAAGTTCAGCAATTCGTTTTTCATTTCCTCTAATCATTTCCTTAAGACCTTCTTCTATATAGAGCTTTACCGATTGAGAATCTTTTGCATTTAATATTTTTTTACTTATAGCTTTATTCGCAATTAATCTAGTTAAAGTGTTACAGCTTAAATCAGGTAAAAGGTCACTTTCGTAGATTTTTTTATAAACTGGATTATTATATATTTCATCTTCAACAATATTACCCATATAGATTGTAGGGGATGTAAGCCACCTGTAGATTGCTTCATTTGTTTCGTCGGACATTGGTGTTAAGAATTCAAGAATTTTAAGTAAGTTTTGAGGATCTATAACAATATTACTATCAATATTATAATGTTTGCGTAATTTATAATCCATATATATAAATTTATGTGATATACTTAGTATCCAATGCTTTGCCACTAAATGGGATTCAATTTCTCTTTTACCTCTAAGTTGAAAGGCTTCATGCCATAACCAAATGTCATGTTTAATAACTTCAGGATCTCCCTCTGTATTTTTAAATAATTCATTTTGAATATCGGAAACTACTCTAGCAAGAGTATTATCAATAGATGATTGGCTAATATTATTATCTTCAACATATTTTTTAAAATTAGCTTTTAGTGTATTAAAATAATCTTTATAACCAATTAATTTTTTAGCTTTACTACATTTATCAAAATACATATTACCCAAACCAGATAATGGTTTATTATTTATTATATTAGATAATTCAGTTTCAAAACGTATTTTAGCTTCAATAATCGTTAAGGGGTGGTAAACAAATTTAATTAAATTTTCTGGCAATCTTTTACATAAAACAAATAAATTTTGAACAAGATCATTTTGTTCGTGTTTATGAATATCTAATAATGAAAATAGTACATTAGTATCGACAAAAACCCTAAAACTTAAATCTCCACTAAACGCTTTGAGTATTGAATCTACAACCTGCTGTGAAAGGCCAGCTGCAGAAAGAGCAACAGCTGCATGATATTGACGAAGTATGAAATTTTTAACTTCAGGTATTGTTTGTGAAAAATATTCACGTATAGTTAGCATAATATTAGCTTTGTTATCTGGATAACAATCAGCAAAACTTGAAAATAATTGATGGTTATAATCAATTGAATCTGTTTTAAAAACCTTGTAAAAATTAGTTCCTTGGTCTTTAATATATGGAAATAATAATTGTGACACGAATTGTTCCCATAGTACTGATGCGTCTAATCCAATGCGGTTCTTCATTATAAGGGTAGAGAATAAATTTTTACAAATTACATCTTCATTAGATTGCCTTGTTATAGCTTCACGGTATTCCCTTGCAATGCTTTCTTGAATATAAAAGATATTATCTTCTTCATATATCTTACTTTGATTCTTTAATGTATTCAATTGCTCTAATATTCCTTCCTGAGTTATATTAGATGCTAGGAGGGATGATAAAATATCAAACAGACCTTGTTTATCTCTTTCACGTTCTGCAAGAATCCCAAGAATAACTTGCTGTAATGCCATTCTCCACCAACCGGCTTGGTTTAAATCTATGTATTCAAGAAGGGCTATCTGTTCATGAGTTAAATTGCTACTCATAGTATCCGCCTTTCAGGGAGGGGAGATAAATCAAGAGTAATTTAACATAAAAAAGAAAAAATTGCATATACGTAGAGGGTCTAGTCACAGGTTGACGAAGTCGGCGTCGGCGCCGCAGGCCGCGCAGCGCTCGCCGGAAAGGGCGGCGACCTCCACCCGGTAACCCGAGCGGCGGACCAGCACCGCCCCGCACTTGGGGCAGCAGGTGTCGGCGTACCTGGACTCGACGGACACGTTCCCCAGGTAGACGTACTGGAGCCCCGCCTCCTTGGCGATTTTCCAGGCGCGCTGCAGTGTGCTCTCCGGTGTGGGCGGCGCGTTGAACTTCCACGCCGGGTGGTAGCGGGAGAAGTGCAGCGGCGTGCGCGGGTTCCGCTCCGCGATCCAACGGGCGAGCTTTTGCAGGAGCTCGGGGGAATCGTTTTGTCCCGGGATTACGAGGTTGGTGACCTCCACGTGGGCCGGGGAGCCCATCGCCCGCTCGATTATTCCCAGGACAGGCTCCAGCTCGCCCCCGCACTGCTCGCGGTAGAATGCCGGGTCCATGGACTTCAGGTCGAAGTTGAAGGCGTCTATCACGCCGAGGAGCTCGTCGAAGGGCTCGGGCTCGAGGTAGGCGTTGGAGACGCAGACGGTGGAGAGGCAGCGGGCCTTGCAGGCCCTGGCCGCGTCCATGACGTACTCGAACCAGACCAGCGGCTCGGTGTAGGTGAAGGCGACGCCGCGGCAGCCTGGCCGGTCGGCCATCCGCGCCAGCTCCTCCGGCGAGACGTGGCTCGTGGGCGCCTCCAGTTGGCTCGAGGCGTAGTTCTGGCAGAAGCGGCAGCCCAGGTTGCACCCGTTGGGCCCCACGGAGAGGATGGTCCAGCCGGGGTAGAAGTGGTAGAGCGGCTTCTTCTCGACGGGGTCCAGGTTGAGGGCGATGGTGCGGCCGTAGGCGGCGGCGACGAGCTCCCCGGAGACGTTCTCCCGCAGGCGGCAGGTGCCCCTCTTCCCCGGCACGATGCGGCAGCGGTGGGGGCAGAGCGTGCAGCGGACCGCGCCGTCGGCCTCGGGCTCCCAGTACCGGGCTTTCGGGGCCTCCATCAGTCCACCACCAGGTTGTTCTTCAAGAGGAGCTCGGCCCAGCGCAGGTCCTCCGGGGAGGTAATCTTGAAAAGTTGCTTGTGACCGGGGATGAGCTTCACCGGCCGTCCCACGCCCTCCACGAGCTGTGCGTCGTCGGTCGCCCCCGCGAGCCGCTCCTCGTCCTGGTCGAAAACCTGTCGCAGGAGTCCATAGCGGAAGCACTGGGGCGTCTGGACCAGCCAGACCCGGCGCCGGTCCACGGTCATCTTCACCGTGGTCAGGCGGGTGGCGAGCTTGACGGTGTCGGTGGCCTGGACCGCCGCCACCGCCGCGCCGTTCACCAGCGCCGCCGCCGTTATGTCCTGGAGGACCTTCCGCGTGACGAAGGGCCGCACCGCGTCGTGCACGATCACCAGGTCCACCTTGCCCAGGGACTTCAACGCGTAGCGCACCGACTGCCAGCGCTCCTCGCCGCC
This sequence comes from Chloroflexi bacterium RBG_13_51_18, assembly GCA_001796495.1. Classification (GTDB taxonomy): domain Bacteria; phylum Chloroflexota; class Dehalococcoidia; order Dehalococcoidales; family RBG-16-60-22; genus RBG-13-51-18. Next base: position 18,258 of record MGMR01000092.1, read on the forward strand.
GGTGACCACGGTGAACTGCCCTCCGAGCCGGGCGACCTCGAAGCCGGTCCGGCCCTCGAAGCCCCGGGGCGCGGTGACCACCAGGCGGTTGAACTCGGCCCTTTCCAGGAGCCGCTCGGCGGCCCGGTGGAGGACGGTCTGACCGCCCAGGTCGGCGAACTGCTTCGGCTCCAGGCTGCCGAAGCGCTTGCCCAGACCGCCCGCCGCCAGGATCAATCCCACTGAAAGCGACATCGTAGGGGTAACCTCCCCTTCGATTTTACTACAACGCCGGCTTCCGGCCAAGCTTGGGTTGCCCCGGCGGCCCGTCGGCGGTAGAATAACCCCCCGGAAGTAATAGCCCGCCCTCATTCCCCGGAGACGCCACCGTGCTGGAGACCATCGGACTGGCGCTGCTTCTGGGCCTTTCGCTGGGGCCAGTCTGCCTGGCCACCTGCTCGGCGCTTTACGTCCCCCTATTGCTGGCCGAGGACCGGCGGGGCTTCGCCGGGTCGTTCAAGCTGTTCCTCGAGTTCAGCCTGGGCCGGCTCCTGGGCTACCTGGCGGTGGGGCTCGCGGTGGGGCTGGTGGCCGAGCTTCTGGACCCGGAGCTGCGACAGGTCCCCTGGCTCCCCGGCGCCTCGGAGATACTGGCCGGCTCCCTCATGCTGGCCTACGGCCTCTGGCGGAGCTTTCCCTCGGCCGCCCTGTGTAAAAGGCTTTCCGAGCGGGAGGGGAAGCCGCCGGCCGCCTTTCTCATCGGCCTCGCCTCGGGCCTCTCCGTCTGCGTCCCCTTCGTCTCCATGATAACCATCGGGGTGGCCACGGGGGACCTGGTGCAGTCGCTTCTCTTATTCATCGCCTTCTTTTTCGGGACCTCGGTCTGGTTCATCCCGCTGACGCTGGCGGGGCCATTGAGCAGGTCGCCGCAGTTGCGAAAGTTCGCGGGCTGGGCGGCGGTGCTGGCCGGGGCGGTCTTTCTGGTCATCGGCGTGTTACACCTCTCCACCGGCACGCATTTTTAGATGGACGGCGCCCCGGATTTCCGGCACATATACCGCGCGCTCCTGGCCCGCTTCGGACCCCAGGGGTGGTGGCCCGGCGACACGCCGCTTGAGGTCTTCCTGGGCGCGGTGCTGACCCAGAGCACGAACTGGGGGAACGTGGAACGGGCGCTGGCGG
>MGMR01000092.1:19443-20778 GCA_001796495.1 Chloroflexi bacterium RBG_13_51_18
GTTCGGAAAAACCCGCGCGCTTCCGGAAGAGGAACTGGCGCGGCTCGTCCGCCCGGCGGGATTCTTCCGCCAGAAGGCCCAACGGCTCCGGCTGCTGCTTTCCTGGCTCGACGGGCGCTGCGGCGGCGATTTCTCCCGGTTGGACGCGGTTCCCACGGAAACCCTGCGGGGCGAGCTCCTGGCCCTCCGGGGAATCGGTCCCGAGACGGCCGACTCGATCCTGCTGTACGCCCTGGGCCGACCTGTGTTCGTCGTGGACGCCTACACCCGGCGCGTGGCGCAGCGTCACGGCTGGGCCGATTCCCGGACCTCATACGACGACCTGGCGGCGCTCATCACGGACCGCCTGCCCCGGGATCCGGCGCTCTTCAACGAATTCCACGCCCTCTTCGTCCGCCTGGGCAAGGAGCACTGCCGCAGAAGGACCCCCCGTTGCCACCCCTGCCCGCTGGCCGGGCTCGTGAGAGGAGACCCATGCGCCCGAACCGCCTGTTGACCCTGACGCCGCTCGTGGCCCTGGCCGTCGCCGGGTGCAGCGGGCACAGCTTCACCGGCGCGGTCCCCACCTCGAACCAAGGCCTATGGCCAGGCTACGGCGGCGGACCCGAGCGGAGCTTCCGCGCCGAGGCGGCCCCGGATACGCCGCTGGTCGAGGCTTGGCGCTTCGAGAGCGACCTCTGCCCCTGGGGGATGACGGTCCGGGAGGGGGTGGCGGTGTACGCCGGCCTGCAGCACGGGATATTCGGCCTGGACGCCGCGACGGGCGAGCGGCTGTGGTCCTGGACACTCCCGGCCACCCCGGCCGCCGCGCCGGAAATCGTCGGGGACGCGGTTTACCTTGCCCTGGACCTGCCCCTGGGGGAGGTCTGGTGCCTGAACCTTTTCGACGGGACGCGCCGGTGGCGGCAGCTCCTGGACGAGCTTCCCCGGGCCCTGGTCGCCGACGACGCGGGGGTCTGGGTTCTCTCGAGCCGCGACCTGTGCCGCTACAGCGCCCTCGACGGCGAGCCTATCGAGGACCACGCACTGCCGGGCCGCCCGCTGGCCGGGCCGCCGGTCCTGTGGGACTCGGAGCCGGTGCTCATGGTGAAGGGGCTCGCGGGCACGGGTCCCTGGAGCCCCGCGTGGGAGAAGACGCTTTGGTTCGACGGGGAGCCGGCGGCGGGGCCGGTGGTGACCGCCGACGGGAACCTGGCCTGGCTGGACCGCGACGGCAGGCTGGGCGTGTACGCGCGGGGCGAGGAACTCCGCTTTTACCCGACGCCCCTGACCGCGCCGCCCGCGGGAATGGCCTGCGCCCCCGAGGGGCTGGTGCTCCTGGGGCGCGACCGCTCC
>MGMR01000092.1:20793-21008 GCA_001796495.1 Chloroflexi bacterium RBG_13_51_18
GAAAACGGCGAGACGAGATCGGTCCTCGAACCGACGGCCGTCTGCCTCGCGCCGCCCGTGGTCACCGGCGGGCTGGTCTGGATCGCCGAGGCCGAGGGGGACCTGACCGCGGTGGACCTGGCCTCGGGGGAGGAGGTCTGCCGCTGGACGACGGAGAAGCCGGTGCAGGGGCTGACCCCTCTGAACGGCGGCCTCCTGGTCACCACCGCCGGGGG
>MGMR01000092.1:21044-21153 GCA_001796495.1 Chloroflexi bacterium RBG_13_51_18
CCTACGTCATCGCAAACATAACGGACCGGGGTGAGGGCCACCGCATGTCCCCTCCCCCCTCTGGGGGGAGGCTCGCCTACGGGCTGGGGAGAGGGGTAAAAACGGGCCG
>MGMR01000092.1:21215-22736 GCA_001796495.1 Chloroflexi bacterium RBG_13_51_18
CCACGGTGAACGAGGCGCTCGCCGGGCTGGGATAGATTGATAACGCAAGCTCCCGCGCCGCTCCGGGGAAGGTCACCGCCTCCGACGGCCCGAAGCGGCTGACCGTCCCGTCCTCCTCTATCGCCTCCAGCCAGTAGCGGTACTCGACGCCCGCTTCGACTTGTGTATCCAGCCAGCGGGTCGCCTCTCCCGGCAGCGCCCCGGAAACCGCCACGGGCTCACTCTTCCCAATCGCTCGCAGGACGCTAAAGCTCGCCGGCGCATCGCCAATTATTTCCCAGCCGACCAGAACGCCCTCGTCGCATGAGTTCGCGGAAACCTCCGCCCCCTCCACCCCCGGCCCGCCATCCCAATAGGCGTATTTGAGATCACCGTTGGTGTAGTCGTAATACGAGATGTGCGGGTTACCGGAGGAGTCTAGCGCCAGAGAGGCGTACCGGCCTACGTCTCCTGCTGAGTAAATTGTCTGGGTCTGCCAGGAGCTACCGTTCCAGCGGGCGTACTTGAGGCTGCTGTTTGTGTAATCGTTATAAGAGATGTGTGGATATTCGGAGGAGTCCAGTGCCAGAGAGGTCCCCATGCCCATGTGTGTGGTCGAATCCACGGTCTCGATGTGCCAAGTGGAGCCATCCCATCGGGCGTAGTAAAGGTATCCATAGTAGGAAGAATACGATATATGAGGGTAGTTGGTGGAGTCCAGCTCCAAGGAGGTATACTCACCCACTGCATCTTCTGTGTCAACCGTTTCGATGTGCCATTCATCGCCTTCCCACCGGGCGTACTTGAGGTCGTTTTCGTTGTATTGATTATACGAAATGTGGGGGAAGTCGGAATCGTCCAGCGCCAGGGAGGTATACCGTCCCACTAATCCCTCTGAATCCACAGTCTCGATCTGCCAAGCAGCCCCATCCCACCGGGCATACATGAGGTCATATTCGGGTTCACCAGCGCAATACGAGATGTGCGGGTGACCGGAGGAGTCCAGTGCCAGGGAAGTGTACCCGCCCACGCGTCTGGTCTGGTCCACGGTTTCAATTTGCCATTCGTCGCCGTCCCAGTGAGCGTATTTAAGATCCTCGTTTCCGAAATTGAAATACGATATGTGTGGGTAGCCGGAGGAATCCAGCGCTAGGGAGTTCCAACGGCCCACGTCTCCGTTCGCGTCCACGGTCTGAATTTCCCAGCTCGATCCGTTCCAAGAGGCGTACATGAGATCACTGTTATACCAGTCGTGATAAGTGATATGAGGGAAGTTTGAGGAGTCCAACGCCAGTGAGGTGAATGAGCCTACCCCTCCCGCCGGATCCACCGTCTCGATGTGCCACTCGCCGGCCCAGGCCGTCCCGGCCAGCGCCAGCGAGAAAAACACCACCCAAAGCCGTTTCATCGTATTCCCCTCCCGCGTCGAGAAGGCGCGCATCTTCTTTACCATCCTTAGTATAACCGCTCCCGCCGTCGGGTTCCAAAAAACAGGCCGTCGGTCGCGGGCGAAAGAAAAAGGCGGCCGGGCCGCCTTTTATT
>MGMR01000092.1:22783-23084 GCA_001796495.1 Chloroflexi bacterium RBG_13_51_18
GCTCTATCGCCAGCATGATGAACAGGTTTTTCATTTTCCCTCCTCCTACCTCGTCATTTTTCCTTTCACACCCTTGGATACAACCCGGGCGGGGTCGGTTTCAACGGCTCACCTTCCTGCTATAATAACTCCCAAAGAGAGCCCTGGTAACACCTCCTGCTGTCTCCAGCCCGGACAACGAGGGGGGAAGGATGCGATTGACCCTGGTTCTTCTTTTCATGTTCGCCCCGACCCTGGCCGGAGACGACGATCCGCCGCCGGTTTTCACCGACGATGCCGACGAAGGGGACGCCGGGCCGGT
>MGMR01000092.1:23248-23371 GCA_001796495.1 Chloroflexi bacterium RBG_13_51_18
GGCCGACCAAGATGGACCTGCTCCTGATCGTCTACGGCCGGGCCGGATACGACGCCCTGCTTTCCGGGGGGGAGGAGTTCGACTGGCGGCTGGACCGGGCCAACGTGAGCTGGTCCGCCGACT
>MGMR01000093.1 GCA_001796495.1 Chloroflexi bacterium RBG_13_51_18
ATAGAGTTCCGGAAAATAGGCGCTCCCCCGAAGAGGTAAATATCAAGATACAAGAGACAATAACCAAACAATAACCAATACACAAATTCAAATAATAAAATGTAGCGTTGAAAAGTTGAATATTGAAATTTGTTTGGTGCTTATATCTTGGTTATTGGTTATTAAATAGAGGAGGGTACCAAACCCATGAAAGCAGCCGTAACACGTGAACTCGGGATCATAAAAATGGAAGAGGTCCCGGAACCGGAAATGGGTCCGAACCAGATAAAAGTTAAAGTCGCCTTCTGCGGTCTCTGCGGCACCGACCCCGAGAACCTGGAGCAGCGTTTCGGTCTTATGCCGCCGGAGGCATACAAGATGGCCCGGATACTCGGGCATGAAGCCTCCGGAACGATTGCGGCCATCGGGAGCAACGTCAAAGGAAATTTCAAAGTAGGGCAGAGGGTGGCATGCAACTTCCGCGGCGCCTGCGGGGCATGCTACTATTGCCAGAATGGCATGGAGCACTTTTGCCGCCGCGGCACCGGCGCCTCCGGTTCGTTCGCGGAATACGCCGTTTACCCGGAAAGCGCGGTCTATCCGCTGGCGGATGATATCAGCCTGGAGATAGGTTCCCTGCTGGAGCCGGTCTCCGTGGCCATCCACGCCATCGACCAGGCCAGGGTCACTACCGGCAGCAGCGTCGCCATCTGCGGCGGCGGGCCTATCGGCCTGCTCTGCCTGGAAATGGCCCTCAAAGCCGGCGCGGCGCGCACACTCGTCTCGGAGCCTATTGCGGAGAAAAGGGCGCTGGCTAAAAAGCTCGGCGCCGATGTAACTGTCGACCCTTTTAACGAGGACCTTGAAGCCGTCGGTAAAAAATTGACGGACGGCCGCGGTTTCAGTACCGTCATCGATGCCAGCGGCAGCGTAAAAGCCGCCGAGCAATGCATCTCCCTGGCGGATAACAAGGCCACTATTCTCTGGGCGGCGGTGTACGGAAAAGATGTGAAAATCGGTGTTTCACCATTCATCATGTACGCCAAGGAACTGACTATTACTTCTACGTTCGTGTCCCCTTACTCGTTCCCGCGGGCACTCGCCATGCTCCCCAAGCTGGAACTCAAGTCGCTCATTACGGATATCGTTCCTCTCAAGGATATTCAGAAAGCTTTCGAGCTGCATAAAAAAGGCAAATCTATTAAAATACTTATTCGGATGTAGCAATCTCCTCTCCCATCAAGGGAGAGGATTTGGGAATAAAAGAATAACAAATTAAATAAACCAGAAAGGAAAGAGAGGTAGCTATGACGGAAAAAATCAACTGCGGCAAATGCGACATGCTGCTCTACTTCGGCGAGGAAATCAAGCGCCGACTCTACATGAGGGCGATACCCTCGGAGAAAACGGTGCTGGGGTATTACAATGATACCTGTCCCCGCTGCGGCGCCAAACTGACGCTGAAAACGGTCAATATTAAGACGGAAGGGCGGAAGAAATATGTCGCATGATGATAAGTTAATCAGAGACCTGGAGAAAAAAGCCAACGTGGTGCGCAACAACTGCTTCGATATCTTCGGTTCCACGCAGATGGGGCACGGCGGCGGCACGATGTCCATCATCGAGCTTATCACCGCCCTGTATTTCCACCACATGAAGTTCGACCCCAAGAACACGGACTGGCCGGAGCGTGATAGGCTCGTGCTATCCAAAGCCCACTGCTGTGAGGCGATTTATGCCGCGCTCGTTGAGCTGGGAGTTTACCCGAAATCGAAGCTGGAAACCTACTACTGCTTCGGCTCGCCGTTCCAGGGCCACGCGGATAGATGGTGTACCCCCGGTATCGATTATTCCGGCGGTTCGCTGGGTCAGGGCCTGTCCTTCGCCGTCGGCATGGCGCTGGCGGAAAAACTTAAAATGGCGGATAAACAAGCCAACGCCCCTCAAACCGGTTTCCTGCAGAGATACGTGGTGCGCTTCGACCCCGCTTACCGCTCCTACTGTATCCTGGGCGATGGCGAATGCCATGAAGGCATGGTCTGGGAAGCCGCCATGTTCGCTGCCAAGTATAAGCTGGATAACCTTATCGCTATAGTCGACTATAACAAGTTCTCCCTGGACGGGCCGACCAATGAAATAATGAACCTGGAACCCTTCATCGATAAATGGAAGTCTTTCGGCTGGTGGGTCACGGAAATCGATGGACATGATATGCGCCAGATTGTAGATGCCCTGGACCTGACGAACAGCCTCTACGGTGATTACCGGCCCAAGTGCATCATCGCCCACACCGTTAAAGGTCACGGGATTCCGTCCTGGGAATCCGACCACATCCACCTGGGGCGCGGTGAGGTCATTATGAAGGGCATTAAGGAAGGGAGAGAAAAATATGCCGACATATAACAAGCATGTTCAGATAGAAAACAAGCCGAGTATGGCGGCAGTGGGGGTGGAAAAAGCCCTTATCGCCGCAGCGACGAAAGACAACCGCATTATTGCCGTGCTGGAAGATATGGGCATGCCGGGGCTGTTGTGGTGGAAGAAGACTTTCCCCGAGCGCATGATTGAATGCGGCATTGCCGAGCAGAATGGCGCGGTCGTCGCGGCAGGCCTGGCCGCGGAAGGTTTTATTCCCATTCTTAATAACTTCCTTTTCGCTAATGTCGGCCGCGCCTATAACCAGATACGCCAGAGCATACTGGTCGACCGCTTTAACGTGAAATTAATCGGGCGTGAAGGCGCGTGGGGCGAGACGGGTATCTCCCATAATACCGTGGAAGGCATCGGCGCCACCCGCGTGCTGCCCAACCTGGTGATACTCAATCCTTCTGATGCCGTCGAGGCGGAAAAAGCCGTTACCGCTATGTTCCAGTACGTGGGGCCGGTGCTTCTAAGGCAGGAGTCCAGCCCGCCTTCCATGAGGATTTTCGCGGATGATATGCCTTTCGATATCGGTAAAGCCTTCTCGATTCGTGACGGCAAGGACGCCACCATCATCTCCATGGGCTATATGCTGACGGAATCGGTAAAGGCGCTGGATATCCTGGAGAAAGACGGCCTGGATGTAGGATTGCTGGATATGTGCACCCTCAAGCCGCTGGACGAAGAGGCTATCATCAGGGTAGCGGAAAAGACCGGCGCTATTGTTACCGCGGAGAACGGCAGCATTATCGGCGGCCTGGGCGACGGCGTGGCGGCAGTACTTGCCGAGAACCTCCCCACCCCCATGGTCAGGGTAGGCGTTGATGACGAGTTCAGCCAGTCCGGTAAAGTCACCCCTCAAATAGACGAGCTTAAAGTGCACTTCGGCCTCCGCGCGGAAGATATAGCTTTCTCGGTGAAAGAGTGCATTGCTAAGAGAGAGAAGCTGGCAAAAAAGAGAAAATAACCGTAGTCATTGCGAGTGCATCCCTGACCGCAGTCGGGGAGCCGTAGCAATCTCATTGAGCGCATGCTGTAAGATTGCTTCGCCCCGATTTCATCGGGGTCTCGCAATGGCGTTTTTGAAGGCGGGCAGGTCTGAAACCCGACGTTCTGGTTTACTCTTGTTGAGAATCGGAGTCTAGAAAAGGAGTAATTATTATGACTAAAATGAAATACGCGGATTGTCTCGTTCAAAAACCCGGTCCGTCCATCCTGGAACTCCAGGCAAAATCAGGAAGCGCCGGGAAAGACATTATACCGGGCATCAAAGCAACCCATCTGATGTCGGCGGATGAAGGGGTCCAGAAAGGTTATTTCTCGGTGGACTGCGCCTGGCTCTGGAACGGCGCCGCTAAAGAACCGAGCGGCGAAGCCCATACCCACAATTTTTCTCATGTCATCGGCATTATCGGCGGGCACACCGCCGACCCGCATGACCTGGGTGGGGAAATCACGGTCTGGCTGGACGGCCATAAGGAAATACTTACACGCAGCTGCCTGATATTTGTGCCTGCGGGCGTTGTGCATGGTCCGTTCCTGTTCAACCGGATTGAAAGACCCGTGTTTTTTGTCACCGTAGCCATGACCGGCAAATACACCCGTGCCCCCGCCGCCCCGTTGAAGGATGCTTCAAAAGAAAAGCGTTATTCAATTATAGACCACACCAAGGAGAGGTTCTCCGTAGGCGGCGACTTTAAAGAAGCGCCTCCTCCACCCCGCCCATCCACCGTGAAAAGCAACCGCATCCTGCACATCGAAGATGACATGGTTAAAGGATCGTTTTACGTGGACTTCGTCTGGATATGGGAAGGCACCGGGGGAGCGCCGGCGCCGGAACATACCCACGAGTGGCCGGAGCTTATCGCCATGGCGGGGGCCGACCCAGCCCATCCGCGCGACCTCGGCGGGGAAATGAGCATCGTCCTGGGAGACGAATACCATCCTACTACCAAGAGCACCCTGGTTTGTATCCCGAAGGGCTTGAAGCACTGCCCGTGGGAGTTCCACGATATCAAAAAACCCACCCTTGTGTTTTCCGCCGGCCCGCAGGGCATGTACTCCGGGTCACATAAGAAAGAAAACGTTAAGTAAATAATTATTGGATAAAATAAGGAGAATATATGACTGCAACAAAATGGGCAAAATGTCTCGTAAATAAATCCGGCGACTACCCCGATGAGCTCAAGGGGAAGGTTGGCACTGCTAAAGACCCCGTGCCGGGTGTCAAAACCACCCACCTTATAACGGCGACCGATAAAGTGATAGATAAGTATTTCTATGTCGATACCACCTGGCTGTGGAGCGGGGCGGCTAAAGAACCGGTCGGCGAGCCGCATACCCATGATTATTCCCAGGTTATCGGCTTCATCGGTGGGTATCCGGGAAATGACCAGGACCTTGATGGCGAGATTACTATCTGGTTGGACGGCCATAAAGAGGTTTTCACCCGTAACGTGCTGATATTCATCCCGGCGGGCGTCGTCCACGGCCCGGTTATGTTTAATAAAATCAACCGTCCGGTATTATTCCTGGTTATTGCCATGACCGGCCAGTATTATCGCAAACCTGCTTCCCAACCCTCCAAACCCGCGGCGAAAAAGCGGTATTCGCTGATGGACCACACTAAAGAGAATTTCTCCGTCGGTGGCGATTTTAAAGAGATGCCCCGTCTCAAAACGCCTATCACCACTAAAGGCGCCCGGGTCCTGCATATCGAGGATGACATGATTCCCGGCGCTTTCTATGTGGATGTCGTCAAAATCTACAGCGGCACGGGCAATGCCCCGGCGCCGGAACACGTCCATGAATGGCCGGAGCTGCTGGCTATGGTGGGGGCCAATCCGGATAAACCGCGCGAAATCGAAGGCGAGATGGCTATTTACCTCGACGGCGAATACCATACCACCAACAAGAGCTCTTACGTTTGTATCCCGGCCGGTTTAAAGCACTGCCCGTGGGAGTTCCATGATATTAAATACCCCACCGTCGTTTTCTCCGCCGGGCCGCAGGGCGAATATTCCGGCTCACATAAAAAAGAAAAATAGGCTGCTATCAAGATAAAGAATAAGGCCTGCCTATCGTTTTTTCCGTGTTAGGCAGGCCTTTGTTTATCCTGTCATTGCGAGCGGGGCTGCTACCTTTTTACCCAGCCCCCGAAGCAATCCGTCCTCTTTTGATAAAATTAAATTATTTGTTCGTATAAGTCATTCCATTCAGGATTCAATGAGTTTACCAGTTTATTCTTCCTCGCCCTTGAACTGCCTTTTAAGCGTTTTTCTCTTAAAATGGCGTTTTCCGGGTCGCCGAAAATTTCATAATAAACTAATTATTTAATGTCGTACTTTGCCGTGAATCCTTTAACGAGCTTATTTTCATGTTCGAAAACTCTTCTTATTAAGTCATTTGTTATGCCGATATATAAAGCTACATTTGTTTGATTAGCCATGAAATACACATAATAATCCCTGCTGATTTTCATGGTTTTTTAAAGGTTACGGATTGCTTCGCCGCGCTCGCAATGACAAAATGGCTTTACCCCTTAATCGGCTTTAGCCCCGCCTCCAGCCGCGCGTCGTTGATGTGTATCAGCGCCGCTTTTTCTATCGGCATGCAGGAAAACCCGAAGTCCTTTTTCGCCCGCTTCTCACTGACCAGCCACGGCAGGCCGAACTTGCCTTCCGGGTCCATCATCGGCTTTTTCCCGAATGTAATTTTCGCGTCCGGGATATATTTCTTCACCACCTCTGCCAGGTCGCGGGGGCTTTTAGGCGGTCCGCCCACGTTATAAACCGGGTGAGGGGATTTATCGGCTTTTATCAATAGCCTGGTTATTTCCGCGAGGTCGTCCGCGCCGACCAGCGAGGAAAGACCTTTGCCGTCCCCGTCCATGGAGAAGGGTTTGCCCACGGCGCAGTTCGATGGTATGTCCGACCAGTATTGCGCCGGAGACCTGCCGCCGTGACCGTACCCGATGGTCGGCCGCAAGCCCGTAAAGCTCATGCCGTACTGCTGGGAATAGTCCGCCGCCATTATCTCGGCGTACTTTTTACACACGGCGTAAGAGTGCATGGGATTTGTCTGGTCGTCCTCGGTCACCTCACGCATGCCGTACATCGCCTGCGGCCCGTACACCGTCTCCGAGCTGGCGTAAACAACACGCTTGGCGCCCATGATTTTGGCTGCCTCGAACGCATTGTTCATGCCCAGCACGTTCACCTTCGTAACCAGGCGCGGGTCGACCGGGACGTTTTGCGCCACCATGATGAAAGCCCAGTTAATAACGCGGTCGATGGCGTATTTCTTCATGGCGTTCAGGATATCTTCAATTTCCGCTACGTTGCCGGAGACGAAGTGGAATTTTTTAGCATTCTTTTCAATCAACTTCATGAACCATTCTTTCGGGGGTGTCAGGTCCATGGATACCACGGTTTTCACATCCGGGTCTTTCAGCAGCGCCATTACCGTCTTTCTCCCGAAAAGCCCGCTGCCTCCCATCACCAGTATGTTCATGCTATACCTCCTTAAAATATCTGCTCAAAGCTAATATATCGCTATCCTGCCATAGTGTCAAACGCCGTTTGTATCTATGGTTTCTCCGCGCGCCCGGATTTCGCGCGACTAAAGCTTTCGTATTTTGGGGACGAAGACCAGGAAAAAGGCGCTTAACAGGATGAGGACCGTAGCAAAACCTCCGATTGCCCCCTGCACTCCCACGCCCACGGATAACATCCCCACGAAGAATGTCCCCAGTCCGCTTAATCCCTGGTTCATCATCAATATGCTCATGACCCTCCCCAGGTAATCCGCGTCCGCCAGCGCTTGCAGCGCCGTCACCAGCGCTGTTGAATGCCCTGCCTGACCTACCCCTATCACGAACATCGCCGCCAGTGAAAGATACCAGGAATGAGAAAGAGCTAAGATAACCAGCCCGAGACCCGCCACCATGCCCCCGCCGAGTACCAGGAAACCGCGTTTTCTATTGGGGATTGACGCCAGCACCAGTGATGCCAGTAGCGCCCCGACGCTCGATACACCTTGTAGTACGCCTAGCCCTGTAGCATCCACCTTGAGAATCGTCTCCGAGAATATCGGTAGCATCATCTGGTAGGGCATGAAAAGCACGATATAGAAAATCGCATACGTCAGGATAAGGAAAATGGTGCGGTTACTCCATATATAGGTAAGTCCCTCCCCGGCTTCGGCCAGCGTGCTCCTGCTGTGCGCTGTCGTTTTGTGGGTTTCCGGTATAAAGGCGGTGAGAAAGACAGCAATCAAATATAACCCCGCCATGGTGTAAAAAACTGCCGCAAACCCCGCTGAATCGATGACGAAGCCTGCTACTATCGGCGCTACCAGCCGGAAAGTGTTCGTCCCCATGGTGTTCAAAGCCAGGGCGTTCATTACCCTTTCCGCCCCGACAAGCTCGGGGATGATAGCCTGGCGTGCCGGAATCGCCACCGCCGCGAATATTCCCTGTATCACCGCCGTCACCATTAAGACCCACCAGGAGCCGGGATGCTCTGAACTCAAGTAGCCCGTCGTCAGGGTGATAGCCACCACCAGCGCCATGGCTCCCGCCGCCAGCTGCCCTATCTGTATCAGGCGTTTCTTCGGGAAACGGTCCGCCATAGTCCCGCCGACCAGGAAGAGCAGCACCTGCGGTATCGCCGTAGCTAATGCCAGGACTCCCAGGATGGCGGCGGAACCCGTCAACCGGTAGACCAGCAGCGACTGCGTAATCATGAGCATGCTCATCGCCGCCCACTGTCCCATCATCCCGAAGAAGTAGAAGCGGAATGGCGTGCTTTTAAACGAGTCCAGAGTTCTGATGTTGCGCAGAAAAATGGCAATTCCTTTCTTCTGCCTGAAAAGGCTCTTTTCCTGAACTGCGAGATATTATATTATCCCTCATTAACCGGCAAAAAATCCAACTAACATTTTGGTTGTCTTTGACGGATTATTCCGTTTCAACCGCACTTCGTCTCTGGACAGAAATATCGTCAGCTCCTTTGTTTTTCTTTACTCTAAGTCAATCTTTCCCCCTTTTGTAAAGGGGGATTAAGTTAAAGTTACTATCATGTCTTTACCTTTTTGACAAGCCTTGGCGCAGGGATTAAACTTGGTCAGACGCCTTTTATTTTCCTGGAAAAACACCTTCATATTATTCAAAACGGAGTAAGGAACGGAGGTTTTTATGCAGCTGGAAGGCAGGGTGGCTATCGTTACGGGGGGTGGCTACGGCATCGGCAAAGCTATCGCTCTCGCCTTAGCACGGGAGGGGGCTGATGTGGTAGTGGCTGCCAGGACAGAATCGGCTCTGAAAAAAACGGCGCAGGAAATTGAAAGCATGGGCAGGAAAAGCCTTGTTATTATTACCGACCTTCTTCTCCCTGAAGCCCCTGCTGAAATGGTGGAAAAAACATTAGAGAAATTCGGTAAAATTGATATCCTGGTGAACAACTCCGGCGAGGAAGGTCCCATTAAACCGGTGGCGGAAATGGACCTGAAAGGCTGGAACGACCTTCTTTCGGTGAATTTAACCGGCGCCATGCTGTGCAGCCGGTATGTCCTGGAAAAGAGCATGGTTCCGCGCCAGAGCGGCGTTATCATCAATATTTCCTCCGCCGCGGGGAGGAGGGGTCTGGCAACGCGCAGCGCTTACAGCTCCTCCAAGTTCGCTATTATCGCATTAACCCAGAGCCTTGCTTCGGAGGTCGGGCGCTATGGTATCCGGGTAAACGCCATCGCTCCGGGGGCGGTGGAG
>MGMR01000094.1:0-130 GCA_001796495.1 Chloroflexi bacterium RBG_13_51_18
CGCCGTCTTTGGCCTGCGGGGCGGTAAGCAGGGCCACCGCATTTTGCGCTATTTCTTTTACCTGCTCGTGGAGGCCTGTTATAGCACTGAAGTCTCCCCGGCTCCCCAGGCTGATGATCACCTGCTGCAC
>MGMR01000094.1:207-343 GCA_001796495.1 Chloroflexi bacterium RBG_13_51_18
AGTTCAGGAAAATTACCTTCTTACGACCATCCGAATAGTGAATATTAGAGGTTCTTATCTGGGGGATACTCCAGATGATTTCATTGTATTCGTCCAGCAGGCGTTTCTTCTCCGACAGGGAAATAGAGAAGGGGTC
>MGMR01000094.1:353-11908 GCA_001796495.1 Chloroflexi bacterium RBG_13_51_18
CCGCTTTTTACGTTCTCAACAGCAGTTTCTATTGATGCCAGGTTGCTTTTGCTGCTGCCGGCGGATTTTGCCTGCTCGATAGCCAGCGCCACGCGGTCGTTGAGACTATCGAAGCTGTTGAAACTGGTAAAGCCCCAACCCCCTTTCACCAGCGCCCGCACGTTGCCGCCGGAAGCCGTGGAACGCCCGACGGACTCCATTACCTGGCCGCGGTAAACAATCTGGCTGGTCTGGCTTTCCTCGAAGCGCGCCTCTGTATAGTCGGCTTGACTCTTCTTGATTTCTCCGGCAAGACTCTTGGCAACAGCATCAATATCCGGCATAGTTAGAAACCTCGTAAAAAGCGATAATCTACAGTTAAACAAAGTTTAACTAACGTGACGGGGAAATGTCAATTTACATTATACCTACTGCTGATGTTTCACCTTGACACTCGCACGCCTGTTAGCTTAAACTATGAGAGGAATTTTCTTCTCCAGTGGAGCCCCAATCACTTCTGTTAAAGGGAAAGTGCGCTATCTGAAACACCCAGATCAAGTAGAGAGGAGATAAGACCGTGACTTACACAACTTTGCTTTTCGAGAAAAAAGACGGTATCGGCACCGTTACTATCAACCGCCCGGATAAACTGAATGCGCTCAACAGCACCGTATACAACGAACTCTATGACGCCTTCGAGTCTATTGAGAACGACCCTGAGGTGCGGGTAGTTGTCCTGACCGGGGCCGGGGAGAAGGCCTTTGGCGCCGGTTCTGATGTTGCCGAGATGCAGAACATGGGCCCCCTGGAAATACAGAAATTCATGGCCACTATCCGCAAAGCTTCCGACTTCATTTATGCGCTTACCAAGCCGACAATTGCCGCTATTCACGGCTATGCCCTCGGCGGCGGCTGCGAGCTTTCCATGTGCTGCGACCTTCGGATATGCTCGGAGAAAGCGCGCTTCGGTCAGCCGGAGATAAACCTGGGATTGATTCCCGGCGCCGGCGGCACACAGCGCCTAACTCGTCTTATCGGCGCCGCCAAAGCCAAGGAAATGATTTACCTGGGGGATTATATTGACGCCGCTGCCGCTTTAAACCTTGGCCTTGTTAATAAGGTCGTCCCGCCGGAAAAGCTGATGGAAGAAGCTATGGAATGGGCGAAAAAGCTTGCCGGCAAGAGCGGGCCTGTCCTGGCGATGGCCAAGATGGCAATCAATACGGGCGTTGATACAGATATGGCCTCCGGGCTCAATATGGAGACGAAATGCAACGCTCTCTGCTTTGCTACCGAGGACCGAAAAGAAGGCATGGACGCTTTCCTGGAAAAACGTAAGGCTGTATTTAAGAATAAATAATCAAGACCGTAAGGAGGTTTACTACCGTGGCTATTAAAAAAGTGTTTGTAATCGGGGCCGGGACGATGGGCAACGGCATCGCCCAGGTGAGTGCCCAGGCGGGCTATGACGTCATGATGTCCGATATTAAGGACGAGTTCGTACAGAAGGGCATGGCTGCTATTGAGAAGAGTCTGGACCGGCTGGTGAAAAAGGAGACGATTAAGGAGTCGGATAAATCTGCTATATTAGCCCGCATCAAGACTACGACGGATAATAAGGACGCTAAAGACGCGGACATGGTTATCGAGGCGGCGCCGGAAATACTGGAATTAAAGAAGAATATATTTAAACAGCTTGATGATATATGCAAGCCGGATGCTATTCTGGCCACCAATACCTCTTCCCTCCCCATCGGCGAAATCGCCGCCAGCACAAAAAACCCCAAGCGTGTTATCGGCATCCACTTTATGAACCCGGTGCCGGTGATGAAGGGCGTCGAGGTTATTCCCGGCCGTCAGACTGCCGCTGATGTCCTTGAAGCATCAAAGGAATACATCAGGAAAATCGGCAAGGAACCGTGTGAAGCCAGGGATTATGCCGGTTTTATCGTCTCACGGCTGGTGGATGCCTTGATGAACGAGGCTTTCTGGTGCGTCATGGACGGTAACAAGCCGGAAGAAGTGGACAAGGCTATAAAACTATGCCTCAACCACCCGATGGGCCCGCTGGAACTATGCGACCTCGCCGGCGCTGATGTGGTCATGCACGGACTTGAAACTATGTATGAGGAGTTCGGCGAGAGGCTGATGCCCGCCCCGCTTTTGAAGAATATGGTCCGCTCCGGCGACCTGGGACGCAAGACAGGCCGCGGTTTTTACGATTATACGCAGAAATAGTGTATTAGAAACTTGATATATATACGCATTTAGAAAAGGAAGGTAAAAAATGGCAAGTGACAAAGATGTTGTTATCGTGGCGGCGGCCAGGACGCCGTTCGGCAGGTTCGGCGGTTCGCTAGCTAACTTCGACTACTATGAACTGGGCGCTATCCCGATGCGTGAGGTCGTCAAACGAGCCGGCATTAAACCTGATGTGGTAAATGAGGTTTTCTGGGGCGTGGGCGATACCTCTGCCTGCCGCGATGCCTATACGCCCGTAGCCGGAAGGCAGTCGCTTATCCGTGCCGGGCTGCCTCATGAAACGGTATCGATTTCCTTTGACATGGCCTGTGTATCGGCGATGAACGCCGTCAGACTGGCGGCTCTCGAGATGAAAGCCGGAGAAATTGAAACAGCTATCTGCGGTGGCGCTACTTCCTTCGGGCAATCGCCGCTTATCGTCAGGGGCGTGAGATTCGGCGGGTTCCGCATAGGTGATGTTAAGATGGAAGACCCGCTTTATGCCCTCGGCTATAAGGACTTTAACCCGGTATCGGTGGACAGCGATAACGTCGCTAACGAGTACGGATTCACCCGTCAGGACATGGATGAATGGGCATTCCGCAGCCATCAGAACTACGGCGAAGCCTGGAAAGCCGGCAAGTTCAAGGAAGAAATCATGCCCCTCCCCATCCCCCAGCCCAAGGGCGACCCCAAGATACTGGATATCGACGAGCAGTACCGCGCGGATACCTCAATGGAAAGACTCGCCAGCTTGAAAAGCGTTTATAACACCCGCGCCATTACCGCCGGCAACGCACCCGGTCTGAACGACGGTGCTACGGCTCTTCTGGTCATGACCCGCAAAAAAGCGCAGGAACTGGGCTTGAAGGTGCTGGCTACGGTAGTTCAGAGTGTTTCTGTCGCTATTAACGCCAGCCGCATGCCGGAAGGTCCGGGCATCGCCATGAAGAAAGCCGTCAAGAATGCCAATATGACCTTCGATGATATGGCCGTCATGGAAATCAACGAGGCCTTTGCCTGCGTGCCACTGGTATCAATGATGGTGGCCGTAGATAAAGACAAGGCTAAATACCAGGCGATGTGCGACAAGATGAATGTCAACGGCAGCGCTATTGCCATCGGGCATCCCAACACTGCCAGCGGCGCTAGGCTCATCATGAACCTGATGTACGAACTCCAGCGGCGGGGTGGCGGATACGCTATGGGCGCCATTTGCGGTGGCCTGGCACAGGCTAATGCCTGTATTATCAAAGTGGGATAAAATACGGCGGTATATGCCGCCAGTGATATAAATAGAAAATAAGGAGTAATGCATGGACGTATCTCAATTTTCTTTGAAAGGCAAAGTAGCCCTGGTCGTCGGCGGGGCGGGTGATATCGGAAAAGCCATCGCTGAGACCTATTCCATTGCCGGTGCCGATGTCGTCATCAGCAGCCGCAAGCAGGAGAATCTGGACAAAGCCGCGGCAGAAATCAAAGCCAAATCCAAAGGCAAAGTCCTGGGGATTGCCGGACACCTCGGCAAGCTGGAGACAATCAAAGTTTTAGTGGATGCTATTATGAAAGAGTGCGGACGCATTGATATCGTTGTCAACAGCTCCGGCTCCAGCTTCATGGTGCCCCTCACGGATGTCGAAGAATGGCAGTGGGACAACGTGATGAGTGTTAATGTCAAAGGACCCTTCTTCCTGTGCAAACAGATTGCCCCCATTATGAAAGAGCAGGGCGGCGGCAGCATTATCAATATCACGTCCTATATGGGTATCAGGACGGAGGAAACGCTGGGTGTCTACTGCATCAGCAAGGCGGCCGTCATTCACATGACCCGCGTCATGGCTAAGGAATGGGGCAAGTGGAATATCCGCGTCAACTCTATCGCGCCGGCATGGGTGCACAGTCGGCTGTCCGACCCTTTCCTGCAGATGCCCGGCGTGAACGACAGGATGTTAAGCCAGACGGTAATCGGGCGCTTCGGCGAGCCTGATGATGTAGCTGCTTTAGCTCTTTATCTGGGTTCCGATGCCGCTAAGAACCAGACCGCCGGTCTCTTCCCGCTGGACTATGGTATGCTTACTTAAACAAAGGTATATAGTTAAGGAGGTTCAAAATGGCACTTCCACTAAATGGCAAAGTTGTCCTGGTCACCGGCGCAAGGCAGGGACTGGGAAAATCCATCTCGCTGGGCATGGCGCAAGCCGGCGCCGACCTTATTATTTGTGACCGCGTAACCGACGACGGCAAGCTGGCGGAAACCGCTAAAGAAATTGAAGCTCTCGGCAGGAAAACGCTCTCCCTCGGCGGTGATATCACTATCGAAGATGACGTCAACAATATCGTCAATAAATCGCTGGAGAAGTTCGGCAAAATCGACGTGCTGGTCAACAACGCCGGCGTCACTTCCCAGGACTCTTTCGAGAAGATGACTTATAAACGGTGGCGTCTTATCCTCTCCGTGAACCTGGACGGCACTTATCTCTGCTCCAAGATTGTCCTGCCGCACATGATTGAGAAAAAAAGCGGCATGATTATCAATGTGTCGTCGATACTCGCCAAGGAAATCCGCATGAATATTGCCTACGGTGTCACCAAGGCTGCCGTAGAGCGGTTCACGGTGGGACTGGCGCGGGAAGTGCGGCGGGAAGAAGGCATCGCTATTACCTGCATCCGGCCGTATTTTGTGAAGACCGAAGTGGTCATGGGCTTTATGGAAGGACATGACACCAGCAATTTTGAAGAGCCGATTATTTGGCAGAAGTACCCGGCCATGATAGCCGCGTTAAAACCGGCAGATGCCGCCGGTAAGATATGGGATAAAGCCGCATTAGAGGAAAAGTTCGGTAAGATTTAACTAAAAAAATTCTGTAGTACAAGTAGATACGCCCCGGTTATTAAAAGCTGGGGCGTTGTTTTTTAGGCGTTATAACGGTGGGATTGGCGGATTATCTTTTTCTCAGCAATCTGAAGGTGGAAACAAAAGCGGTAGCAATGAGCAGGCCGGCTATCAGCAATAACATCCACCACCATTTTTCTACGAGTCCGCCATCGTTTGTAGGAATGATAGGTGCTCCAGACGATTTATTTACGGCAACATCGCTCTGTGTAAACGATACCGTCCGCGATTTTGTATTATTCAGCTCGTTGTTTTCAAAGATTGCTTGGTTAGAGTCGGCAAAAACGCTTATTTCATGTTCGCCTTCCGTTGTTGTCCAGCTAAATTCTATGGTGACGGGTGTTGCCAGGTCCATTTCCGGTATGTCCGCATAATCCACGATGGAACCGTCAATTGACAACGCTAATTGCACATTCATGGCTTTAGCATTGCCCCGGTTTTCCAGTTTAATCGTTATGGTTATGGTCTCCCCTATTGCGGCGTCCAGCGGCGAATAGCTTATTGTCCGGATAATCAGGTCGGGCGTAATTGTCGAGAATGAGATAACGCTTTCATTATTATCTTCATCAAGTTCGGCAATTGCTTCGTCACAATCGGCAATGATATTCGCGGTATGCTGGCCTGAGGAAAGAATAGCGATAAAGGAAAAGTTAGCAGTTTCTCCTGCCGGTATCGACGGTATGGTTTTATATTCGGCAGGATAGCTGTCGAAATAATATTGTACCTGTGACTCTCCGGAGGAGCCTGTGCCGATATTTTTTATAGTAATGGTAAAAGCAGCTTCGTTGCTGTTCAACTGGTCGCTGACCGTCCAGCCCATTCCTTCAATTATCAGGTCAGGTGTTGCTGTGGCTTGTATTATTTCCTTTTCATTGTTAGTTTCATTGGCTTCGATAACAGTATTATTAACATCGAGTGTGATTTTAAAGGTATGTATACCGGCTTCGGCTACCCAGTTAAATTCCTTTGAGACAGACTCCCCTGGATTTATTGAAGGCAATTCTTGAGAGGCTATTTTAATACCATCGACATAGCAGTTGATTTGAGAAATTTCTGTCCGGCTGTTTCCCTGGTTTTTTACGGATGCAGTTATTACCAGGGTATCGCCGACATTGATATCCGAAGGTGAAAAAGTAATATTCTCTACTATAAGGTCGGGTAGGGGGATATTTATAATCCTGGTATTATTAGCTTCATCGATTTCCACAATCTGGTTCGTGGAATCAAGAATGATGGTGATGCTGTGGGAGCCTTCTGAAGCTGCCCAGGTAAAATGCGCTAACGTGGCAGCGCCGGGTTCCAGACGTCCCATATCGACATAACCAGCGGCAGCTCCGTCAACATAAAAAGCGATACGTGAAGGGTCGGCGCTGATAAGCCCCCGGTTCTCTATATTGATATCGAAAATGACGGTTTTTCCCAATGGTATTTCAGGAGGCGACCAGATAATACTGGTTATGGCTAAATCCGGTAATTTAGGAGCGAATATTACCGAGTTCTCATTATTGGTTTTATCACTTTCCGCGATGTAATTATTGTAATTGACTATTGCTTTGAAAGTGTGGCGGCCGTTGGTGACCTTCCATTTGCAGGTGGCATTTACTAAAGCTCCAACGTCGAGTCTTGTAATCAGCTCGGATGTCACCAGCGCATCATCCATAAAGAAAGCGACGTGGAAATTTAACGCTATACCACCCCCCTGGTTTTTAATAGTGATAGTAAAGTTAACGGTTTCATCGAGAGTCGGATTTTCCGGCGACCAACTGATACTTTGAACAATTAAATCCGGCGGAATGATAGTGATTTTCACTGTTAGATTATTGTTGTCCCTGCCTAATTCATTTAAAATCCTATCGTAATCGGCAGTAACGCGAATGGAATGTGTACCGCTGACAGCTAGCCATGTAAAATTGGCGATTGTTTCCTCTCCAGCGTTTAATTCTGATATATCCAGGTAGGACATTATCCGGTTATCGATGTAGCTTGCGGCACGTGAGCTGGCCGCTCTGCCGCTCCCCTGGTTTTTGATTTTTACGGTAATGGTCACATTATCTCCGGCACCGGGATTGACCGGCAGCCAGGTAATACCGCTTATAACGAGGTCGGGAATGAGGGTAGTAATGCTTACATTATATTCGTTGTTGTTTTCATCGCTTTCGTTTATCTGGCTGTAATAGTCGAGTAGTATTTTTATATCATGCTTATCTTGCAGGGTCTGCCAGCTGAAGGAGATATTTGTAGAGGCGCCGGCTTCGAGTGATGGTCCCTGTATAGTGGATTTAAGCGTACCGTCAATAAAATAGGCCAGGTGCCAGATATCGGCTCGTCCCTGTCCGAGGTTTATAACGGTTACATTACAGGTTACCGTATCATACTTCGATGGATTCTGCGGCGACCACACAACATTTTGAAATGCCAGGTCTAACGCTCCTGTCGAGAAGGTTATAGTCAGTTCGTTATTTGCCTCGTCGCTTTCTTTGTTAAGGTCCGTTTCATCGATGACTGCTTGAAGTGTATGTTGCCCTGTAAGCACCGTCCATGTGTAGGTTTTCGTTAGTGTTGCCCCGGGATTAATGGCGGCAACTTCTCGAGTGCCTCTCGTGTTGCCGTCAATGAAAAAGTTCAAACTTGTAGTATGGGACTGGACATTACCCTGGTTTTTGATAACGATGCTGAAAACAACGCTGTCGCCTCCCGATGGGTTTGTCGGCGACCACGTTATCGACTGTATAATCAGGTCGGGCGCCAGCGTCGTCAGCGTATATGTGTTGGCATTATTTGTTTCATCCGTTTCCGCAATAATTTCGCTGGCATCGGCGATCGCCCGAATGGTATGCGTGCCCTGCGTGCCTTGCCAGCTGAACGTAACCGTCGTCATGATGCCGGCGTTGAGGGAGCCGATGGATTTTGTTTGGAGGATGATACTATCGATGTAACAGGTAACGTAGCTGGCTGCAGCGCTGGCGTTACCCTGGTTCTTTACAGTTACCGTGATAACTACACTATCATTGATGGCAGGATTTTCCGGGAATAAGGTGATGTCCTGCACAACGAGGTCGGGACCCGTGTCGGCAGATACCTTGGGCTGATAAGGCCCGAAGCCGTTTATCCCCAGGAGGCACACCAGTAATATGACAATAGTCCTGGATATTGTCTTTTTCATGATTTCCAGAAAACCGGGCAATAAAGAGTCCCTCCAGTCCACCCTGATTAACGTCCTATACTATTTTAGTATTAGAAAAATATCCCAACCAATAGTCTTTTAGTAGGGTAATGGAGATGAATTGGTACTATTATCAGGTGACGGGTGGCAAAAAAGAAGGTGAATGTGTGACTTGGGATTAGACTGGTGAATGTTGAAAGAAAGTTCTATCGACTTTATTCTTTAATAATTGCCCAGGCAGGGCAGTGGTTGTTCTCAAGGCATGCTCCGCAGTCGGTGCATTTTTTCAGGTCGATTATATAGGTATTTTCACCCTAATATATCGCACTGACGGGACATATAAATAAACAGCTGCCGCATTTAACGCAGTATTCGGTAATTTTATATGCCACGCTAGTCTCCTGAAAGATGATTAGTAGGAAACCTGCTCTTTTAATATATCATACTATCTCTGAAGGGAAGTAAAAAGACACCAGGCAAACCATTGACAATCGGTGTAGGGGTGGTTAAGATATTTTTGTGATAAACAGAGCTGTATTGATCATATCAATGATATGTTTACTGATTATTTTGCCGGGTTGTGCTCAAACTAACGATGCTTCTCCGGCAATCTCATCTCAACCTAGCCAAAATCACAAACAGTCTATATGGTCAGCACATTCAGAGAAATACCCGAAGATAGCAAGCTGGCTGGCTAAAAAAGACGAAATCATCGCCAGTGAAAAACCGTATGACCTGGTAATGTCAGCCTGGTTTACACCGGAGGAAGCCGCTCTAATCAAATCACAAAATCCTGATGCTATTTTGCTGGTCGGGCTTTCCGTTAACTGGGTTTGGGATAATCAGGAATGGATGGACTTCTTGATTACTATTGTTAATTACGGCAGGGTTACACCTTTAATTATCAACGAAAGCATGTATCTGCACAGGCCGGACGGTTCACGGTGCGGCTTTGGCTGGGCATCGGAACAATGGGGACACGAGGAAATTTATGCCATGGACCCGAGGAATCAGGAATGGGTTGAGTTAATCACCTCTTTTTATGAAACTGTCCTAAACCAACCACAGCATGATGGGATTATCATCGATATGGTAACAGAAAAATCATGGTGCCCGGAAACGATATCCGACCAGGAATGGGTAGAAGCTACGAGGTTGATTTTCCAACGGATTGATGAGATAAATACCGCTAAAAAAACAGTCGTTTTTAATGCCGGGCGGGACTTGCCGGATATTGACGCATATAGCGAATTTATAAGCGGTTATCTCATGGAAAACTTCATGGGAGAGCAGGTAAAGTCATCTTTCGATGATGGTCTCAAGGCTGCAGAAGGCAATTATATTGTGATATATGCTGTGGATACTGATGATACCGGAATAGAAGATATGCATAAAATGAGGCTGGGGCTGGCTCTAAGCATGATGTTTGATAATACCTATTTCACCTATGATTTTGGACCCCGCGACCATGGTCAGGCATGGTGGTTCCCGGAATATGATGTTGATTTGGGCAATCCCCTCGATAATTCATATAAAAAGGGAGATGCCTATTACCGAGAATTCGAGAAAGGAATCGTTGTTGCATCACCGTACGCTGCTACAAATGTTGTTTTTAACGGGGAGTTTATTGATGTCAGCACAGGCAACAAATCACATACATTTGATATAGAAAAAGGTGACGGCAGGATTTTCCTTAGAGTCAATTAATGACAGGATTTTATATGTTTACCGAGAAGGACCGACATTAAAATAATGAAAAATGAAACAGGTTATAAAGGAGCAGCCAGAATTATAAGAATCATCGCCAAGGTTATCGGCATCATCGTGGCGGTATTCTTTCTGGTGATGCTCATCGGCGATGCCGAGATGGCTATAAAATCGGAAAGCTTTAAAGGTATCTCCCTGGAGTGGCTTTTCATACTGATACCTGTGATAATCGCGCTGGCGGCTTTTATCGTAGCCTGGCGGTGGGAGTTCCTCGGCGGTATATTGCTGCTGGCGGCTTACCTGATTCTGTCTTTCAGCCCTACAATACATTCAGTCTATTACGGCCCGGAATTCCGCTTTCTGGCGGGGATGTTTTACTTTGCTTTGCCCTTCCTGGTTTCTGGGGTATTGTTCATTGTAGCCGCACAGCTTGATAAAAGAGCTTCTCGACTAAAACGGGAAGATTCTGCTGGCTAACTCGGAAACTCTCATCAACAATCCCGGTATGATGCCCAGCAGCAGTACGCCCAGACAGCAGATAACCAGGGCAACTTTAGGGGCGATAGAGGATGTCATCTTTTCCGTAACAGGTGTTTCGCCGAACCACATGACCTTGACCACGCGGAGATAATAGTAGGCGGAGATGACGCTGTTGATGGCGGCGAGGATGACGAGCCAGAGCAGCCCGTGCTGCGCCGCCAGGCTGAAGATATAGAATTTGGCCATGAATCCCGCCGCCGGCGGTATGCCGATCAATGAAATCAGGCAGAGAGTTAACGCCAGAGCTAGTAGCGGCGAGCGCTTTCCCATACCTGCATAGTCGGCAATCGTGTCGCTGTTTATCTTATTAGAAATGATAACAATAGCGAAAAATGCTCCCAGGTTGGTCAGGGCGTAGCTTGCAAGGAAGAAAAGCAGTCCGCTCTCGCCGAGTACCGTCGACGGCATGGCGAGTCCGAAAGTGGCGAGACCTACCATCAGGTAGCCGGCCTGGGCGATGCTGGAGTAGCCGAGCATCCGCTTGATATTGGTCTGGGGAATAGCCGCGATATTGCCGATAAACATACTGATAACCGACAACACAGCGAAGATGATGCCCCAGTTATGGCTGATTGCATACGGTGTGCCAAAGGCGGAGAAGAACACCCGCAGGATAATAGCAAAGCCTGCAGCTTTACTCCCCACGGAAAGATAAGCAGTTATCGTGGTCGGTGCGCCCTCGTAAACATCTGGCACCCACATCTGGAAGGGCACGGCGGCAATTTTAAAGCCGAAGCCGGCAATCATCAGGACGATGCCCATGTAGAGTCCCGGGTTGCCGATGGGGGTAGTGTCTACACCCGACTGTAAGGACTGCGCTATGGCTGCCAGCTGGGTCTCCCCGGTGGCTCCAAAGACCAGCGCCATACCGTAAAGCACCACCGCCGATGCTATGGCTCCCAGCAGGAGGTACTTTAAAGCGGACTCGGTGGACTTCTTGTCTTTGAGCAGACTCACCAGCACGTAGAGAGGGATACTCGCCAGTTCCAGGGAGATGAAAAGCGAAATAAGATCGGCGGCGGCGGCCATCAG
>MGMR01000094.1:11916-19535 GCA_001796495.1 Chloroflexi bacterium RBG_13_51_18
CCAGCGTTGATATCAAAATCAGGGCATAATACTCGCTCCGGAAATTGCCCCATTTGTTTTCGTAATCGGCGGAAGCAAGTATAACCAGGAAAGCGATACCAAGGAACAGCAGTTTGAAAAACACTGCGAAGTTATCCGTCGCCAGCATGTTGTTAAAGAGGGCGGGATTGTTATCGCCCCACATAATGACGGCAAATACCCCGGCAACTACCAGCCCGGCCAGGCTCAAGTACCGCATAACTGATTTCTGCCGTAGGAATAGGTCAAGCAGTATTACCAGGACGGCTGTAGCCGCCAGGACTATCTCCGGTATCAACAGCGATAGATTCAAGTACCGCTCTCCTTTTCTCCTTTTTTAACCGCCGATTAAGGCTGCGATAGGCGCAATACCCAGCTTAAAAACATCGGTCAGGATAGCCGGGTAAATGCCTACCAGCATAATCGCCGCCACCAGCACGAACATGTAGACTTTTTCCAGATTATCGGCATCCTTAACGCCGTTGAATTCCTCTTTAACCGGACCGTGGAAAGCCTGCTGTATCATCCAGAGGATATAGCCGGCCGTCAGGACGACCCCGATAATAGCTATAATTGTATAGACGTTCAAATGCGCCACCATCCCGCTGGTATAGCTGCCCAGGAAGATGAGGAACTCGGCGGCAAAACCGCTGGTGGTGGGCAGTCCTAAAGATGCCAGCCCGGCGATGACGAAGACTGCCATAATAATAGGTACTTGCTTCGCTAGCCCTCCGAGCTTGCGCATATCGCGCACCTCAATATTATGGATAACCAGTCCGGCCATCGCGAAGAGCAGGCCGGTGACGATGCCGTGACTGAACATCTGGAGGGCAGCGCCAGTCAGACTCACCTCTCCCAAAGCAAAAATACCCAGCAATACGTAGCCCATGTGGCTGATGCTGCTGTACGCGATCAATCGCTTGATATCTGTCTGCAATAAAGTGACGGCGGCGCCGTAGATAATACCGATTAACGCCAGTATAATCAGTATCTGTGCATACTGCTGCGCCTGCTCGGGGAACATGCTCACGCAGAGTCGAATCATCCCGTAGCCGCCCATCTTGATTAAGACCCCTGCCAGCATCACGCTGACGGCGGTGGGGGCATCGGTATGGGCGTCCGGCAGCCATGTGTGCAAGGGGAACATCGGCAGCTTTACCGCAAAGCCGATGAACAGCAACCAGAATATCGCCGCTGCCGGCATGGCTGTCTGTACCATCCCCATCCCACGGTGTGCGATTTCGATCATACTAAGGCTATTGGTGGTGAAATAAATACTTAAAATGCCCGCCAGCATAAGGGCGCTGCCGAACAGCGTATAAATCACGTACTTGGTGGCGGAATACCCTTTCCTCCCCGAACCCCATATGGAAATCAGGAAGTACATCGGGATGACTTCTATCTCCCACATGATGAAGAAAAGCAATAAGTCGAGCGACACGAAAACGCCGATGATGCTCGTTTCCAGCAGTAGGAGCCAGGCGAAGAATTCCCGCGTTCTCTCGTGGACTTTCCAGGAGATGAGCACTGCCAGGAAACCGAGGAAAGTCGTCAGCAGCAGCAGCGGCAGGCTTAACCCGTCCACCCCCAGGTGGTAGTAGGAATTAAGAGGGGAAATCCAGAGGTATCTTTCCTCGAACTGCATTACCGCCGCTCCAGCCGAGCGGTCGAAAGCGATAAACAGGTATATCGCCAGTGCCAGCGGGATAGCCGTAAATATCAGGGCGAGGCGCTTGGAGAGCTTCTCGTCTTTGCTCTTCGTTAAGGCAATAACGAGCGCCCCTGCCGCCGGCAGGAACAGTATGGTTGATAAATAATTAAAATCCAACTATCCTAACTCCCGAATAACAGTACGCATATTGCAATAATCGCCACTCCGATGCCGATAAACAACCCGTATAGCTGTAATTGCCCTGTCTGTGCCTGGCGGATGGCTTTGCCTCCCCGCACCACGATGTCCGCCGCTCCATTGACCATCCCATCGACCCCTTTACTGTCGAACAGCTGGAAGCCGTTAAAAAGCCCTTTGACCAGCCCCAGCTTTACGATTATGTTTTCGTAAAGTTCATCGAAATAGTATTTATCGGCGGCCATCTGGTAAAGCGGTCCGAATGCCTTGCCGATAGACTCTTTGGTAATCCAGCGTTTGAGATAGACTGCGTATGCCGAAAAAATACCGAGCAGGGCTACCAGTAATGAAATTAACGGCAAAGGCACGCCGTTTACGGTATGCGTGAAGACGGTAAATAAAGCCGCGATGCCGCCATTTGCCGCTTCCGCTTCGTGCCCCATGAAGCTGCTGAAGCCGCCGGATACATTCCACCAGCCGGCCCCGATTGCCAGTAACGCTAAAAAGACCAGCGGTGCCACCATTACCCACGGCGACTCGTGCGTGTGGGTATAGTCGTGTCCCTCTTCTTTAGCGCCGCCTTGATAATCGCCGTGGAAGGTCATAAAGATAGCGCGGAACATATAGAAAGCGGTCAGGAATACCGTTATCAATGCCAGCCAGAACAGCGCCGGCTGACTCGTAAACGCGCTAGCCAGTATTTCGTCCTTGCTCCAGAATCCGGCCAGCGGCCAGATGCCCGCCAGGCTCAAGGAGCCGATGAGGAAAGTGGCGTATGTCCAGGGCATCGTCTTACGCAGACCGCCCATTTGGCGCATATCGAAGGTGCCCGTGGCGTGGTTGACGCTGCCGGCACCCATGAAGAGCAGCGCCTTGAAGAAGGCATGGGTGAACAGGTGGAACATGCCCACCGCTACCGCCGCTTTGGCAATAATAATCATTTCTTCATTAGGCAGGATGAGCGTCCTGCTTTGGATTTGCGCAGCCAACGCCGTACCTACCGCCCCCAGCCCCAGCATCATATATCCTATCTGGCTGATGGTGGAATAAGCCAGCACGCGCTTGATATCGTTGGCCACCAGTCCCATCGTGGCGGCGAAGATAGCCGTGAATCCGCCGATTACAGCCACGACTCTTATCGCCTCCGGAGAGAAAACGAACAGCGGCATGGTGCGCGCTACCAGAAAGACGCCGGCGCATACCATCGTCGCCGAATGGATGAGGGCACTGACCGGTGTGGGGCCTTCCATGGCGTCCGGCAGCCACACGTGCAGCGGGAACTGCGCGCTCTTCCCGATAGCCCCCCCGAACAGCCCGATGGCGGCCCACATCAGCGCCGTACCGCCTATCAGACCGCTGACTGCCATGTTGTGCAGTGCCTGAATATCAAACGTCTGTGCGTTGAAATAAAGAATTAAAATCCCCGCCAGGAAACCGAAATCGCCGATTCTGGTGACGATAAAGGCTTTCTTGGCGGCATTGGCCGCTGAAGGTTTGTGGAACCAGAAGCCGATGAGCAGGTAAGAGCATAGCCCCACCATCTCCCAGAAAACGAAGGTGAAAAGCAGATTATCGGCTAGTACCAGCCCCAGCATTGAGAAGGTAAACAGTGACATGAAAGTATAATAGCGGTAGTAGCCCGCTTCGTCGTGGGCCATGTAGCCCAGCGAATATATCTGCACCATCAAGCTGACTATGGAAACGACCACCACCATCACGGCGGAAAGCTGGTCCATGATAATGCCGACGTGGAAGTTGAAGCTGCCGATAACTATCCAGTTGACGTCGGGAACGGCGATGGTGTGATTTTCCGCCGACATTACGGATATCAGCGCCCAGACGGAAAATACCGCCGAGGTAGCTATCGAGGCGATAGTAATATAGCCGTACAGCTTTGACTTGCGGTTCACGAATGGCCTTATAAGCAGTCCGTTGATGATAAAGGCGAACAACGGCAGCAGCATGATCAGCCAGACTAACTGATAAGGTATCATAGCTTCCTTAAAATATCCTTAATTACATGCTCTTTGTCCTGCGGCACTAATATTGAGTAAGCGGCTAACTCCTGTCCTGTCGGCAGGCCTTCCTGTGGCATAATGCGGGCGGGAATGCCTTCTCCCTCGAAGCATTCCTTCCACATCTCCGCGATTACCAGCGTTTGCGCTTTTTTAACTTCAATCCACATAAAATATCCTCACCACTTCAGTAAGTTGATATCATTTGTATCGATGTTGGAAAAGTGGCGGAAAATCGCCAGCACTATCGCCAGGCCAACCGCTATCTCGGCGGCGGCCACCACCATCACGAAGATGGCGAAGACCTGGCCGGTCAACAGCTGCGGCACAACGTAGCTGGAAAACGCTATCAGGCTGATATTTACACCATTCAGCATCAGTTCTATACACATTAAAATAATCACCGCGTTACGCCGGGTCAGCGCACCGAACAATCCGATGCAGAACAGCACCGCCGAAAGCACCAGGTAATGCGTCAGCCCGATGGTCACTTTTTATCCTCCCTTGTAATAACGATGGCCCCCAGTATCGCCGCTAGCAATAGCACCGCCCCTATTTCCACCGGCAGAATAAAGCCGTTCTCGCTGAAGAGCTTGGTTGCCAGCGGCATGGTAGTCGGTGTCAGCGGGTCCAGCGCGGAAATACTCCAGGGCGTGCTGGTGACTACATACACCAGGATTCCCAGCAATAAAGTAGCTACGATAGCAGCGGGAAGCTCCATCTTATTGACCGGGTTGCCATTCTGCACTTCCCGGGTCATCATAACGCCTAGAATAATTAATACGGATATGGCACCGACGTAAACCAGTATCTGCACCGCCGCCAGGAAGTCGGCGCTAAGCGTAACGTAAATCCCCGCCACGGCAATAAAGCAAAGCACCAGCGCCAGGGCGGCGCGGAAGACGTTGCGCAGGAATATCACGGCCAACGCCGCCGCAACCATGACAATCGCCATTATCCAGAAGGCAATCTCAAGCCCCATTACTTCTCCCTTTTCTCCACTATCTTTTCTATGAGTAGCGTTTGTTTAGGCAGCTTCTCCGCGATTTCAGGATGGAAATACCCGCTGGCCGGTCTTTCCGGATTCTCCAGCAGCTCGTCGTCGGTTTGTATCAGCTCGTTGCGGCGGTATTTCGCCCTTTCGTAGGAATAACCGAGGAAAAGCGCGTCGTAAGGGCAGGCCTCTACGCACAGGCCGCACTGGATACAATAGCCGGTATCCACCCGGTATTTTTCAACTTCATACTTATTTTCATCCATATTCGCGGCGGTGACGATTTCGATAGCGCCCTGCGGGCATGCTTTGGCGCAGGTGGCGCAGCCGGTGCATCTCTCTCGACTCCACACGAGTTCGTTGCCGCGGGAGCGGCGTGATATATTGAGCCGCTGTTCCGGGAACTGCGTTACCGTAGGATGGCGCAGGAGGTGCTTTATCGTTACCGCCATGCCCTTGATAATGCCTATGCCGTATCGTTCAAACTTCAATTCTGCCCTGCCCCAGTTTAAAGAATTTCGACCATAATAATATCAATGCCCCCGCAATGGCTATATTAACGATGACAAAAATCCACTGTGAAATATCCGGCCAGACAACAACCTGTATGGCGGTGACAAAGAGGTTTATTAGCGCCAGCGGGAAGAGGAACTTCCAGGCCAGCCCCATCAGCTGGTCGATACGCACGCGCGGCAGCGTTGTCCTTGTCCACACCATCACAAAGAAGACGATGAATGTCTTTATAATGAACCAGAGCCACGGCGGCAGCAAGGGCCCGCGCCAGCCGCTTAAGAAAAGAGTCGTAATGATGGCGGACATGGCAATAGCCTCGGCGTATTCTACCAGGTAAAACATGGCGAATTTCATGCCGGAATACTCGGTGTGGAATCCGGCCGTCAACTCTGAATCTGCTTCCATCAGGTCGAAAGGGCTGCGGTTGATTTCAGCGCAGGCAGCGATAAAGAAAATTAAAAAGCCTAACGGCTGCATCAGGATATAGGGTATATCCTGACCGGCAACAATCTGGTTCATGGATAGCGAGCCGGAGACCATCACCACGCCGACAATCGCCAGCACCATCGGTATCTCGTAGCTGACTACGGCCGCGATGTTACGCATGGCGCCGAGCAGCGAATACTTGTTGCCTGAACCCCACCCCGCCATGAATGTGCCCACGGTCGCTACGGAGCTGATAGCTACAATGTATAAAATTCCGATGTTCAAATCGGCTAGCAGCGCCCCGTTCTGGAAAGGAATGACGGTAAATATCATCAATACCGGCGCAAAAGCGACGATAGGGGCCAGCCAGTGAACAATCTTGTCCGCTGTGGCGGGAACGATATTTTCTTTCAGCAGCACTTTAACCGCGTCCGCCACCGGCTGCAAGAGCCCGAAAGGCCCCGTGCGGTTGGGACCGAGACGCGACTGCATCCGGGCCATGCCGCGGCGCTCTATATAAATAGCTCCCATCACCATGATGAGCACGAAAGCGATAATAACGATGGTAAAGAAGACCCAGTGCCACCAGTAGCCGCCCGGCCAGTCCGCGGGCGTTACCTGCATCGGCAGGGGAGTAATGTTTAACAGTTCGGTCGTCGCCATTATCTGTCGACCTCTCCCATGGTGATATCTATACTCCCGAAGATGATAATAAGGTCGGCTATCTTCCACCCTTTAACCATTTCCCGTAGCGCGGTGAGGTTTATCAGGCTGGTAGGCCGCACGTGGCATCGGTAAGGTGCTATTGAGTTATCCGAGACGAGATAATAACCCAGCTCGCCCTTGGGTGCTTCTATGTGGGCATACGCATCCCCGGCTGGTGGGCGGATAAGGTGGGGCACATCGGCTTTTACGGGTCCCTCTGGGACCTGCTTTATAGCCTGCTGGAGAATGCGCAGGCTTTGCGCCATCTCTGCCATCCTGACCCGGTAGCGGTCGTAACAATCGCCGTTTTCACAGGTTGGGATATCGAACTCAAAACGGTCGTATATCGAATACGGGTCGTTCTTGCGTATGTCCCACTTGATGCCGCTGGCGCGTGCCACCGGGCCGCTGATACCGCAGTTAATGGCGGTTTCTTTCGCCAGTATGCCCACGCCTTTGGCGCGACCCAATAGAATTTCGTTCTGCTTGAGCAGGTTTTCGTATTCTACGATAAATTTGGTAAGCCGGTCGACGAGTTTTTGTACGGCCGGCAGAAATTCTGCGGGTATGTCCTGGCTGACGCCCCCGATTCTCATGTAGTTATAGGTCAGGCGCTGGCCGCATACCATGTCAAACAGGTCGATAATTTTTTCACGCTCGCGGAAAGCGTACATAAAGGGGGTGAAATAGGCGCCGGCATCGTTCAGCATGGAGCCGACGGCAATACAGTGGTTGGCCAGGCGCTGCAGTTCTGCCATGATAACGCGGATATACTCGGCGCGTTCCGGCACCTTTATTCCGGCGAGTTTTTCCACGGCCATGCAGTATCCCAGGTTGTTGCTCATGGGGGAGATATAATCCAGGCGGTCGGTGAGGGGTATAAAACCGGTGTAGGTGCGTTCCTCCGCCAGTTTCTCAATGCCCCTGTGCAAGTAGCCGAAAATCGGCTCGATATCCATAACGACCTCGCCGTCCATCGTGCACCTCATACGGTATACGCCGTGGGTGCTCGGATGCACCGGCCCTATGTTCAGGACGAAAGGCTCGGTGTTAAGCACAAGTTCTCTGGTGGTCGTCACTGGTTCCAGTCCTTTCGCAA
>MGMR01000095.1:0-352 GCA_001796495.1 Chloroflexi bacterium RBG_13_51_18
ATGGGAGCCTTTCTCCTGTAACTTAGAGCCAGGGCTCCCGCAACCGGGCACTCCATTTCCAAAGAATTGCCATTTACTGTTAGCAACAGTATTGCGTGGAAAACACCGTTTTCAGGCCCGTTTACGGTGACTGATTCAAGAACTGCCCCGGCTATGTCAGCTCCGGTCAGGAATCGTTCGTAAATTTCTTGGTCAGGAAATCGAGTACTTATTAGTTGGCTTTTCACGATATTTGCCTGGCTTGGCCCCACGTAAATGGGCAAATATTGTTCGGAGTCCTTTCCTTTAAGGATTATTGCCCATTCACCTTTTATTAAAGCCGGCCTTACCGAATCAATTGTGACTTCTTTAA
>MGMR01000095.1:551-679 GCA_001796495.1 Chloroflexi bacterium RBG_13_51_18
GAGAATCGTTCGGTTGTTCAAATAGAACGTGCAATCCGCATTGAGTTAGTAACTCGGCCATTCTCTGTGTCATTGAAGTAAAGACGTCATAGTTTAATTCATTCAGCGTCGTGGTGAAAGTTAATTTA
>MGMR01000095.1:858-1183 GCA_001796495.1 Chloroflexi bacterium RBG_13_51_18
TTGTATTTTAACATTTTCGGGATTACCAGAAATTCGTCCCTCATGGAGCAGATAGTGAACAATCTGATAGATCTCTTTCACCCAAGTAGGTTCGGACAGGGAATTCATTAATTCTTTATTCATCGAATCAACTCCCCCAATTCAGGTCTTTGGGGTTGATTATATCACAGAATATTCTCATTGAGAATATTCTGCTGAAGAATGTCCATTATTATTTGTGGTGTGGGGAATAGAAACGTTGTTGGCATTCGTGTTCGCAAGACTAGAATGGCTGCGAAGCCGAGAATCACGCAGAAAGAACTCATTGCTCGCTTACAGATACTCG
>MGMR01000095.1:1211-1576 GCA_001796495.1 Chloroflexi bacterium RBG_13_51_18
GAAGATTGAAAACGGGCAGCGACCGGTAACTGACAAAGAGGTCGTTGCTCTTGCCAAAGCACTTAAAGTTTCGCCGATGTCCCTTCTTCAAGAGTCTGAGAATTTGCAGAAATCCGAAGCCGACAAGGATGAGGAACCTTAGACTTAGCAATCATGTGGATATGGCAAGTGAAAGGACATGTATCCTTTCGGGTAAATGAAAATAATACTGCCAACTAAAATGCCAACAATCATCTGGTTAAAAGAAAATATCTACGAACTTAAATTGTCAGACTGAAAACTAATTCAAAAGTTCTGCCTATTGTCCCCCTATCTCCACCAAGGTCAATAACCATTAAAATTCGCACCTGTTGTTAGTCCCCACC
>MGMR01000095.1:1710-2701 GCA_001796495.1 Chloroflexi bacterium RBG_13_51_18
ATACGGAACACTTAGAGGATTTGGCGAAGTATGGCATGGACATTGCCTGTCACACGAAAACTCACTCTGATTTAACAACTCTATCAGATGAGCAGTTGCGCGAGGAGATTATCGAAGCTAAGAAAGACCTCGAGAACTTGGGCTTTGAAGTCAGCACCCTGGTCTACCCCTATTACGCATGGAATGACAAGGTTGTTGATTATTCCATAACGGCTAATTATACCTGTGCGCGCGCCGGCTGGACTCAAGCTGGTGTTTATAACCTTTCCACCGATGATCCAAGAGCGAGGTATCATGTTACCGCCTGGCAAATCAGCAGCCAAAATATGAGTAGATTTAAATTCATCGTTGGTAAAGCAGGCGGTAATTCCGTGGTGTGCCTGGTCTACCATTTTATCTCTGATATTGGTCCGGAAACGACCTCCACCCCGTTAGCTAACTTCCTTGAGCAGATGGCTTATCTAAAAAATGCCGGTTTTACCGTTATTCCTCTCCCTGACCTCTTCAGACAGTAATCCATTTATTCGTTCTCCATATTGACAGTAAGTCGTGAATTACGGTATATTAACAATACGGTAAACTATTTCCGTAAGTTGGTATTTTTATGAGTTTCGAGACTACTGGTATAGAGAGAAAAGTATTATCCATTCTTAAAATTCTAAGCTCCTCACAGCAGGCACAGGGGGCGCGGGTAATTGCCCGGTACCTTAAAGACATGGGTATCGAGCTTACGGAAAGGGCGGTAAGGTACCACCTTAGATTGACCGATGAAAAAGGCCTGACCAGGCTGGTGGGCAGGAGAGACGGCAGGGTGATAACCGAACTCGGACAAACGGAGCTTAAGAAGGCAATGGTCAAAGATAAGGTAGGATTTGCATTTTCAAGAATAGAGTCGCTCGCTTTTCGAACCAATTTTAATTTTGAAACACGCACCGGCCTGATACCGGTAAACATCTCCATTTTCCCCAGGGATAGTTTCCGCAAAGCCATA
>MGMR01000095.1:2779-2877 GCA_001796495.1 Chloroflexi bacterium RBG_13_51_18
ACACGGGGTGCTGCTGCTGGGCAATATCAGCGAGACAGTCTGCGAGATGGCGGTAGACATCAACCGGGTGGGGGTAATCCTCGTCGGGGGGCTGAACC
>MGMR01000095.1:2958-8781 GCA_001796495.1 Chloroflexi bacterium RBG_13_51_18
AACAAACCCGCCGGGAAGGAGCTTTTTTTTATGCCCAGACGCAACGATATCAACAAGGTCATGATTATTGGGTCGGGGCCGATTGTAATCGGCCAGGCCTGCGAATTCGATTATTCCGGCACCCAGGCATGCAAAGCCTTGCGCTCATTGGGATACGAAATAATATTGGTCAATTCCAATCCCGCCACCATCATGACCGACCCCGACATGGCGGATGTCACATATATCGAGCCTCTCAACGTGGAAACGATGATTAAAATCATTGAGAAAGAACGACCGGATGCCCTCCTGCCTAATCTCGGCGGGCAGACTGGACTTAACTTGAGTTCCAGTCTGGCGCAGCAAGGTATCCTGGAAAAATACAATGTTAAAGTCATCGGTGTTGAGCCCGATGCCATCAAGCGCGGCGAGGACCGCCTGGCTTTTAAAGAAACCATGACGGAACTGGGGATAGAAATGCCCCAGAGTAAGATAGCAGAAAGTGTCGAGGAGGCCGAAGCTATTGCCACCGAACTGGGATACCCGGTTGTTGTCCGCCCGGCCTATACCATGGGCGGCACCGGCGGAGGGCTGGTCTATAACGTGGAGGAACTCCGTATCGTCGCCAGCCGGGGCATTAACGCCAGCATGATAGGCCAGATTCTTATCGAGGAATCGGTCGAAGGCTGGGAAGAACTGGAGCTCGAGGTCATTCGCGACCACAAGAACCAGATGATAACGGTGTGCTTTATCGAGAACGTGGATGCCATGGGCGTGCATACTGGCGACTCCTACTGCACCGCCCCGATGCTGACCATCAGCGAGGAACTGCAGAAACGCCTTCAGGAATACTCCTACAAGGTAGTGGAAAAGATAGGGGTAATCGGTGGGACGAACATACAGTTTGCCCACGACCCCAAGACCGGACGGGTGGTAATTATTGAAATCAATCCGCGGACGTCACGCTCTTCAGCATTAGCCTCAAAAGCAACCGGCTTCCCCATCGCTTTAATATCAGCCAAGCTGGCGGCAGGCCTGACCCTGGACGAAATTCCCTACTGGCGCGATGGAACACTGGAAAAATATACTCCCTCCGGTGATTACGTGGTCGTCAAGTTCGCGCGGTGGGCCTTTGAGAAATTCCGTGATTCCGTGGACCGCCTGGGTACACAGATGCGGGCGGTCGGCGAGGTAATGAGCATCGGCAAGACCTACAAAGAGGCTTTCCAGAAAGCAATACGCTCACTGGAAAACGGACGCTACGGGCTGGGATTCGCCAAAGACTTCAACGAAAAATCACTCGATGAACTGATGAAGATGCTCAACTATCCCACCAGCGAACGACAGTTTATCATGTATGAAGCCATACGCAAGGGAGCAGATATTCAAGAGCTTTATAAGAAGACATTTATCAAACCGTGGTTCCTCCAGCAAATGAAAGAACTGGTAGAACTGGAAGAAAAAATCCTGAAGTACAAAGGCAAGAAATTGCCGGACAACCTGCTGAAGCAGGCGAAAAAGGACGGCTTTGCCGATAAATATTTGGCCAAGCTGCTCGGTGTTAGCGAGCAGTCAATCCGCGAGCAGCGCACCAGGCTGAACGTCGTCGAAGCCTGGGACTACGTGCCGGTAAGCGGCACGGAAAACGCCATGTACTATTATTCCACCTATAACGGGCCGGATAAGACGATAGTGAGTAAGCGGAAAAAGGTGATGGTACTCGGCGGCGGCCCGAACCGCATCGGGCAGGGAATCGAATTCGACTACTGCTGCGTCCACGCCGCTTTTGCTTTACGCGAGATGGGCTACGAGACAATCATGGTCAACTGCAACCCGGAAACGGTATCCACGGACTATGATACCTCGGACAAGCTCTATTTCGAGCCGCTGACGGTAGAGGACGTGGTGAGTATCTACGAGAAAGAAAAGCCTTTAGGGGTGATTGTTCAGTTCGGCGGTCAAACGCCGTTAAACATCGCCGCCGAACTGGAGAAAGCCGGCGTGAAGATACTCGGCACCTCTGTAAATTCCATCGACATCGCTTCCGACCGCGGGCGTTTCAGCCAGATGATGAAGAAGTACGGCATTCCGATGCCGGAGGCCGGCACTGCCAGTAATCTGGATGAAGCCCTGGTAATCGCCGGGCGTATCGGCTACCCGCTTATCGTGCGGCCTTCCTATGTTCTCGGGGGACGCGGCATGGAAATAGTGCATGACGAGGAAGAACTCCAACTGTACGTTACCGCCGCCGTCGGCGTAACGCCCGACCGTCCGATACTCATCGACCGGTACCTGGAAAACGCCATCGAGACCGAAGCCGATGCCCTTTGTGACGGAAACGAGGTGTTTATTCCCGCCGTGATGGAGCATATCGAGTATGCCGGTGTGCACTCCGGAGATGCCGCCTGCGTCATACCCCCGATTAGCATACCGCAGAAACACATAGACACGATAGAGGAATATACCAAGCGTATCGCCAGCGAGCTTGAAGTGGTAGGCGTAATGAATATCCAGTACGCTATCTGTAAAGATGTTGTATATGTATTTGAAGCAAACCCGCGCGCCTCGCGTACCGTGCCGCTGGTATCCAAGGTCTGCGGCATTTCCATGGCCAACCTGGCCACACAGCTGATGCTGGGCAAACTGCTTAAAGACTTGAACCTTAAGCACCGGCATATACCTCATTTCGGAGTGAAGGAAGCCGTTTTCCCCTTCAGCATGTTCCATGAAGTAGACCCCGTGCTGGGACCGGAAATGAAATCGACCGGTGAAGTGTTGGGAATCGCCAATTCTTTCGGCCTGGCTTTCTGGAAAGCGCAGGAAGCGGTGACAATGCTGCCAACCAGTGGGACCGTGCTGATAACGGTCTCAGAAAACGACCGTCCTGCGGTTGAAGATGTAGCCAGACAATTTTCTAAACTCGGATTTAAAATATTAGCTACAGCAGGCACTCATGCCTTCCTATCCGGCAAGGGGATAGCTTCAACACATATTCTTAAAGAACATGAAGGCAGACCCAATATCACCGATGCCATCAAGAACAAGGAAATCCAGCTGGTAATCAACACTCCGGTGGGGAAATTGAGCCGGTACGGTGATTCCTATATCCGCAAGGCGGCCATCAAGTATAAAGTCCCTTATATTACATCGGTGGCGGCTGCCCTGGCGGCGGCAAAAGGCGTGGCGGCCTATCTCGGGGGGAAGTCGGGCGTTACACCGCTGCAGGAATACCATGCCGCGATAAAATAAGATGGGTTGCCGTATTTCATACCGCTTTTACCGGCGGGGGGCTAAAGCTTCTGCCCTGTAGTTGACGCGCCTATTCTCTGGGCGCTGGTCCACTTGAGTTTCTTGCGGGTAAGAACGTCAAAGAAGCTTCTCATCATCACAAAGTCGCAAATTTGCTTGTAGCCCAGAATCAACAGCGGCGAATATAAAGACAGCTTCATATCCTCGCCGTCCAGCTGGATGGCCATGATAGACAGCAGCAGCTGGAGAAAGCAGAAAAACCCGAAGGTCGGCACCAGCACCATGCCATCGCCGCCGGCTATTATCTGTATCGACGAGACGATATTCACCAGGCCGGCCAGCGGCAGGAATATCATGGAAATTACCATGTGCGGGAAGGATAGTTTCTGCAGGAAACCGTATCGGGAATTAAAGATGGCGTCACGGTGTTTCCACATGGCCTGAAAATTGCCGCGGTACCACCTTAGTCTTTGTTTCATGAAGTCTTTCACTGCCAGGGGGGCCTCCGTATAAGAGATTGCAGAGGTGCTTGCCTGTACAATCTGACCCGTTTTTAGAGCCTTGATGGTAACATCAAAATCCTCGACTAATGTATCCGGGTCGTAGGAGCCGCCGCTCTGGAGAATCTCACGGCGGTAGGCGCCCAGGGCGCCGGGAACCACGGTGACGCTGCCGAATACATCCAGCGCCCGACGGTAAATATTGATACTGGCGATATACTCCAACGCCTGGCAATTGGTCAGGAAGTTGCGGCGGTTGAGCACCTTAATATTGCCGGCGACGGCAGCAACAGCCGGGTCGCGGAAAGGCTTGACCAGCTCTACCAGGGTGTTTTTTGTAATCTGGCTGTCCGCATCAACGATGACGATAATCTCCCCGCGTGAAAATAAAATGCCGTGATTCAAGGCCGTGGCCTTGCCGCCGTTGGGACGATGAATCACCTTGACGCCGCGGTTGGCATAGCCCATGGCTATCTGGTAGGTGCGGTCTTTTGACCCGTCATCGATAACGATTATTTCCTTGTTTGGGTAGGAAGCCTCGAGAATCGACTCGATAGTGCGGCTGATAACCTTTTCCTCGTTGTACGCAGGAATCAGGACGGTCATCGGCGGAACGTGAGGGGGGGAATCCAGCTGCTTGATTTCTTGATATCTCTGGTACACAGCCAATGGCACATTAAGGAAATTGTAATACATGGTCATCGTAAGGCTGATGAGCAAAACCCAGGTAGTAACGGAAAAAGCTCCCCAGAAATGCAGGGCCGCGCCAAAAACAAAGGGGAGGAGAATAAAAAAGGAGGACAGGCTGAATACCGGCATCCAGAAGGCAACGCGGCTGATTTTCTTCTTTTTCGTCGAGGTAGAGACCACGAAATGAACGAGGAGGAATAACGCAACGGCAGAGCCCAGGCCAAAGGACAGGTAAGTCTGCTGCGAAGGTATGATGATAACGAAGGAGATTAGCAGGACAAGGATAATAGCCGCGATGATGGAGTTTTTAACCACTTTTTCCCCACCGTTCCATCAGTTTTTCAGCAAGGTTGTTAAATCCGGAAAAGCATCACCGGTTTCCTGTCGACCGGATAAAGCAATGAGTTCGCCGGCATCCAGAATCTTGATGTGCTGATATTCGGCAAACTGCCTGGCCTCTTTGCTCAAAGCAGCGCCGCTGACCAGGACTTTATCACGGATGCTGGCGTCATAAGCTGCCGAATCGAACTGCATCACTTCATTGGCATCGTTGTTGAGAACGTCCCCGCCAGTGATAACGCAGGCCGCGATTTTATGGTTGATTACGCCGTCATCCTTGTGAGCGTATACATCGAGGATGTGTTCGGCGCCGGACCTGCCGGCTATCTTTACCTTTTCGCTGACGGTATAGCCCCTGTTTTCCAGCAGCCATTTCAGGCTTTCCCGCGGGTCCGCATTCTTCTCGTCGGGCTGGATAGAGGACTTAACATCCCTGCGTATCTTTTTCAAAGCGATGATTTCCGTCAACCGGGCTTTGCCGGCCAATAATACCCGTAGGTCTTCCAGTCCGTAGACCCTGATGCCCTGTCTTTCAGCGAATTTCATAGCTTCCCGTGAGAACCGGGGAACGGCTATAACCATCTTGCTGTTGATGCCGGTATCATATATCTTGCTGTCGAAGTTAAACAGCGGGTCGATAGGCACTTCGTCCTCATCATCTGACGCCGCCAGTATCCCGATGGCAACGGTATGCCTGATAATGAGGTCGTCTATGCTGGCGAGTATATCGATTTTGTGATTGGCGCCTGACTTGCCTTTTACCTGGGCGGATTCCTGGACATGATAGCCCAGTCGTACCATGTATTCGATAAGACGTTTTTTAGGCTCCAGCTCGAATTCAAGTCGCTTGCGGGACGATTCGTTAAAAGAATAGGAAGATAACGAGATATAATCGAGCTCCTCAAGTCGGTAAATATCGCCTGTCTTCAGGCAGCGGCACTTAACCACCGGGGAAGGGAATACCCCGTGGCAGGTGTTACAGATATATCGCAGGCCCGGTTTCCGGTAGTCGGTCCCGATGAGCTTAAGCTCCTTACGGCACTTGGGGCAGATCTGGTTCAGCCCG
>MGMR01000095.1:8801-8866 GCA_001796495.1 Chloroflexi bacterium RBG_13_51_18
GCCGATGTGCCCGCAGCCGAAGTGTTCGATCAACTGCCCCCTGGTCAGCTGTGCGGAGTCACAGG
>MGMR01000095.1:9025-9687 GCA_001796495.1 Chloroflexi bacterium RBG_13_51_18
ATGAAAAACCTTCGTCGAGGCTCAAGTCAATCTGCGGGGATAACCGGTCGATTTTGCCTTTCAGTAGGCCGCTCATGAGATTGGCCACCCTGGGGTCGTGCCAGACACCGGGCGTACTGGCCGGGGCATCTATTGGTTCGGGAATGGTTTGACGGCTTTCCTTGACAACATCGATTTCCATATCGGCTTCAACCGATGGGGAATCAATATGATCCGGAGTCGAAGGATCGGGCTCTCCGTTGGTCTCGACCCATTCCATCAGGCGCTTAATCTGGTAGGCAAGCTCGCGGGAGGACATCGGTTTTCTGTAATAGTGGTCGAAACCGATTTCCTTGCATTTTTCCCACATCTCGGTGGGGCTTTGGTTGCCGAGGAGGATAATCGTCGCTTTAGTAGACTCACGAATGCGTCGGCAGGTCTCATTGGTATCGATATCACGCAGGGTATCATCAAGAACGATGACATCAAAATTCATGCCGCCGTTCTTTTCAAGATTCACGTCATAATTTGATAACGCCGTGACTGGCAAGCCGGCTTGGGCCAGGGTTTTTTCCTCTTTATTTTTCAAAAGCGGCCTGGCTGATAATATCAAGACTTTACCCATACGCCCCTCCCCCCAAATACAATGTGACGGTTAATTTCTACTACCCATAACGTATATT
>MGMR01000096.1:0-5172 GCA_001796495.1 Chloroflexi bacterium RBG_13_51_18
GAAACAGGGTGGCAATACTTACCATAGGCGGCGGCTTCGGGGTGGTGACGGCCCAGGACTGCGAGAAGGAAGGACTGGAAATAACCGCGCTCGAACCCCGGACGCTGAAAAAAATGAAGGCTATTTTGCCCTCGCGGTGGACGCCGGGCAACCCGGTCGACCTCGTGGGCACGCGTCAGGCAAGCGGGGAGAGTATCAGCGACGCCTGTCTGCAGCTGTTATTAGAGGATAAAAACGTCGATAGTATCATATCCCTAATGCCGCCGATGATGATGCCTCCCCAGATGATGGAGCAGGCCAGCCCGGCACAATTACTCAAGATGCAACAAGAGATTGAAAAAAAACAGGAAAAGTTGTATCAACAGATTAAAGAATATGATAAACCGCTGGTATATATCCGCAGAATAAGTTTTTCTGCTGTCAGCAGGCCTGATAAACCGACAGCTCCAACAAAACCAACGATTCCGGAATACAATCACCCCCGCCGCGCCGCCCGGGTATTACGCTACCTCGCTGGATACCGGAAATATCTGGAAAACAGTTAGACTCCTGCTTATAACACCATCTCTTTTAAGTCAGCGGCTATTTACCCGCCGAGCTATCCCGTGATAGCCCTCCGCGTATTATATTTTTTAGAGTTAAGGAGATAATATTTCCATAATTATTTTTCTATCCCAATCATAATACAAATAGCCCCAAGAAAATGTTTCCTCGCAGTAGTAAAGTGTTTTTGAATCCAGGCTGAAAACCACAAGTTTTTCAAAAGCAGCCCAATGCTTTTGTGGTTCTTTCCCACGTATATATTCAGTTGTTTCTGTGTTAACCGAATCAACAATCGCTACTGGGAAACACAAAAAACCATATCCAAATCCGCGTGGCGGAAAAATCCCTCTTGTCTTCCTTGCATGATTGAAGGCTTTTGTAGAAAAATCTTTTAGTGTATGAATATCTGAAGTTTCTAATTTGGAAAAAACAAAAAAAGTAGTTAATAAACCGAATCTCCCCATAACAAATTTTGTTTGTCTAGCTACATATTCGAAAGTATGATTTTTGTATTTTACACCCTCTTTAACATGATAATTCCTCAGCTTAAGCTTATCGATTACTATTGAGAGATACTCTTGGGTATCTACTTTTTTATCATACATTTGTTTTTCTCTCTTCACTAAGATTGAAATATATGTATCATAGTCGTTATTAGTTGGCCAATTGTAAGCGCAACAAGAATCCAGAGCACAATTCCCGATAATGGAATTTGCTGTTTGCCTAATTTCTTAAAAACAGCTCGAATGTGTATCAAGCCTGCTAAAACAAATATAGATATCAACAACGATATTAAGTCACTTGACATATAGAACCTAAAGCGCCATCTCTTTCAAGTCTTTTACAACTTTCAATTTAGCTTCCGTCAAAGCCTGCACTTCCTGTGCCGTCCAGCCGGGGGCGGTCTCTTTCAAGAGCAGTCCTTCCGGGGTTACCTCGATGACGGAGATATCCGTGACAATTAAGTTGACGCAGTGGGGGGCGGTTAAGGGGAAGGTGCATTTTTTCAGGACTTTGGGCTGATTATCTTTTGTGGTGTGGGTCATGACGGTAATCAGGTGGTGCGCCCCGAAGGCCAGGTCCATCGCCCCGCCGATATTGCCCGGTCGCCCCAACTGCATTGTCCAGTTGGCGAGATCGCCTTTTTCCGAGACTTGCAGGGCGCCCAGCACACAAAGGTCGATGTGCCTCCCTCTTATCATCGTGAACGACTGGTCGTGGTCGAAGAAGCACATGCCGGGCTTGCGGGTAGCGAACTGGCCGGTGGCGTTAACGAGGTGGAAGTCCTCGTCTTCCGGCCGGGTAGGCGTGGGCCCAAAGCCCAGACAGCCGTTTTCCGCGTGAAAAATAACCTCGATGCCTTCCGGGATAAAGTTGGCCGCCTGGGTGGGAATACCGAATCCCAGGTTGATTACCATGCCG
Organism: Chloroflexi bacterium RBG_13_51_18; assembly: GCA_001796495.1. Classification (GTDB taxonomy): domain Bacteria; phylum Chloroflexota; class Dehalococcoidia; order Dehalococcoidales; family RBG-16-60-22; genus RBG-13-51-18. Next base: position 1,966 of record MGMR01000096.1, read on the forward strand.
TCTTTGAACTCTTTAGCTACCCTTAAAGCCATCGTTTGCTCGTCAAGTCGTTCTTTCATCTTAAGCCCCCTTCCTCACCGCCACGCGGTCGACATAGATGCTTGGCGTAACGATAACCTCCGGGTCAAGGCTGCCCAGTTCCACCAGTTCATCCACCTCAACGATGGTCACTTTGGCCGCGCCCGCCATCACGGGATTAAAGTTGCGGGAAGTACCCTGGTAAACACAGTTGCCGTAGCGGTCGGCGCGGTAGGCCCGCACCAGAGCGAAATCGGCCTTCAGGGGATACTCCAGTATATGGTCGCGTCCATCGATAATGCGCTTTTCCTTGCCTTTTTCCAGGACGGTGCCGGCGCCGGTGGGGATAAAAAACGCCCCGACACCCGCTTTAGCCGCCCGGATTCTTTCCGCCAGCGTTCCTTGAGGAACCATTTCTACTTCCAATTCTCCAGCCTGCCACTTTTCAAAGAGGGGCGCAGGCATACCGGGTCGGGCCATGCCGGGAAAAGCGCAGATGGCCTTTTTCACCTGACCGGACTGTATTAAAATACCTCCATCGTCGTAGTTGGGCGGTGTCTTGCGGAAGGGCTTAGAGCCTTCCGGCGCGCGTCCCATCCCGGGGGTATTGGCGGCAAGGGTGAGGTTTTTAGCCCCCTGTTTCACTAAAGCCCGCAGCAGGTTGCTGGGCGTGCCGTTGGCCGGGCCGAAGCCGCCCATCAGGATAACGGCGCCATCGAAAACGTCGGCAACCGCCGCATCGAAGCTTTCAACGACTTTATTTATCATACTGAACTCCTTATGGTTAAGTAACAAGTATCAAGTAACAAACCCCTCCCCCTATTGTCATTCTGGCGTAGGCCAGAATCCATCAAGAATTTTCACTTTTTTTAATATTCACAAAATGGATTCCAGCCTTCGCTGGAATGACGTTTTATTTCAGTCTCTTTGTCCCAATATCGTCACACTGCCGATGCCGCTGCCCGGGTTCATCCCGAAGTTATGAGTCAGGCCGAGAGAGGGATTTTTCCGCTGGCGTGGACCGGCTTTGCCCTGCATCTGCTTGTAGATTTCATATATCATGCGCAAACCGCTGGCGCCGATGGGGTGCCCGAAGCTTTTAAGTCCACCGTCGGGGTTGACGGCCAGTTTGCCATCGAGTTTGAAAGTCCCGTTCCTGACGTATTCCGGGCCTTTACCGCGCGGGCAGAAGCCGAGGTCTTCCGTAATAACCATCTCGGTGATGCTGAAACAGTCGTGAACCTCGGCAAGGTCGATTTCTTTAAAGGGTTCTTTAATGCCCGCCATGGCGTAAGCCTGCTGGCCGGCGCGCACCGTTTCCTCCATGTGCACCATGTCGTACGAAGGCTGGAGGTATCCCTGCCGTGCGCCGACGGCCAGTCCCAGGCCTTTCACCATAATATAATCGTCACGGAATTTTTTCGCCATATCCGCCCGGCAGAGAACCGCCGCCGCCGAGCCGTCGCTGACGCCGCAGGCGTCGTAAAGTCCGAGCGGCCAGGAGACCATCGGGGCGTTGATAGCCATCTCTTCCGTGATTTCCCGCTGGAAATGCGCCCGGGGATTTAGTGACCCGTTGTGGTGGTTCTTTACCGATATTTTCGCCAGCACCTGCTTGAGTTCTTCGTAAGTCATGCCGTAATGCGCCATGTAGCGGGTAGCCATGCGGGCGAAAAACATCGCTGCGGACATGCCCCACTCCATCGTGCCGTTACCGCCGGCGCCGCTGACCGTGCCCAGGCCGCCCATGCCCTGGTCTTTAAGCTTTTCCACCCCGATAGCGAGGACGACATCGTAAACGCCGGAGGCGATACCGAAGCAGGCGTTGCGCAGGGCTTCGGTGGCAGTGGCGCAGAGATTTTCCACGCGGGTGACGGGAACATAGTCCAGCTTAAGCGCGGTGGCACATGGTTCGGCGGTATTAAGGCGGGTAGTCCCGAACCAGACCGCCTGGATATCCTTCATTTCGATGCCGGCGTCCTCAACAGCCTCGGAGGCAGCATCCACGAGCATGTCTTCGGCGCTCTTGTCCCAGTTTTCACCGAACTTGGTGCAGCCCATACCGACGATGGCGACTTTATCTTTAATGCTTTCCATCTTTATTCCGTCTCCTTTCCCAACCAGCTTCCCCGCGGCGGCATGCAGCGCCAGTAATAATTGCGAATGCCGCCCCCCGAGCCGAACGTGCGGAAACTCATCTCGACATCCATGCCCACTTGTACTTTGTCGGCAATCATGTCCGTCATACCGAAGAGCGCCCGGCCGCCGCCGTCGAAGTCCACCATGGTATCCACACCGGGTCGTGCGAAGGGAGGTATATCAGCGCCGTGCTTTAAAGTAAAGGTAAAGACCTTGCCTTTTTTGTCGGCGAAGGAGTAGGGCTCAAAATTATCTTTGGTATGGCACTGCGTACAGACTCTTTGCGGAGGATATTGAACGGTGCCGCAGGTCAGGCACTTTACGCCGTGCAGGGCATAGATAGCGTCCCGCTCACGAGCGATAACCGACGCCGAAGCCCCGCCGAACCTTTCGGGGTCGGACGCAGCGAAATCGCGGTAGGCCTGATATTCGCCCATATTACGCATAAGCATCTTGGATCCCAGACTGCGCTTAATGCCCCATTTTCCCGTAATATTTTTAATTTTATCCGTCACCTTAAAAAGCAAGACATCAGCGCCGTCGCCATAGCTTGCGACGAGGATTTTGTCGCCGGGCTTGGCGTCTTCCAGCGCGGCCACCAGCATCAATAAAACGAAAGACGTGCCGGTGTTACCCAGTTTATCGTAGAAGGGCTCCTGCACCTGCTCCGGTTTGAATCCCAGCAAATCAGCCATCTGGCGGTGGCGGCGCAGGTCAGGCCCGTAAAAAACAGCTTTAGTGATATCTTTAGCAGCAAGGTTGGATTTTTCCATAAAGCTTTTTACCGCCTGGGGCAGTATTTTAAGATAGCCTTCCTCAAAGACAAAGCGGTCTTCCCAGGATCGTACGTAGCGCGTGCCGCCGGCGCGCCATACATCCAGCAGTTCGTTGGAAAGGGTGTAGCTGCCTTCTATTTCCGCGATAACATCTTTATCCCCGATTATAATAGCGGCGGCGCCGTCGCCGAAACCGCTGTCCATGCCCCCACTCCCCATGCGCAGGTCGGAGGCGGTTACCAGCAGATTTTTCGCCGAGCCTGCGTTAACGGCA
>MGMR01000096.1:5376-5548 GCA_001796495.1 Chloroflexi bacterium RBG_13_51_18
GCCGTATTTACCGACTTCAGACGCAAGGCTCTGGGTAAAACCGATAATGGCGAACTTTGAAGAGCAATAGGCGCTACGCGTGGCGTAACCCCGCCGCCCGCTTGCCGACGAAAGATTGATGATGACGCCGCTTTGGTGGGGAATCATACTTTTTTCCAGTACATAGCGACTG
>MGMR01000096.1:5578-7913 GCA_001796495.1 Chloroflexi bacterium RBG_13_51_18
TTTAAAGCCGGCTCCGTCCTGGCCGCCACTGCTACATCGGCGCCCTCCCGGGCTAAAGCGAGGGCGATAGCTTTGCCGATGCCATAGCCGCCCCCGGTAACGATAGCCACCCTGCCGTCAAACTGCATAAAAAGCCTCCGTTTCCCATCCTGTCATGAGATTTTCTAAGTTGATAAAAACGTCCTGACCAAGTTTAATCCCTGTGCCAGAGCTTGTCAAAAACGCCTGTTGCTGTACCAGCGGGAAAAAGTGCTATAATCGGTTAAGCTATTTCGCTTTCAATGATAAAGGAGGCAAAGCATGAATATACTGGTAATGGGCGGAAGCGGGCTCTTCGGGAGGAAGACGGTACAGTACCTGCTCAACGACCCCGATGTTAAAACGGTGGTGTCCCTGGACCTGGCGCCGCCGAAAGAATGGTTCATGAAAACAATCGGGAAAAACGCGAAGAAATTCCATTTCGCACAGGGGAATGTGACGGAAATTGAAGATATCCTTAATGCCATGAAAACATACAAAATCGATAGGCTTATCAACTGGGCTTTCATCATGGTAACCGAGCTTCAGGGCGAACCGCGCCTGATTACAAAGGTAAACGTGATGGGCATGAGCAACGCCTTTGAAGCAGCGAAAATCATGGGCGTGAAACGTGTCGTCTACGCCAGCTCGGAGACGGTATACGGGCCGCAGGCGATGTACGGCATGAGGGAAGTGACCGAGGAAGACCAGACCAATCCCACCCACTCCTACGCGGTCTGTAAACTATACGCTGAAATACTGGCCGGACAGTACCAGAGGCTCTACGGGATGAGCTTTACGGGGGTGCGACCGACCATCGGGTACGGACACGGGGGAAGGTCGCCGGCGCAATACTGGTCGGACATGCCGTCGAACTGCGCGGTAGGCAAGCCTTTCTCCATGGAAGGGGACGGCAAAGGACTTTGCTCGCTGGTATCGGCGGACGACCTTGCCGAGTTCACCAAATTATTGATAAAAGCCCCATCGTCGCCACACCCCGTCTATAACGTGGGCGGGCCGCCGAAAAGCCCCCGCGACCTGGCGGCGGTGGTAAAGAAATATATCCCGGACGCGAAGATAACCTTTGGTAAGACACCGATGATGGACAAGGAAGGCAAGTTCGGGCTGCCCTGGCTGGTGAGTGAGAAGCGGGCGAAAAAAGACTTCAAGTTTTCCTGCATGCCCATAGAAAAAGCGGTATTGATACACATCAACGACGCACGGCTGGAAGTAGGGTTAAAGCCGATAGGGGAGTAAAGGGCGAATGTGCGGGTGGAGGCAAAACTTTGATTAGTTCCAAATTTAAAGCGGGACTGTACGCGGTCCCGAATATTCCCCTGATAAAAGCAGGAGATGATATTGCGCAGATAATATACAAATGCGCCAAGGAAGATAAATTCGGCTTTGAAAACCGGGATATCGTCGTGGTAACCCATAAAATAGTCTCGAAGGCGGAGAACGCGTGCGTAAAACTCTCCGAGATTACGCCCTCCGTTTATGCTAAAGAACTGGCGGAGAAGACCGGACGAGACCCCCGACTTTGCCAGGTATATGTCAACGAAAGTAAAGAAATACTCGGCATCAACGGCAGACATATTGTCACGCGGCATCGACTGGGATTTGTAGGCACGGGCGCAGGGGTAGATACTTCCAATATGGGTATACTTGATGAAGAGATAGTGTGTCTACTGCCCAGAGACCCCGATGCCAGCGCCCGTAAAATACGCTCCAAGCTTAAAGAACTATCAGGTAAAGAACTGGCGGTGATAATCTGCGATACCTACGGTAATGAATATCGCAAACACAGTATCAACTTCGCGGTCGGCATAGCCGGTATTCATCCCTATCCTATCGGAGATACCGTTGACCTTTACGATAGACCCAAAAAATCATCGACTGCGCAAGTTGATGAAATCGCGGCGGCAGCCGGTATGATGATGGGTCAGGCGAACGAGCGTATACCCGTAGTAGTCGTTAGAGGTGTTGAATACAAAGTCGGCAAGGATGTCAGTATTAAAGACATACTGACATAGACTCACGAACTATTTTTACTAAAAAGGGGAGCAGAAATGTTCCCCTTTTTTTAATTTGTGCCTTCTACGCAAAAACCACAAATTACGGAGTTCTTGACTTACTATGTTATAATAAAATTCCTGCCCTATAAATATATAAACACTATGTATGAATATATAGATATATTTTGCGAAAGGAGGGCATAGCGGCAGCGGATAAAAACAAAGGTCCCGAATTCCATATAAAGACAACCATTACTGAAAGACGAGGAGGAAAAAAAGTGAAGTTCAAGGCATTATGGTTG
>MGMR01000096.1:7919-15413 GCA_001796495.1 Chloroflexi bacterium RBG_13_51_18
CCTTTACTCGTGATAGTAATTCTAGCGATGACATCTTGCGGGGGCAATCCTACCCTAGATGTGGTTAACAAATTTATAGCGGCCGAAGACCTGATGTTTAGCACCGGCGATGAGTCAGGCCTGATGGAAGTCGAAGACGCCAATATCGTTCTCCACATGATGAACTGGCCGGATACAGTAGGTAACGCGAATCACATAGCCGCCATCAAAGGAATAGTGGATTCGGCCGCCGGCCCTATCACTCATACATGGTCGGAAATAACCGCCATGGGCGATATCGGTTCGGTTAGGTGGGTCGAGACAGGTACAGTCGGCGGTAACTCTTTATCATACCAGGGCGCCTATTTCTTGAAAGTCAAGGACGGCAAAATCGTTGAGGCATGGTTGATCAGCGACATGTTGTCCTATTTCCTGGCCGCTGGTATTGTGCAGTACGCTCCTCCACCCGGTCAGTAAAAACACATTTATTACTTAAATAGAAGAGGAGGCATCCATCATATAACGGCTGCCTCCTCTTTTTTATTTAATAGTGGCTAATTATTCTTTTTTATGCGAGCCGGAATACATGCCCTGGGGTCCGGCGGAGAAAACGAGGGTGTGCCTCTTGATATCATGGAACTCCCACGGGCAGTGTTTCAGGTGCGCCGGAATACAAACGAGGGTGCTCTTGGTGGTGGGATGATATTCATCGCCTAAAACGATGCTCATCTCTCCGCCGAGGTCGCGGGGATGGGCGGGGTCGGCTCCGGCCATAGCGATGAGCTCGTTCCACTCGTGGGTATGCTCCGGCGCCGGAGCGCCGCCCGTGCCTGACCATATCCAGACGAAGTCCACGTAGAACGAACCAGGAACCATATCGTCTTCGATGTGCAGGATGCGATTGCTCTTGACAGTAGAATTTTTCGGCCGGGGAGGCGGGGGCATAGCTTTACCACCCGCGGCCACGGTGAACCGCTCTTTTGTATGGTCGATAATGGAATACTTCTTCTCCTTGGGCGGTTTGGTTACCTGGGCGGCCGGTTTGCGGGTATATTTGCCGGCCATGGCGATGGTAATGAAAAATACCCGGCGGCCGATTTTATTGAACAATATCGGGCCGTGAACGACGCCGGCGGGTACGAATATCAGGGCGTTGCGGGTTAGAGTCTCTTTATGGCCGTCCAGCCAGATGGTAATCTCTCCACCCAGGTCCTGCGGGTCGTCCGGGTGACCGCCGATGAAGCCGAGGACATGGGAGAAATCGTGGGTATGCGGCTCGCCGACCGGTTCCTTAGCGGCGCCGCTCCACAACCAGGTACAGTCCACGAAGAAAAACTCGGGCAGAACGCTACCGTCGGCGGTCATGAGGTGGGTGGCTGTGACACCGGGTATCAGTTCTTTCCCTTTACTCTTACCCTGGAGTTCCGGGGGGAAGGGGCCGGGTTTTTGGACCAGACTATTTGCGTATTTAAGCTTTGCCAAAATATTTCCTCCATTTTTACTTTCTCTTTTTAGCCAGTTTCTCCCGCTTGGCAATGCACTCCTTAACGGAAACAGCGATATCTTCCGCTCTAAGGCCGAAGTGTTCTTTTAACTCATCCTTGGGAGTGACTTTGCCCGACTGGCTGAACTCATCTTCAACACCTATTCTAACCATGGGGGTGGGGAGGTTCTCGGCAAGAACCGCCGCCACCCCGTCACCCAACCCCCCGATAACGCTGCCGTTTTCCGCGGTAACAATGGCGCCGGTCTTTGCCGCCGCCTTGATAATAGCCTCTTCGTCCAGCGGTTTGAGGGTACACATGTCCAGCAGGCCCACATCAAGTCCGCCCTTTTCCAGGATAGCCAGCGCCCTTATCGCTTCCGTCAACATATAGCCGGTGGCGATAATCGTGGCGTCCTTGCCATCCCTTATAGAGAAAGCCTTGCCGATATCGAAGGGCATATCATCGGCGAAAATTTTTATCGACGGCGGACTGGACTCCTGTCTCAAAAGCACGGGGCCGACGTACTGCAGCATGGCTTCAGCGGCTTTTTCCGCCTCGACGGCGTCGGAGGGGTTCAGGATAACGAGGTTGGGCAGGACACGGGTGCTGCCGATGCCTTCAACGGTGTTGTGCGAGATGCCGGTCTCGCCCCAGACACCCTCACGCCCGATGAACTTTACGTTAAAACGGTCGACGAGGATGCTCTGCCGTATCTGGTTGTAGGCACGACCCACGTTAGCGAAAAGGAAGCTGTTGATAATGGGGATAAAGCCTTCCGCGGCCAGGCCGGCCGCAACGACGGCGGCATTCTGCTCGGCGATGCCGCACTCAATCATGCGTTCCGGCATGTTTTTCTTGAACCACAACATACCGGGAAATCCCATATCCTCGAGCACGGCAATGATGCGGCTGTCCTTCAAAGCCGCCGAGGTTATGGCTTTCTCCAGCCCCATGGGGGCCATGCTCGGTTTATTTTCTATCTGAACGTACTTGTTAAACGTCGGCATATTTTTCTCTCCCTTCCCTGATGCCCTTCATAATCACCTCGCCCCTGCCCAGATGTATATGCTCGGTTTCCCAGGCAGGAATGCCGTGACCTTTCACGGTATGGGCGATGATACACTTGGGCCGGTAATCGCCATAGAGCTTATTGGCCATGTCCAGAGCATCAACAATCTGGCGTAAATCATGTCCATCGATTTCCGTGACCCACCAGCCGAATGCTTTCCATTTTTCAACAAAAGGCTCCAGGTTCATGATTTCATTAGTAGGGCCATCGAGAGAGAATTTATTATAATCGACGATAGCTATCAGGTTATCCAGCTTGTACTTGGCGGCGAACATGGCGGCTTCCCAGACCATGCCCTCGTGGCACTCGCCATCACCCAGGATACAAAAAGAGCGGTAAGCGGGGTCGAAGCGGACGATATATCTTTGCAGGAAGCCGGTCTGGGGGGCGTTGGCGTTTTTGTCCGCCATTTTCATTTTTTCCGCCAGCGCCATGCCCACGGCGAAGGAAAGCCCCTGCCCCAGTGAGCCACCGGAATAATCGATGCCCGGGGTACACCATCTATCGGCGTGGCCCTGGAACGGCGAGCCAAAGCAGTAATAGGTCTCCAGCGTCTTGCGGGGGTAGACCCCCAGCTCGACCAAGGCGGCGTAAATAGCCTCGCAGCAGTGGGCCTTGGAAAGCACCAGCCTATCGCGTTCCGGCCAGTCCGTATTTTTAGGGTCGAACTTCATATGGTGGAAATAAAGCGCGGTAATCAGTTCAATGATGGACATCGTACCGCCGCCGTGCCCCATCTGCGTGGAGCCGAAGATATCAAAACAATTTCTGCGCAGCTGGTTGGCTTTTTTCTCCAGGCCTTTAATTAATTTTTCATCATGCGCCATATTTTTTCCGCCCTTCTGTCTTGATATTGACCGTTTTCAGCGTCAGTTTACTGCCGCAGCGGGGACACTTGTTTTCGTAATACCCCAGCACCGTCTTCTCGGAAGGAATCGCCCGCATGTAGAGTCGACGCTTGATTTCTTCGCCGAAGTACAGCAGCATATCGCATTTACCGCAGTTTATTTTTTCCGTCATAGCTACCTCGCTTTCATAATAATATCGGAATATTTCAGGGCTGAATAAGAATCTTGATAGACTTGCCCTTTTTATGCAGTTCAAAAGCTTTTTGAACATCTTTAAGAGGAACGATATCAGTAATTAATGATTTTAGCTCTAGTTTGGGCAACATGGCTAATGCCCGCGGGAAGGAATATGGGGACACGAACGTAGAGGTAATAGTCAGTTCCTTGGCGTACATCAGGAAAGGGGAAACGCCGATTTCCACGTCCTTACCGTAGACGGCCGCCCAGAGGATAGTGCCGCAGTTATCCGCCAGGCTTACGCATTGCTTGGCGGCGGCGACACTGCCGCTGGCATCGATGACGGTATTGAAACCGCGGCCATCGGTAAGCTTTTTACCGACTTCTTCAATATTTTCTTTGAAAGGGTCGACCACAACATCGGCGCCCAGTTTTTTAGCGAGGGCCCTCTTTTCCGCAATAGGCTCGGAGAGAAGTGTCTTGGCGGCGCCGGCTTTGAGCGCCACTTCCAGGCAAAGCAGGCCGATAGGCCCTCCGCCGCAAATGGCGACACTGCCGCCGGTGGTCACTTTTGCCTGGTCGATAGCATGGACAGCGACGGACACCGGTTCGAGCATGGAGGCGATGTCCAGTGGGATATCACCTGTCAACGGATAAATAGCGCTTTCCGGGTAGACGGCGTATTCCGCGAAGCAGCCGGAGGCGCCGGAGCCATGACGGCAGTAATGCTCCATGCCGTTCTGGCAGTAGTAGCAGGCCCCGCAGGCGCCGCGGAAATTCATCGCCACGCGCTGTCCGACCTTAAAATTACCTTTAACACCGCCGCCGATAGCCGCAATCGTCCCGGAGGCTTCATGGCCTAGTATCCTTGACTGCTTATAGGCCTCGGGCGGCATGAGACCAAAGCGCTGCTCCAGATTTTCCGGGTCGGTGCCGCAGAGTCCGGCGTAGGCGATTTTCACCTTTACCTGGCTGGGGCCCATTTCCGGTTCCGGCACCTCTTCCATTTTGATAATACCGGCTTCACGGGTGACGGCTGCTTTCATGGTTTTCCCTCCTGATCAGTGCTTTTCCGATTAAAATCTATTTCCTGGGTGGCGGTTTGCCTATTTTACGGAACTCAATGGCGATGCCGCCTACGGGGGTAGGATCGGAGTAAAGAAACCCGCCGCCGCCTTCTTCCCGGGCAATCGTCCAGATGCCCACGCCGTTCTTTTTAAAGTTGTCGATTTCAGCATCGAGGTCGTCGGTCAAAAAGCCGATATGGTGCAGTCCCTCTCCGGTCTTGTCCAGCGACTCTTTAAGCGCCTGTTTACCCTCGGTGGGCTCTAAAAGCTCCAGTTCAACATCGCCGATTTTAGCGAAGCTGATGGTGGTTTTCCAGGCTGCGGGCTTGCCGTGCAGCTCGCCCTTAAAAGGTATAGTGAATACAGGGGGACTGCCCGGTTTTACGCCCGGCGCCGTAAAAGGCCCGATACCGAGTTTCTCCAGGTAGGCAATCGCTTTTTTTATGTCTTTAACCACCACTCCGACATGCTGGAGGTTTGTAAAATCAGTTTTCTTTTTCGCCATAGTTGCTCCTTTCAATATTTACCGATAAAAAATAGCGCTTTTGACCAGCACCACCACAAGTGTATATATCTGCGGCTGCCGTGTCAAACCATTTTTAAGTGGAAGAGCGGGAGGGCGGCGGCGAAACCGTCTGCTCCTCAACGAACTTGAACATACGGGTCAGTCCCTTGGGATTGGGCAGCTTGAAAAGCCTGACGGCATTGCCGCCCAGCATCAGGTTCATATCGTCCTGATTTATGTCAAGTCGCTGAATCTGCTTTAAGCTCCAGCCCCAGATATCCACCTGGTAGCGCGGTATGCCCTGCCTTAAGTCCTGGCGGGTGTAGCCCGGCGGGTAGCGGTTGAGCTGAGAATACACCGGCAGGCTGGCGCCCCAGTCCGTGCCCCAGATGAGTTTTTCCGCCCCTACCGAGGGGTCGTTCAGGGCTTTGTAGTAAAGCTCCGCCCACCAGCGCCCCGTTTCCAGGTAGATGTTCTTGTGGCTGGCGGCTACATGCAGACAGCACTCGTAGAACCACTCCCACCAGCCGCCCTCGATACCGGCATGCTCCAGGATGATGGGCACGTCCGGCATGGCGACGGCGAGCGTATGCACCCAGAGCGGATTATAGGTGAACTGCGCGCCGTGATAGGCGATGGCGTAACCGCCCGGGGTGCCGGTGTGATAGCGCATGGGCACTTTATAGGCGCGGCAGACCTCCATAACCTTGAGGCAGTTGGTGATAATTTCTTCCTCGGTCTGGAAACGCGGCGGCTGGCCTGGTTTCGGTTTGCGCATCGGGATAAGCACCATCTCGCCGATGCCTACATAATCGCCGGTTTTCAGCAGGTCGGCCAGGGCTATGCAAAAGCCGTCGATAGTCCACTCCTCCTCGCCGGCGGCGCAAAGGTCCTGGTATTCCTTGGGCCAGCAGCAGGCAGCGAACTTGTCCGGGTACCTCTTGACCTGGTCGACGTTGTTGGGGTTGGTCATTCCGAAGGCCGGCTCAATGATGCACATATCCACGCCGTAACACTCCATATCGTAAAGCAGGCGCGGCGAGTTGTCATAGGCTTCCATCTGCCCCATGACCTGGCCGAGTTTATCGAAGTCCTTGGAGCCTTTGAGCGCTTTACCGGCGGCATGACGCTGGGAATGAACATGAGTATCGACAATAAATCTACCTAGTTTCAAAGCAAACCTCCTAAAATAATGATTTTTAATGCATTCTATTTCATGAAGGGCATTACAACGCCCTTGATATATCCCGGAGTTCTTTTGAGGTTGTCCTGGAAAGCTTTATCGATGTCTTCCAGTTTGTATTTATGCGTTACCAGCTTGTTCATGGGGAAGATGCCGTTTTTTATCGCCCACATAGCCCGAATCAGTTCGCTCTGGTAGTCCGTGGACATGCCGATGCCCTGCGGACTGTAGATGATGGGGCACTTTATCCAGCTGAATAATTCGTAGGTGTCCGGCGTCTGGTGCCAGCCAACGGCGATAATTTTGGCCCGGTTGGTTTTGATAACTTCTCCGACCATCTTAATGCCCGGCGGGTGACCAACGACCTCGATAGCCACATCCACCCCTCTGCCGCCGGTAATTTTCATTACCTCTGCCGTGACATCAATTTTAGCGGGGTTGAGGGTAATGGTGGCGCCGAGTTCTTTAGCCAGCTTGAGTCTGCCGTCATCAAGATCGGCGACGATGTACTCCCTTATCTTGGGGCTGGCTACCCCGGCTATGATTCCCAGTCCCATGAAGCCGCAGCCTACCTGGAAAACGTAATCGCCGAACTCCGGCGTGGCCGTCCTGGTAATGGATACGATGCTCATCATAGGCTCGCCGAGAGCGTGCTCGAACGGGACACCGTCGGGAATCTTTTCAATAACCGAGCCGTGGCCGCGTGCTACGCGGTCGGTAGGGTTGCAGGCAGTATATTCGGCGTAGCAGTCGGCAGGCCAGAAGCCGGTTATACGGTCATCCTCCTTAAAGCCTTTAACGTTTTTGCCCACCTCCACCACCGTGCCGGCCGGCTCATGTCCCGCCCGTCGGGGGAAGGGATTATGCTTTTTCATTTCCTCGCTTTGAGAGTCGACATATCCCGGCATATCGCTGGAACAGACACCGCAGGCTTCTATTTTCACCAGCATTTCATCGGGGCTGATTTCGGGCATGGGGATATCTCTAATTTCGAATTTACGGGGGGCAACGATAAAGGCGGCTTTCATGAGAAGATTTCTCCTTTCAGCAAGAGGCTGTAAATGATTGTACTCCTTCCGCCCGCATCCGTTCAATTTTTACCCTTCCCCTCCCGCCTTGACATGTATTTGCCGTTTACCTATCCTTTAATTAGAACGATTTTATTTTTGGAGAATTCGG
>MGMR01000096.1:15455-19877 GCA_001796495.1 Chloroflexi bacterium RBG_13_51_18
ACGATAGATATCGACGGCACGTTATTCACCAGCAGAGTGCTGAACAAGCTCCTCCGCAACCAGGGAACGGTGTACCCTTTTGTTGCCACCGTGGGGAAAGAGTTGGAAGAACTGCCCATTACGCCAAAGGATATGATGATGAATTTCTGCCTGGACAGCATCAAGACCGTGGTGCTGGTCACGGCCGTAGACTACCTGACGGAGCACATTAAAGAAAAATATAACATCCCTAAAATCGCCCTCCTTAATCCCGGCGAAGTTGAAGACTGGATTATCACGCAGCAAAAACCGCTTTTCCACTTATTCAAGGACATCGAGGAACGCATCGGAGTATCATTGACGGCGGGCGGCGTGATGAAGCCCATAAAGTCGCGCTCCGGCATCGTCTTCCCTAACGACACGGGCTTTTTAAGCTGCCAGATATGCACGCAGCTCAAATGCCCCGGCAGAAGGGCAAAATACGACCCCGAACTGCAAAAGCAGTACCTGGCGTAAATAAGTGTTACCCCACCTCCCATAACTAACGCACTTTTCAAGTCAACTTGAATATCCGCAGCAACAACTTTATTATATGAGAAAGCATCCCCACAGCACTTGGTAAAGGAGGCAATCATGAGTTCTGCCAGGAAAGACTTCTCCGTACTGGATAAGTTCAACTTCGAACGAAAGCCCGTGGGCGTTAAATTCATGATTACCAGGCCCCCGGGCATGAAAAAGCTGGCCAAGGAATTAAATATCTGCGAAATGCTCAAGGAGGCCCAGGAAGGCAACGCTTTTTACGTGGGGCCCGACGATTTGGTATGCGTGGGTGCGGAACAGATGATACTGGGCATGAAAGACCCGGAACCGGTCCTCGTTAGCGGTATATTGGGCGATGAAGACGGGCTCTTTTCCGAGGCGAGAGCCTGCCGCGCCATGTACCAGCATATACCAAGGCTGCCGAAGGACTCGGTAAAGTACGTGGCCTTCGCGCCGGTCGACAAACTTACCTTCGACCCGGATGTGATGATTATCACCGCTGATATTAACCAGGCCCAGACAGTATTAAGATCGGTCAACTATTCCACGGGAGAGCCTTTTGTCAGTAAAGCGACCCCGGTGATTGCCTGCGCCTGGATTTATGTCTATCCCGTCGTTAGCGGCGAGCTTAACTACTACATTACCGGACTGGGAATGGGCATGCAGGCGCTAAACATCTTCCCACCGGGACTGTTCCTGATATCGGTGCCTTTTCAGCGCATCCCTACCATGCTGGAGAACCTGAAGGAAATGCCTTACAATCCCAAGCCTGCCCCGGGACCCGGCGGGCCAGTCCACCGGAAGCGCGTTAATAAATTGCTTGGAGATTTGCGCGAGAAGATAAAAAAATAATATCAAAGAAAAGACTTATCACCGAGAGGAGCGATAATGGCAGAATCCAAGTACGGTAAATACGTGGTTTCCATCCCGTTTCATAAAACGCCAGCGGGGCCTTTATTTTCCGTTGGGGCGAAGGAAATGGGGGGACTAAAACTCCACGTTATCTACGCCTGCGGGTACAACACAGGCATCACCGGCATGTCCCGTAAGCCACACGTGCATAAATACGACGAGGCGGTGTTCTTTATAGGAACAGACCCGATGCACCTGGACGAACTGGGCGCCGAGGTGGAAATATCCATCGGCGAACTGGGGAAGGAAGAAAAGCACACCTTCGATAAACCGACGGTATTAATCGCGCCGGCGGGGCTTTACCACTGCCCCATCGTCACCAAGAGGCTGGACAGGCCGTACGTCTGCATGGCGGTATCATTAACCGGCGAGAGAGAAGATTAAGCATACAGCGATATTGCATCACACCGGAATAAAAACAGGAGGAAACAAGAATATGGACCTGAAGGGTAAAGTAGCGCTTATTACCGGAGGCGGTACCGGCCTCGGGACGGCGATTGCGCAGCGCTTCGTCAAGGAAGGAGCCAAAATCTGCATCAGCGGCCGCCGCAAGGAAAAACTGGAACAGGTGGCTAAAACCCTGCCTAAGGGGTCGGTTGTCGTTTGCCAGGGTGACGTCACTAAAGAGGCCGACGTTAAACGGATGGTGGAAACGACCGTCAAGTTCGGGGGCAAGCTGGATGTCCTGGTCAACAATGCCGCCCATGACGTAAAGGGGAATATAACCGACCTTGCCCCGGATGACTGGCGCATGGTCATCGATATCAATCTAACCGGGCCTTTCCTGATGATGAGAGAGGTGCTCCCCCTGATGATAAAAACCAAGGGCGGCTCAATAATTAATATAGCTTCACTGGGGGGGACGCGCTGTCTGCCCGTATGCCCGGCCTACTGTACGTCAAAAGCCGGACTGATTATGCTAACGCAGCAGGCGGCGCTGGATTACGGGAAATACCAGATAAGGGTCAATGCCGTCTGCCCGGGCGGCATCGATACTGTACTCCTCGATGAGATGATTCTGCCGCTCGCGGAAAAGCTGAAAACCAATAAACAGGGCGGACTGGACTACTTTTCCAAGGACGTGCCGCTACGGCGCGTCTCCAGGCCGGAAGAAATCACCGGTATAATCAGCTACCTCGCCAGCGACGAATCGACTTTTATGACCGGTTCAGCATTGTTAATCGACGGCGGCGCCGCTATCGTCGATGTGTCCGGGGCGGCGGTCAGCAGCGTTTTAGGATAAGATGTTATGATAGCCAATTCCGGATATGCGGGGGAAATCCTTAAGATAGACTTGAGCGGCGGCGGCACAGAACGGTTGCCCTCCGCCCCTTATACCGAGAGGTTTCTCGGCGGGAGAGGGCTGGCGGCCAAGATATACTGGGACATGGTGCCTCCCCAGGCCGGGGCTTTCGACGCCGAGAACTGCCTGATATGTGCCACCGGTCCGGTTACCGGATTTACCGGAATCTCCGGCGGCAGCCGCTGGCAGGTCTGCGCCAAATCGCCCGTCATGGAACCGGAGGCTTTTACCTACGGTAACCTCGGGGAGAGGTGGGGAACCCGGCTGAAATACGCCGGCTATGACGCCCTGGTAGTGCGGGGAAAAGCGGAAAAGCCTAAATATATCTATATCCATGATGGGACTGTAGAAATACGCGACGCTTCTTCATTATGGGGCAAGTCCGCCATCGAATCCGGCGATTTATTAAAAGCCAAACTCGGCAGCAACGTAACCGTATTGACCATCGGCCCGGCGGCGGAAAACCTGGTGACCTTCGCTACTATGCTCACCGATGACGGCGCCTCCGGTTCCAGCGGACTCGGCAGCGTGATGGGGTCGAAAAAGCTCAAGGCAATCGCCGTCGCCGGAGATAAAAAACCGCAGGCGGCCGACCCCGAAGGACTGGAAAAACTTGCCGCCCGTATACGTGAACTCCGTAAAGACACCTGGCAAGGCTGGCTGGATAGCCTGCCCGGCAAGACCAAGCTCCGCGCCTGCTACGGATGTCCCAGCGGCTGCTTCAGAAGAGCCTATACTGAGGACGGCAGACGCTACAAGTTTTTCTGCCAGGCTGCCCACGTATACTGGGGAGCGGTCTTTAGTGATATCAACGCGGGTACCGAAATAGCGCTGCAGGCAACCAGGCTTTGCGACCATTACGGACTGGACACCGCGATATTGCAGCCTATTATCGACTGGCTTGGCCGCTGCTACCGGGAAGGCGTACTCAATGAAAAAGACATGGGACTGCCGGTATCAAAAGCGGGCAGCCTGGAGTTCATCGAAGCCCTGACCAGGAAAATAGCATTACGAGAAGGCTTCGGGGACCTGCTGGCGGAGGGGAATATCAAAGCGGCAAAAAAACTGGGTAAAAAGGCGGAAATATTACTGCACGATTCCATTATCAGTCGCGCCGGCGAGCTCCAGGACTACGACCCCCGTCTGATATTGACCAATGCCCTGCTCTATGCTACCGAGCAACGCCGGCCGATAAACCAGCTTCATGAAACGGCCCACTCCCTCTGGCTTTGGCACAACTGGATAAAGAAGATAGAGCCCTCATTCCTTTCCTACAATGATTTCGTGAACGTAAGCAGGAACTTCTGGGGAGGCGCCGCCGCTTCCGATTACACCACGTTCGAAGGCAAGGCGTTGGCGGCCAAAAAAATCCAGGACCGCACTCACGCCAAGGAAAGCATTATATTGTGCGATTTCCTGTGGCCGATTATCTGGGTAAGGTTCGCAAACGACCACAGCGGCGACCCGACAATGGAAAGTAAGTTACTAACGGCGATTACGGGTAAAGAAACCGATGAAGCCGGGCTGAACAAAATCGGGGAGAGAATCTTCAATCTGCAGAGAGCGGTGCTGCTGCGCCAGGGATGGGCCGGCCGGAAGGACGATAGACTGCAGGACCATCTCCACGATGAGCCTTTGAAAGGCGCATTTTTCAATCCGGACTGCATCGTGCCGGGGAAGAACGGCCA
>MGMR01000096.1:19963-20806 GCA_001796495.1 Chloroflexi bacterium RBG_13_51_18
TCATCTTTCGGAAGCACTATCGGAACGCGGCTATCATCTAATCATTCTTGATAATCTCTCTACCGGGAAGCAAGAAAATATTGCTGCTATACTTGATAAAACAAACGTAGAATTCATCCAGGGCAGTATTACGGACCTGCCCCTGTTGCAAAAGCTGTTTAAGAACGTCGACTATATCTTTCATCTAGCCGCCATCGCCAGCGTCCCCCGCAGCATAGAAGCTCCGCAAGAATGCCACGAGGTTAACGTTACCGGCACTTTTAACGTCCTGCTGGCCGCCAGGGATAACAAGGTAAAAAAGGTGGTCAACGCTTCCTCCTGCGCCATCTACGGCGATGCCCCCGGCCTCCCCAAGAAAGAAGATATGCCGATAAATCCCCTCTCCCCATATGCCGTGGCCAAACTGGCGGCGGAAAACTACTGCCAGATTTTCCAAAAGGTCTACAATTTATCGACGGTTAGCTTGAGGTACTTTAATATCTTCGGGCCGCGGCAAAACCCCGACTCCGAATACGCCGCGGCGATTCCCCGGTTCATTAAAATAAAATCTAAAGGAAATACTATTCACATATACGGCGACGGCCAGGCGACGCGCGACTATATTTATGTCAAAGACGCCGTGGCGGCATTTATCCTAGCCGCGGAGAGTGAAGCCTCGGGTATTTATAACATCGGCAGCGGCAAGAGCACCACCGTCAATGAGCTGGTGGAGTTAATCAGCAAACTAACGGGCGATAACACGCCCCCCGTTTACGGCCCTCCCCGACCGGGCGATATTTTACACAGCCTTGCCGATGCTTCTAGAGCTAAAACATTTGGCTTTCGTCCCGGGTACAGTCTGGA
>MGMR01000097.1:0-5667 GCA_001796495.1 Chloroflexi bacterium RBG_13_51_18
TTGCCCTTTTCCCAGGCTTCGCCCGCTTTCCCGTATTCGAAAAAGCCGAGGCTCTCGGCGGCAATCAGGCTGGCGATGCTAAAGCAGTCGTGCAACTCACACAGGTCGATATCTTCCGGTTTTAACCCGGCCATTTTATAGGCCTGCTGCGACGATATTTCGCGCGCCCTGATTCGCGGCAGGAATTCCTTCTGATTGATGAGCGGGCCGCAGGATGACTGTCCCGTGCCGGTAATGTAGACCGGCTTTTTAGTGAGTTTTTTAGCGACGTCTTCCGACGCCAGCACCACAGCCGCGGCGCCGTCGGAGAAAGGACAGCAGTCGTGCAGGGTAAGCGGCGTGCAGACTACGAAGCTGCCGAGCACTTTCTCTATGGTCATGTCGGCGTTCTTTCCGAAGAACTGCGCCCTGGGGTTGATGCTGCCGTGCTTATAAGACTGTATGGAAACTTTTGCCATCTGCTCGCGCAGCTTCTGGAGGGGGATTTTATAGGTATCGGCGTAGAGGTGGGTCAGCATGGCGAAAACCGCCGGGAATGTTACGCCGGCGGGATATTCGTAGCGGGCGTCGCTGAACATGGCGAAGGTGCGCGTCGCCAGCCCGGTGCCCATCGTGGCTGCTCTTTCGATGCCCCCCGCCAGGACGATATCGTAATAACCGGAAGCCACCCACATGAAGGCGTCTCTCACGGCCATGCTGGCGGAAGCGCAGGCGCCCTCGTAGCGGTTAGCCGGCACGTACAGGCAGCCGATGTTCTCCGCGGCGTAGGAGGCTATCATCCCCTGCCCCTCCTCGAAGTCGCCCAACGCATTGCCGATAAACAGCGCCTTGATGTCCTTCGGCTTCAGGTTCGACTCTGTAATAGCTTCGGTGGCGGCCTCGGCAAAAAGCTCGACTTCCGTCTTAGGCTGGGGACCGCTGAACTTCGTCTCGCCGACGCCTACCACAGCCACTTTCTTCATGCCTGCCTCCTCGTTGTAAGGTTGGGAACCAGTTTCAGATTACCGTTTTTCCGCTGTGAGTGTCAAACAGTATTGCCGTGTAGAAAATCAATCAATTTAGCCGGGTGTTGAGGGGGATATCAATATCAGAACTCCGGTATCGGCGCCGTGGTGCACTTATGCACGCTAGCAGCCCTCATCCTTTCGATGCGCTTTTTTACTTCCTCCGGCGCTTTGCCCGTCAGGATATAGTTGTCCAGCGCCTCGTAAGTAATACCCATTTCAGCCTCGTCGGTCTGTCCCGCCCACAGCCCCGCCGACGGCGCTTTATCGATGATTCCCGGCGGGATTTTTAAAAACCGCGCCAGTTCCCTGACCTCTTTTTTCACCAGGTTGCCCAGCGGCAGGATGTCCACGCCGCTGTCGCCGTGCTTGGTGAAATAGCCGACCGTCAGCTCGCTACGGTTGCCGGAGCCTATTACCAGGTATTTCAGCTGGTTGGCGGTATAATAAAGCGTTATCATCCTCAACCGGGCCTTAAGGTTTGCCCGCGCCAGTTGCACCAAAGCCTTCTCCGGCTTGAATTCCGGGAGTATTTTTAAATATTCATCATAAATATCGTCCAGCACTACCGTCCTGGTCGGGATGGAGAACTGTTTCGCCATGATTTCAGCATGCTCTTTATCCTTTTCGTTGCTGTGGCAGGGCATTATCAGTCCCAGAGTGTTTTCAGGGAAAGCCTTGATGCACAGCGCCGCCACTACCGAAGAATCGATGCCCCCGCTCATCCCCAGCACCGCCCCTTTACAACCCGCCGTCGTTACTTTATCTTTAATCCAGTCGGATAGTTTCCCGGCTAATGCCCCTGCGTCCATGGCTCTCCTTTTTTGCCGCACCATAATTCCGTAGTATACTTACTATTAGTTTATATTGTCGCAGGTCTTAATACAATGCCTACCGATATCATCCTGAAAAATGCCAACGTTATCACTATGGACTCCGCCCGTCCTCGGGCGGAGCTAATAGCCGTTTCCGACGACTCCATATTCTTCGTCGGCGGCGATAGCGAGTTGGAAAGACTAACCGGGCGGACTACTAAAGTCATCGACTGCGCCGGCAGGACGGTCATTCCCGGCTTTAACGATGCCCACCTCCACGTATTTTCCCTGGTGAGAAAGCTGTTGAGCATCGACCTTTCACCGTCATCCGTCCGCAATGTCGAGGACATCAAGGAAGCCGTGCGTAAAAAAGCATCAGCTACCCCGCCCGGCACCTGGATTAGCGGCACGGACTATAATGAATTTTACCTCGAGGGGAAGCGATGCCCGACCCGATGGGACCTCGACGAGGCAGCCCCCGCGCATCCGGTCGTTTTAAGCCACCGCTCCCTGCACGCCTGCGTACTTAATTCGCCAGCGCTTGAACTGGCGGGGATTAATGCCGATACGCCGGAGCCGCCCGGCGCCCGCATCGAGCGCGACCTGGCCACCGGCGAGCCTAACGGCATCCTCATCGACATGCTCAATTACATCCGCAGCGAGGTCATGCCGCCTTTTTCCGATAAAGAACTGGCGGCAGGAGCTGCTCTGGCGGATAAATACTTCCTTGAACACGGCATTACGTCCTTTCAGGAGGCGACCGTCAGCAACGACCTTTCCCGTTGGGAGACGGTCTGTGGCCTCAAGCTTCAGGGCAGCCTGCACAGTCGCATCACCATGATGGCCGGCTCGCCTTACTGGAGAGAGTTTAAAAAAAGGAATCTCAAGACCGGCTCCGGCGACAACCTGATGCAGCTGGGGGCGGTGAAAATAATGCTGGAAGTCCAGCCCGAACAAGTGGAATTAAACAGATTAGCTCTGGAGTGTCACAAGGCAGGTTTTCAGCTGGCCTTCCACGCCGTCGCCGAAGAGACTGTTGCCGCCGCCATAACCGCTTTGGAATACGTCAACAAGCACTCATCTGTTGTAGGCCGCCGACAACGCATCGAGCACTGCGGCGAATGTCCCCCCGCTCTCCTGGAAAAAATAAAACAGCTGGGGGCGGTTATCGTTACACAGCCCCCCTTCATCTACTACAGCGGCGAGCGCTACCTGTCAACCGTCCCGGAAAGCCAGCTCCCCTGGCTCTACCGTATAAAGTCGCCGCTGGAAAAGGGCGTGGTCGTTGCCGGAAGCTCGGATGCCCCGGTCGTGCCGGCTAATCCTTTAATGGGCATTTATGCCGCCGTCACGCGGCAGGCGGAGTCAGGCCAGGTGCTTTTGCCGGAGGAATGTATCACGGTAGAACAGGCGCTTTCGCTCTATACAAATAATGCTGCTTACGTCTCTTTCGAGGAGAAAATTAAGGGTGCGCTATCTCCCGGCAGGCTGGCGGACATCGTTATCTTGAGTGACGACCCCACCCAAGTCCCCCCGGAAAAGATTAAAGACATTAAAGTAGAGATGACGATTATCGGCGGCCAAGTTGCCTGGGAGGCTTAAGTCGACCCTATCGCTGTAGCTATAGCATTTTCATGGGAGTGGGCAAGGCTGACGTCGATTTCTTTGATGCCCAGCTTTTCCGCCTGTTTTTTTGCCCGTCCGTTGAGCTTTATTAATGGTTTGCCGCTGGGGTGGTAAAGCGTTTCTATCTCCCGCCACGCCACTCCCCGGTTGCCCGTCCCCAGCAGTTTCATCACCGCTTCTTTACTGGCGAAGCTCGCCGCCAGCGAGTGGGCGTGGTGACCGTAAATTTTTAATTCATCTCTGGTAAAGACCTTATTTAAAAAGCGGTCGCCCCAGCGCTCAATAGCGCGGCGGATGCGCTCTATTTCTATGATGTCCGTGCCGATATGGTGCTGCATCATTCCTTCTTTAGTTCGTGTGTCAATTCAGAGCTTAACTTTTTCAGCAGGTGCTGCGGGGGCTTGTCCAGCAGGCTAGTATACAGCGCGGTGATCGATATATATCCCTGAACGATGGCCTGTATATCCGTGCCGTCGCTGCCGGATTCCGCCACCCTTTCCCGCACCAGGCGGTACTGTTTGAGTTTTTCATTAGTTTCTTCCGCCACGGTATTTATATGGCTGGAGCGGGCCAGGCGCGTTATCTTTACCCCCTTTATTTCCTCCAGCGGCAGGTCCGGCACGTTCATGTTCAGGAATATCCTGGCGGGATGATGGGCGGTCATATTCTTGACCAGCGCGGCGGCGGCATGCGCGGCGGTCTTAACTGCGGTTGCACTCCCCGGCGGCGCCGAGACGGCCAGCGCCGGCAGCCCGCGGAAGTATCCCTGCATCGCCGCCCCCACCGTCCCCGAAATATACACGTCCTCTCCAAGGTTGAGGCTGGGGTTGATGCCGGATACTACTATATCCACTTTATCCGTGATTAGCTTACCGAGCGCCAGGATAACGCAGTCGGAAGGCGACCCGTCGATAGCGTAAGCGGTCACGCCGTCCTCCAGCCCGCAGACTTCGCTGGCGTGCAGCGCCTCGAACAGCGTTACCGCCGTACCGATAGCGCTCCTTTCGCCGTCCGGCGCCACTACGGTCACCCCGCCGATTATCTTCAACTCCCGCACCAGCGCCCATAAGCCCTCGGCGTGTACGCCATCGTCGTTGGTAACTAAAATATTCATAAATACGCTTGTAGTTTATCACGGTACAGAGTTATCCAGCAAAAATTCATTTGCCCCAATCTCCCGCAATATGCTATTATCTTGATGAAATTAAATTACCTTCAGGTACGTTATTGAATGTTGATTGTCACCTGTGTCAAACAGGTACCGGACACCACCCAGGTTAAAGTAGACCCTGTTACCGGCACTCTCATCAGAGAGGGGGTGCCCTTTATCATGAACCCCTATGATACCCACGCTCTTGAGGAGAGCCTTCGTCTTAAGGATAAATACGGCTTCCGCGTAGCGGTCATTTCCATGGGGCCCCCCAGCGCTGAAGTAACTTTAAGGAAAACCCTCGCGCTCGGCGCGGATGAAGCCATTCTCTTGAGCGACCGCGTTTTCGGGGGTGCCGATACTTTAGCCACCAGCATGGTGCTGACCGGCGCCATTAAGAAGCTGGCGGAAAAGGAAGAGCTGGCTATCGTCATGTGCGGCCGCCAGACCATCGACGGAGATACCGCGCAGGTAGGCCCCGGCATCGCCACCCGCCTGGGCTGCTCCCAGCTAACCCTGGTCGACCGCATTGAAGAGGTCGATTTGAAGGCTAAAATAGTTAAAGCCCGGCGCAAGCTGGAAGGCCGCCATGAGGTCGTTACCGCCCCGCTCCCCGCCATGATTGCCGTTCTGCGGGAAATCAATTCGCCGCGCTATCCTAACGTGCCTATGCGGCTCGAGGCGGAGGATGCATCCATCACCCTCTGGGACAATAAAATCATGCAGATGGATGAGGCGACTATCGGACTCAAAGGTTCGGCGACACAGGTGCGTAAAATCTTTTCCCCGGAAAGGGCCAAGGGTGAAATTCTTGGCGGCGAGTCCGATAAACCGGAAGACTCCGCTAAGCTGTTGATAACCAGGATGATAGAGAAGGACCTGTTGGCCCTGTAAAGAAAATGGCAGAAGAACCTAAAAAACTAAAGCGACCCCGCGGCATTGCCCTGCTTATCCCCGGCAAGTGCATCGCCTGCGGCGCCCGCTGTCAGGCCGAGTGCAAGTTCGACGCTATCACCATGAATGAAAATGGCGAGCCGATTATCGACCTTGAGAAATGCACCCGCTGCCAGCG
>MGMR01000097.1:5716-5805 GCA_001796495.1 Chloroflexi bacterium RBG_13_51_18
CGCAACGTCGAGCTCTGCTCAATCGTAATCGGGGAAAAAGTCGAGCATCTCTGCGCCGAGGCCTTCGCTTTCGGCGCTTCAAAAGTGTA
>MGMR01000098.1:0-326 GCA_001796495.1 Chloroflexi bacterium RBG_13_51_18
GATATGGACCTCTCAAACAAGACAGCAATAGTCACGGGCAGCGCCCGGGGAATAGGACGGGCGATAGCTTTAAAGCTGGCGGAGGTCGGCGCGGACGTCGTCGTCAACGATATCCCGGCAGCCGCCGAGGCGCTGGAAAGCACCGCCAATGAAATCAGAGCGCTGAAGCGGAAGGCCCTGGCAGTCACCGCCGATGTTAGTTCTTCGCCGGATGTGACACGGCTTATCGACACCACCGTCAGGGAGATGGGCAGAATCGATATCCTGGTCAATAACGCCGGTGTGACCCGCGACCAGCTTTTAATGCGCATGACCGACGAAGACTG
>MGMR01000098.1:492-934 GCA_001796495.1 Chloroflexi bacterium RBG_13_51_18
ATCATACCAGTAACGATAATAGTCCGACACATAGAAAACCGGCCCGGCGGCAACAACGCAGGTAACGACCTTATCGGCGACTTTACGTATTTCACTGATTATATGTTCCGGGCCGACCGGCACGGCGGCGATAATCTTCTCCGGGCGGCGTCGGCGTAACGATTCAATGGCGGCTCTCATAGTGTAGCCGGAGGCCAGCCCGTCATCAATGATAATTACCGTGCGACCGGTGATGCTAAGCGGCGGTCTATCTTTATGATAGAGCAGGCTCCGCTCCTTGATATTAGTCCGCACCTGGCCTACCTGGTAATTAATTTGCTGCTGTGTCAGGCCGGTCTTTTTCACCAGTTCCTCGTTGAGGATTAGCGTGCCGTCGTCGGTCAAAGACCCGAAACCGCCCTCCGGACTAAGGGGGAGGGGTATCTTCCGGGAAATCACGAGG
>MGMR01000098.1:1004-7302 GCA_001796495.1 Chloroflexi bacterium RBG_13_51_18
CGACCACGGACTGTCCGGTGTATTCCGTGAGTTTTTCGGCGAGCTTGCGCCCGGCATCATAGCGGTTTTCAAAAACAGGCTCGATGGCAGAGTGACGCATAAGAAGAATCCCCTTTTTATATCAGATATGCCGTATCAGGCGATAATTTTGAATTCATTAACATCCACCAGGCCAAGGTCAGTCAGCCTTAGCTCGGGGATGACCGGCAGCGCCAGAAAAGACAGCGTGGCAAATGGGGCAGGCAACGTGCAACCCAGTTCCTGTGCATAATTTCCCATCTTTGTCAGACCGGACACTACCTGCTCCAGAGGCTCCTCCGAGAGAAGGCCTGCGATAGGTGTAGCCAGGCTGCCCAGCACCTTGCCCCCCGCCGCGACGACGATACCTCCCTGGATACGCTCCAGATCTTTGATAGCGGCGTATATATCCTCGTCGCTGGCGCCGACGACGACGATATTGTGCGAATCATGAGCGGTAGAGGAAGCCAGCGCGCCCTTCTTTAAACCAAAGCCGGTGACAAGGCCGAGCCCGATATTACCGGTAGCATTATGCCTCTCCACCACCACGGCTTTCAAAATATCGCGTGAGGTATCCGGTCGGACAAAGCCTTCCTTCACGGCGACTTTCACCGACTTTTTACGGGTGATTATCTGGCCGGGAACAACCTCGATGGCAAGCGAGGTTTCCCCCTTGGCTTTGAGTTTTAAGGCGTCGATGGTAATAGGTTTGATATTAACAGTGCGGGAAAGCTGGTTGTCGGGGGCTTTGGGGAGGTCGAATAAAGCTTGGCCGTTTTCAGCGACGAGGCGACCCTGATAATAGACCGATTTTACTTTAAAGTCGGCAAGATTATTGAGGATGATAAAATTGGCATAATAGCCAGGAGCCACCGCGCCAAGTTTGTCCAACCGGAAATAATTAGCGGTATTGATGGTGGCCATCTGGATAGCCCGCACGGGGTCGAGTCCCAGCTTAATCGCCTTGCGCACCACGGCATCGATATCACCGTCATGCAATATATCTTCGGCATGTCTGTCATCAACGACGAAGAGACAGCGGGAATAGGTCTTATCGGTCACCAGGGGTAAAAGAGCTTCAAGGTTCTTCTCGGAGGAGCCTTCCCGAATCATGACGTGCATGCCGCGCCGCAGCTTTTCCGCCGCCTCGGCTAAAGCAACCGACTCGTGGTCGGAGTGTATCCCGGTACCGATATAGGCATTGAGGTTTTTGCCGCTCACGCCGGGGGCATGGCCATCGATTATCTTGCCTTTTGCCAACTCTATCTTGCTCAACATACCGTCATCGCCGAAGAGCACGCCCGGGTAGTTCATGACCTCGCCCAGCCCGATGCACTCTTTGAACCTTAGAATCCGTTTAATATCATCCGGGCCGATGTTTGCCCCCGCCGTCTCCAGGTGCG
This sequence comes from Chloroflexi bacterium RBG_13_51_18, assembly GCA_001796495.1. GTDB lineage: Bacteria > Chloroflexota > Dehalococcoidia > Dehalococcoidales > RBG-16-60-22 > RBG-13-51-18. Next base: position 2,426 of record MGMR01000098.1, read on the forward strand.
TTGCCGGCACGCAGGAAGGCGCCATGAGAAATAAATCAAAAGGCAAACGCCGGGCATAGTCGAGGACATATTTAATCCCTTCAATACCACAGACATTGGCAATCTCATGAAGGTCGGTAACGATAGCCGATGTGCCGTGCGGCACCACCGCCCGGGCGTATTGCCCAACGTCCAGCATGGAGCTTTCCAGGTGGACATGTCCGTTAATTAAGCCAGGGGCAATGTATTTGCCTTTTAAGTCGATAATTGTTTTAGCCTGCTGATAGTCGCCTACGCCTGCCACCAGTCCATCGTAGACGGCAACGTTAGCGGACTCAATCTCACCGTTAAAGGTATTGACCACTTTAGCATTGGCCAGAATAAGGTCGGCGAGAGACTCTCCCTTGGCGACGGAAATGAGTTGTTTCATATTATCCAAATTTATTCCTCCAGAATACAGATATCCGGCAGGTTGCGGTACTTCTCGTCGCAGTCTATCCCGTAGCCAACGATGAATTTATCCGGAACGGTCAGTCCGACATAGTCGATTTTTACCGGCACACGACGGCGGGAGGGTTTATCCGTCAAAGCGCAAAGCTTAAGCGAGGCGGGCTTTTTCTTTTTGAGGTAGTCCAGCAGGAAAGACAGGGTAATACCCGTATCCACAATATCTTCGACGACCAGCACATGCCTTCCCTGCACACCCAGCTTAAGACCTTGCACCATTTTCACCTTGCCGGAGGTCTGCTGCCCGCTGCCATAGCTGGATAGTCGGATGAACTCCACCTCCAACGGAAAATCAAGCCGCCGGACAAGGTCAGACAAAAAAACAAAAGAACCCTTGAGGATACCGAGCAGGAGCGGATTTTTATCCCGGTAATCGCGGGTAATGTCAGCAGCTATCTTCCGAACAGTCGATTCTATTTCCGCCCCGGATACCAGCACCTGCAGCTTTTTTTGAGAATTCATAGATAGTAAGATTATAGACTTAACGGCAAAGTATGTTCAACCCGGCCCGGGTAAACAAAGCTGTATATGTTATACGCCCGTATTGGAATGATATTTCAGTCTATGGACTCCAATTTATTCTTCTTCTTTTTCTCCCAGGTTTCATAGCGGCGCCAGACCCGGAACCAGACGCGCGAAATAGAGTCGATAGCATCAGCCAGAACGGCGGTGCTAAGCTGGTAAAGAGTAAAACCGGGGGGCGGGGCAAGGTCTTTCCAGTTTTTTGATGTGACATTATCCGGCCCGTACCCGGGGGGAAAGAAACGATAAGAAATCAGGTAGGAATTATGGCAGACGGCGTTCATAAAGTCCCAGACGTTTTTATTATCTTTGCCGAAGGAAGAATCGAACTTTCTTTTATCCAGTTCATCGGCTACGGCTTTGAGGAATGATTGCTGATAAGCCTTATCGCTGGTAAAATCCCGCGCCGGCGCCGGATAGCCCTCGATATTATATAAAAAACGCGTTTTCTGCTTATTAAGGCGGTAGTATTTCTTGATTTCGTCGTCCCAGGCTTTTTCCAACATGCCGTGGATATTTTTGCCTTTGGAGAACTGGCGGCCATCACAATGGACAGGCACATGGGCATCGGCAATATAATGGCTCAACATAAAAAGCCATAAAGCCACCTGGTTATCCGTGGGCGATACCGGCGAGCCTTTGTCCTCATATTCCTGCACTTTCAGCTGGTCCACCACAGCCTCGGCCAAAGATTCACAGCGGTCCGGGAGATTATCATTCTTGTCAACCACGTTAAAAGCCTGGTGTCTGACCGGAGAGTCTTTACCGTACCGGAAGATGAGATATTCCGACGGCAGCGCTCTTAGTTTTTCCGGAGGGATGGAGACGGTGCCCGCCGGGGCTTTATCAGCGGGAGCAAATTTAAGCACATGCTTATCAGCCATGTCCTTAATCAACTCATCGGGGAACCACGCTCCCTGCGCCACACCATCCTTATGACTCATGAACCATGATATCAGACTCTCAACGTGCTTCAAATCCGTCTCGTTAAGGTCCTGTTTTTTGTCCTCCAGTCTTTTTACCGCCATAAAAGCCAGCCAGGCATGAGACCATTTTTTCATCGGCTTTCCCTCCTAGAGACCATGAAAAAGTAATTGCGGCAAGAGTCTAAACTTTTCATAGCAATTTGTCAATATCAGGCGGTTATTATGCCGATTGACCCCTCCGTTCTTCTCATTCCGAAAGCATTTTGCCGGAATTTCTTGGCGGGGCCGATGAAAGCGGTTATAATGGATTATACTTGAAAAAGAGGTAAAACTGTGGGTTTAATAGGTCTGGTCATAAGCCTGCTGGCGGCCGTCTTCATGATAATAGGACTCATACCGTTTCTGGGGTGGCTGAACTGGATATTCACCCTGCCTCTGGCTATACTGGGAGCGGTTTTCAATGCCGTCGCCATTACGCGTTCCAGGAGCGTATTAGCACTGGCCGGACTGGTGTTATGCGGAGCGGTGTTTATAATAGGGTCTTTCAGGCTGTTCATCGGGTGCGGCATTTTTTAATAGTAACGGTAAAGGAAAGAGGGGGCTTTAACCCCCTCTAAAAATTTGTTTTTATATATAGCTAATCGATTTTCTTGAACTTGCTGCGCGGGGCGCCGCAAACAGGACAGCGTTCCGGGGCTTCTCCTTCAACCGTGTTGCCGCAGACCTGGCAGACGTAATAGGGAGCGTCTTTAAAGGCTTTGCCTGTTTCAAGGTTTTTCAGGGCGGTCTGGAAAAGCCTGTGATGGATTTGCTCCACCTTGTTGGCAAGGTCGAAGCTGCCGCTGGCGGCTTTATTATTTTCCTTCTTGGCCTGTTCGATAAAGCCCGGATACATCTCGGTAAACTCGTAATTTTCACCGCTGACGGCCGCCTTGAGATTCTCATTATCCGTCTTGATTTCACCGAGGACTTTTAAGTGGTTGCGGGCATGGACGGTCTCCGCCTCGGCGGCGGCGCGGAAAAGGCGGGCGACCTGTTTAGTGCCGGAGGCATCGGCTTTTTCTGAAAAGAAGAGGTATTTGCGGTTGGCCTGACTTTCACCGGCGAAAGCTTCCTGAAGATTTGCTTTGGTATCTGCCATAGAATTGTCCTCCTTGTTGAATTAAAACCATGCTAATTATAGCAAGAATCTTTCAGCGGTCAAGTGACAAAAGTAACGTTGCGGGGAAAAAGGGGGTTTTATTGGCGTTCTTTAACAAAAAACAGCAGAAGTCTGTCGTCGACGAAAACGTCTAGTCCGGGATTGACGGGGTGATTGTTGTACATAAGGCCACGCCCGTCAGGAACGTAGCCACGCCGGATATACATCTGCTGGGCGGGGCCGTAATCAGCGTAAAGACCAACGCCGAGACCAGCGATGTTTGACCGTTTAAATATCCGTTTTTCAGCCTCGTCCATAAGGGCGGCGGCGATACCACGGCGACGGGATTCCGGCAGGACACGGAGGTCGCGTATTTCCGGGATGCCTTTTTCCGCAAACGGAGGATAGTCCGCCCGCCATTTGATATACACAAAACCGGCGATAGCGCTGCCGGTACGAGCGACGAGAAACACGATTTCGCCCTTTTCCTGTGCCTTGAGCAATTTTTCAAAATATGGTGCAGGGGCGTTAAAATTAAGAAACGACGGTGCCGCAGTGATATGTGGAATATCCTGTGCTTTGAGGAGTTTGATAGTAACGGACATGTTATTACTTCCTCGCTACCAGCTTTTTAATAGCTTCAACAATATCTGTGGTACGGGCGCCGGGGCCGAAGAAGGCTTTAACGCCCATTTTTTCTAAGGCCGGGATATCGTCCTCGGGGAGAATGCCGCCGGCGATGACGATGACATCTTTCATCCCGTTTTCAGCCAGCCCGGCCATAACGTCGGAAAAAAGCTCAAGATGAGCGCCGGAGAGGCAGCTCAACCCGATGATGTCAACGTCCTCCTGTAAAGCCGCCTGGACAATCATCGGCGGGGTCTGGCGGATGCCGGTATAAATGACCTCCATGCCGGCGTCGCGCAAAGCACGGGCGACCACTTTAGCGCCTCGGTCGTGACCGTCAAGTCCCGGCTTGGCGATGAGCACCCTGATTTTTTTGTGACTCATCTCAATTACTCTCCCTCTTTCCTCGGCTGGACAAGCTCTATCAATACGCCGTTGGCGGACTTCGGGTGGAGGAAACCGATTTTCCCCGCCACCCCTTCCCTGCCCTCCCTATCGATAAGCTGAATGCCTTTTTTCTCCATTGCTTTAAGGTCGTTATCGATATCATCCACTTCTAAAGCGATGTGGTGCAGCCCCTCGCCGCGCTTTTCCAGGAACTTGGCTACCGTGCTGTCCGGTCCCATCGGCTCAAGGAGGTCGATTTCCACCCCGCCGCCGATTTTAAAGACCGCCTCGGTCACTTTCTGGCAGGGGGCTCCTTCGATGTGCGCCTTGACGCCCAGCAGTTTTTCAAACAGGGCGACGCTTTCCTGTAAATTATTAACGGCGATGCCGATATGGTGGACTTTTTTTATCATTTACATTGCTCCTGGAAGTCTAAAATATTAGCGACTCCCGTTGGATACCGAAAACGCTCCTCAAAGTATCGGAGATTTCACCGACGGTTGCATAAGACTCAACGCAGCGGATAAAAGCCGGCATAGTGTTTGCCTTACTTTTAGCCACTTTTTTCAAATTTTCCAGAGACGCGGCGACCTCTTTAGAGTTGCGCTCCTTTTTGATTTTTTTAAGCCCGGCTACCTGTTTCTTTTCTTCCACGGGGTCGATACGGAGCAGGCTTTTTATCTTTGAATACGAGGCAACGAATTTATTTACACCCACGATTACCCTTTCCTCCGCTTCAATTTCCTTTTGATAGCGGTAGGAGCTTTCCTGGATTTCCCGCTGCTGGA
>MGMR01000098.1:7311-14354 GCA_001796495.1 Chloroflexi bacterium RBG_13_51_18
CAATGGCCGCTAAAGCCCCGCCCAGAGAGTCGATTTTTGCGATATATTTTTGCGCCGCCGCTTTTATCTCCTGCGTTAACGACTCCACCATAAACGCCCCGCCCAGCGGGTCGACGGAGTCCGCCGCACCGCTTTCATAAGCCAGCACCTGCTGGGTGCGCAGGGCGGTGGTGACGGCTTCTTCCGAAGGGGTGGCATAGGCTTCATCGTAGGAATTGGTATGCAGCGACTGCGTGCCGCCGAGCACGGCCGCCAGGGCCTGCATAGCTACCCGGACGATATTGTTGTAGGGCTGCTGGGCGGTCAAAGCGCAGCCGGCGGTCTGGGTATGGAAACGCAGCATGCAGCTGCGCGGCTCTTTAGCGCTGAAACGCTCTTTCATAATCTCCGCCCAGAGAATCCTGGCGGCACGGAACTTGGCCACCTCTTCCAATAAATTGTTGTGGGCATCGAAGAAGAAGGAAAGACGCCCGGCAAAATCGTCGATATTAAGTCCGCGGTCGAGGGCAGCCTGGACGTAAGCAATGCCGTCGGCTAAAGTAAAGGCGATTTCCTGCACTGCCGTCGAGCCTGCCTCGCGGATATGGTAGCCGCTAATACTGATGGTGTTCCAGCGGGGCAGGTTTTTATTGCAGTATTCAAAAATATCCGTGGTCAGGCGCATGGAGGGGAGCGGGGGGTAAATATAGGTGCCGCGGGCGATGTACTCTTTTAAAATATCGTTCTGGATGGTGCCGTCCAGCTTGTCTAAAGCTATACCCTTTTTTTTGGCAAGGACGATATACATAGCCAGCAGGACAGGGGCGGTGGCGTTAATAGTCATGGAGGTGCTGACTTTATCCAGCGGGATATCTTTAAAGAGGACTTCCATATCGTGAAGGGTATCGATGGGGACGCCGACCTTGCCTACCTCACCGCGGGAGAGTTGATTATCCGAATCATAGCCGATCTGGGTGGGGAGGTCGAAGGCAACGCTAAGACCGGTCTGGCCCTGCTCTAATAAATACTTATAACGCCGGTTGGACTCTGCCGCCGAGGCGTAGCCGGAATACTGTCGCATCGTCCAGAGTCGGCCGCGGTACATGGTGGGCTGGATGCCCCGCCCGAAGGGATATTGGCCGGGGTAACCGGGCGATATTTCGAGGTCGATGCCCTCAAGGTCGTCAGGAGTGTAGACAGGCTTAACGGACATGCCGGAGGTAAGTTCGAATTCCGGCTGCCGTTCCGGGAAACGCTTTAAAGCCGGTGACAGGACTTCTTTTTCCCACTTTTCCTTGCGCCTGGAGGACATTAAGACCTACCTCCCGCCCGACTTTTTCCTGCGGCAGCTTTTACAGATACCGAAGACGCCCACATGCCGCAGTTCCGCTTCAAAACCATAATCGTGCATGAGGATATCCCGCAGCGATGACAGCGTCGATTCGTCGATATCAATTACCGTGCCGCATTTCTGGCATACCAGGTGATGATGGTGGCCGCTATCATCGGCGTGAAACCTTACGCGTCCTTCGCCTAGGTTGATTTCATAAACCATACCGAGCTTCTTCAATAGCTCAAGGGTGCGGTAGACCGTGGAGATATTGACATCGGGATATCTGGCGGCGACCTGCGCGTAAATCTCCTCGGCGGAGATGTGCTCGTCGCTGGTCTCTATCGCCGAGAGAATCATCAGCCGCTGGGGGGTGAGGCGGTAGCCTTTTTCCCGCAGCCTTTCGGTAATGCCGACGGCATCATGCGCGTGACTGTGCGAATGACCGTGCGGATGATGAGATTCTGCCATTAATAATCCTCCAGGCCCCATTCCTTAAACATTTTCTTATAAAAATCGGGGCGGGGGAAATCAGGCTGTATAAAATAATAATGATTGCGGTAGGCATAACCCTGGTCCTGGAATTTATTTAGGTTTACCAGTAGGCCCGCCAATTTCACTTCCGGCACTGCGAAAATCATTTCCCCATCGTCGGCTATCGCCCGCTGATATTCGCCGGGGTCGGGTATAACAACCATGTATTTACCTGTCATCATGGGGGTGACGACAGCATGGGCGCAGGACGGAGGGAAAAAGCGACCTTCTACCTCCGGCACCTGTTCATGGGGCATGGAAAGTAAAACGCTGCGCAGCTGCGCCGTGTTGGAATACATGATTATCACATCCGGTTTAAAGGAAGCGTTTTTAAGCGGCGCGGTGAGTACGCCGATGTACTTGCCGTATACGAACCTTTCATAAGGGTGGCTCCTGACCGGGCCGGTCGGCTCCGGGACCTTTACCATACCGTAGGCCATCAGGGCGGCGGGGCACCAGTGGTCTTCCTTGAGCATAGCCACGGTAGCCCCCTCGCGGCGGGACTTGGCAAAAGCCTGGCACTGGGCGAGGTGATAGTTATGGTCTTTTTTCGGGCGCATGGCGCCCGCCGGTATATCTGCTTCCTTTACCAGCATCTTAACTGCAATGGGTGACGTCCTCAAATTGAGTATTTTTTCCAGTTCCTCACCGCAGCGGTTGAACTCTTTAATCGTCGCCATAACCGATTACCTCCCGATTTTTATTTATACTGGCTGGCTATTCCGGAAGAGGCATGGAAAATGGGCCGCTTGATATTGCGGACGATGACAGGACCATGCTGGACGCCGGCCGGGATGCAGGCGGAAAAACTCCTGTCTACGATGTTCTTTTCATTATCGATAGTTATTTCAATTTCCGCGCCCAGGTCCTGGATATTATCGTAATTGAGGCCGAAAAAGCCAAGGACCTCGTTGAAGTCATGGGTATGGGATTCACAGAGCTTTATTTCCGTCTTGGAGCCGGGCACTATCCACTTGGCCTCGGCATAAAATCCGGCGCCGGGGACGGTATCGGCATCCACCTGAACAACCGGCTTGACGACCTTGGGGTCGTTCTTGACGCGGTATGGCGGATATTTGGCGTTGGCTTTGGGTGTATCTACAACATATTTGGCGTTTTTACCTTTATGCATTTCAATTACCTCTTTTTTAAATAATATACAAATATGATTTTTATACTAAACGTATTTGTCGCCCGAACCGAGGGTCATGTGGAACATCGGGGCATCCATGCGGCGGAAGACCAGCGGACAATGCTCCATATTGGCCGGGATGTAAACCATGAAGCTCTTGGTGAGGACGAATTTTTCATTTTCCAGCCAGAATTCGATTTCGCCGCCGAGGTCGGAGGGGTCGTCAATGTTGGTGCCGAAGTAGCTAAAAATCTCGATAAACGGGTGGGCGTGGGGGGCAATGCCGGGCACTTTCCCGCTCTTGACCAGCTCCGGCGTAACCAATTCAGGCATTTGCATCCGCGGCATCTGCCGCTGGTCTTTCATCGTGGAAGGCCACTGCCAGGTGTACTCGCCGTAGAAAGCGCCGGCCAGGACCTCGTTGTCCATCCAGATAACGTGTTCCAGCCCCAGACGGTAGCCGTCACGGTAGCCCTGGCTTATCTGCTGGGGGCCTTTGTACCCGGGCATAACAATGCCCTTCTTTAATTCCGTTGTGATGTACTTGCCGTATTTACTTGCCATGATTCTCCTTTCTCGTTCATAAAAAACAATATCAAAACTGAATTTTTAATGCAACATACAGGCATAAAAAGAGGGTACGGACATGAAACTAAATCGATGTGAGACATCAATCCAGGTTCCTCAATCGCGGTATAAACAATAAAGCTGCCACGCTCAAAGCCACCAGCATTATCGCCATTCCCCCCACCGACCACTGTATCCCCAGGGTGTCCACGAGGATAGCGGCAAAAAATGTGCCGAGGCTGGAAAGACCGAACTCAACACCATAAAAGCTCATCACACGGGCGCGGTATTCCGGCCTGGTATAGGTCTGCAGCAACGCCACCGGCAGGGTCATGCGGCCTGCCTGACCAAGCCCCACACCGATCATCAGTGCAATTGAAACGGCCCACACCGTAGAGAAGGAGAAGACCACCAGTGAAAGCCCCAGGATAAGGCCGCTCATCAGCATCATCAGTCCGCGTTTTTTATTGCTTGGCAGCGATGCCAGGATTATGGCGCCTCCAATGGAGCCTGCGCCCGTTACCATCTGCAGCAGGCCGAGTCCCGTCGCTCCCACTTTCAGGATGTCTTCAGTAAAGATGGGCAACAATTGCTGGTACGGCATGGAGAAAAACACTATGCATAATACGGCAACAAGCACAAAAAGTATATTACGCTCTTTTTTCATGTATACCACCACATCCCGGATATCATTCAGGATATTAGAACCGGTGGGAGTACGTTTGCCGGTATAAGGCACGAAAATCATGAAGAGAAAGGAAATAGCATAGATGACCGCCATGCCGTAATAAACGGGCTCGAAGCCAATAGCGTCGACCGTCACGCCTGCTAAAACAGGCCCGATAAGACGGAGCGTGTTTTGACCTGCCAGGTTAAGGGCAATAGCATTCGTGACCAGCTTATCCCCGACGACTTCGATAATCATCGCGTCAGTGGCCGGGCCTTTAAAAACCGTGCTGATGCCATCGAAAAAAGCCATCGCGACAAGGAACCACCATGAACCGGGGTTATCCGCAGAGAGATAACCGGTGGTCAGGCTTATGCCTATGCTTGCCGCAATCAACACATCGGCGACGCTGGCATACTGAATGAGGGTCTTTTTCTGGAACCTGTCCGCCAGGGCGCCGGCAAGAGGGCTGACCAGCAGCAGCGGTACCGCCCGCCCCAATATCAGGACACCAAGCAGTGTGGGGGAATTCGTAACGCGGTACATCAATAGAGATGTGCTGAACTGCCGGACATTCATGCCCAGGGCGTTAAAAAGCCGGCTGAAGAAAAACATGCGGAAGTCCGGGTTTTTCAGGGAGTCGACGGCCTTGATTTTGCCGGCAATGCCCCTGATTTTTTCTATAAACGACATCTTCTAAAACACCGCGCAGTATAGACGTTATGATTTATCATTAACGATAAACGGACATATGGAAAAAGACAAAACCAAGATGCCGTCTGCATCAGGTTATTGTTTCCAGGACCTAAATGGTTATCCTTTATTTTCCCGCTAAATCTTTAGCCGCGAATTCCAGGCTTAGTTCTTTAAGCGTTTTCTCGGTGGGAACGCCCTGTTTCGTCCAGCCGCGCAGGCTGTAATATTTATCGAGGAACTCATCGCTATGGCTGACGATTTGCCCTTCGCCCTTGGCTTCGCGGGTATGCAGGGGTTCGGTCCGGATGCGTTCGGGCAGATAGTCATCTTTACGACCGAGTCCCTGCCGGATATTGAAAGCCCTTTCCAGTGTAAACATGCGGTCGCCCACTTTAGCCAGGTAAGCATCATCTTTGAAGGCATCGATGCCGCGGGCAGCGGTGAGCAACTTACCGTAGAGCTGCGCCCAGCCCCAGCCGCCGGCGAAAGCGCAGACAATGCCGCATTCGTTCGAGGCGGTGCCGTTCTGGTTAAAAATAACAACATCGGCATTGCCCTCGTCAAAGCGGTCGGTGGGATGGGGAAAAGGCGCGCCGAAGATATCCTGGGCGGCATAACCGTAGCAGTGTGAAGCCCCGACGCTGGCGGTGGCGTAATTATAACCCTGGGACTTGGCGCCGCGGGGTTCGTAAGCGGGTAGTTCCAGGCCTTTGACATGCATGGCGTAGACATCCGACCCCTTGCCTATTTTAGAGGCAACGCGCCTGGTGCCCTCGGCGAGGAGGTCACCGATGCCCTCGCGCATGGCTATTTTCTGGATAAGAGCGACCATCGGCTCGTGTTTACCGTAAAGCAGCTCAAGTCCGCCCGTGTCCGATTTATTGATTAAACCCTTCTCATAAAGCTCGTAAGCAAAACCGATGCTGTTGCCGGCGCTGATGGTATCCAGCCCGAGGTCGTCGCAAAGCTGGTCGGCGGCAATGCTGGCCTCGATGCTATCGCTCTCGATAGGACCGGTAAAAGCCCATATAGACTCGTACTCGGGGCCTTCGCTGTGGGCGCTTTTATACACGCCGGAGGTAACCGTGTGCACTTTACCGCACCTTGCCGGGCAGGAATAACAGCCCATGTCCCCCGTTCTCAACTTGCGGTATTCAGCGCCGGTGATTTTCTGGTAGCCGACCTGCTGGCCGTAGCGGAAATTGCGGACGGGGTAAATCCCGATGGCGTTGGTGACATCCTGGGTGCTGGTGGTGCCCCATTCCTTGTGATTGAGGAACCCGCCATTGTCCTTGATAATATTGACCTGCTCTTTAGCCAGAGCGTTATATGCATCGGGGTCAGCGAGGTGGAGAGCGCGCGCGGCGGTAATGGCCACGGCTTTAAGGTTTTTGGAGCCCATGACCGTGCCGGTGCCGCAGCGTCCGGCGGTGCGGCGGTCGCTGACGACGGCGGCGTATTTGACCAGGTTTTCACCGGCCGGGCCGATGCAGGCAGTGCGCGTATTTTTGCCGTGCTGGCTGTTCAGCCAGGCCTGCGTTTCTTTAGTGTCTTTGCCCCAGATCTCCGCGGCGCTAAGAATTTTGCAGCCGTCCGGGGTGATATGGATATAAGAAGGTTTGGCCGCCTTGCCCTCGATGATAATGATTTCATAGTCAGCGAATTTCATCCAGGCGCCGAAATCGGCGCCACAGACGGAGCGGGCGAAAGCGCCGGTAAGAGGGCTCTTGGTGCAGACCATCCACCGGGATACCGCCTGCGCCGTAGTGCCGGCCAGAGGGCCATTCACCATAATGACTTTGTTTTTCTCACTCAGAGGGTCGGTGCCGGGGGCGATTTCATCATAAAGATACTTGATACCGTAGCCCCTCCCGCCGATAAAGTCCGCCGCAACCTTTTGCGGTACCGTCTCCGTGCCGACCTTACCGTTGGATAGATTTACCCTGAGTATTCTGCCGGTGTTCAACGCCATATTAGCCTCCTCTAAACAAGCTGGTATATATAATACACTCTTATATAAGATAATTGCTATTAAAAAACGTCTATCCGCCCAGAACGATGTGGGAAATAAAAATCTTATCACCGTCACGGACGGAGCGCGCAAGCGGCTCCGGAAAAGCGTTCTCTCCGTTGATAAA
>MGMR01000099.1 GCA_001796495.1 Chloroflexi bacterium RBG_13_51_18
AATCGAAGAGACGTCCCGCCCCGCCCGTGGCGATGACGGTGGCTTTCGACTTGAATACATAAAACTCGCCGGTGCGGGTATTAACCGCCGTCGCCCCGACAACTTTCCCTCCCTGTTTCCCCCCCTCCGTGAGTAATACCGTGGGCATCATTTTGTTCTGGATGTTCACGCCGAGTCGTTTTGCTTCTTCATAAAGCTTTACCTTGATGTTATATCCCCAGACGCGGACAACGTGCCGGCTCCTGTAATCATAAGCGAACATCAGTTTAGTGGCTTCATCACGGAATTCCGCGCCCTTAAACTCATCTTTAATATCCCGGATTTGCACTCCCATTTTCTCGCATTCGAGGAGCGTATCCCAGCTTTCCTTAGTGATGATGTAGCGCACATGACCGCCGGTCCACCCCTGCATGCTGTCGTAGCAGGCATTGGTATACATCTCCGGTGTGACTTTAGAGCAAGGATTGGTAACCGCGCCGTGCCAGTGGTCGACGCCCGCCCCGCCGGCGCCGCTCCTCTTGGCGTGGCCTCTTTCCAAGACGGCCACTTTCACGCCTGCCCTGGCGGCATTGATGGCTGCCTGCAGTCCCGCCACGCCGCCTCCGATAACTAAAACATCGGAGATAATTTCATTCACCTTGCCGTAATTAACCGGGTAGGGCCAATCCGGCACTTTGCCGGTTTTCTGCACATACTCATGCCACGTGCTCATTTTTCATTCTCCTTCTGATAGGATTTACAGGAAAAGTAATTCCCGGTGAAATATCTAATCGTTTTGTTAAATTGCCTAGAGCAGACCTCTTAGCCTGGGGTCGAGGGCGTCTCTCAACCCGTCGCCCACCATGTTGAAGGCAAAGACCACCAGCATAATAGCTATACAAGGGGCGAAAGAAAGCACCGGATTGCTTTTTAAATACCCGTAGCCAGTGTTGACCATAGCCCCCCAGGCAGCGCCGGGCGGCGTGATGCCGATGCCGAGGAAGCTAAGACCGGCCTCGGCGAGTATAAGATTTCCCAGCTGCATGGTCATCAGGACGATAAGAGGCGGGAAGGCATTCGGAAGAATATGTTTGAATACAGTGCGAATGTAACTTGAACCCATGGACTGCTGCGCTAAAATATAGTCATTTTCTTTGATGCTAAGCGCCAGTCCGTGCGTTACCCTGGCGTAACCTGGAATGGTGGCGACACTCAAGGCGATAATAACGTTCCAGATTCCACTGCCGAGGACAGCTGCTAAAACCAGTGCAAATAAAAGCATCGGGAAACACATCATGGCATCCATTGTCCTCATGATGAGCGTGTTGAGAACTGTGCCGGAATAGCCAGCGATCATTCCCAGCGGAATACCGATTATCGAGGCTGCTATTACGGAGATAAAGCCTACCATCAGCGCCGTTCTCGAACCATAGATAAGCCGACTTAATGTATCACGTCCTATATTGTCAGCCCCGAGAGGGTGCTCCCAACTGGGTTGTGCCAGTGACGGCGCCACTCCTACCTTGTAGGGGTCATACGGGGCCAGCCATTCGGCGAAGATGGCGACAAAAGCCACAATCAATAATACTACCAGACCAAAAATAACCACGCCGCGTGATAAAAATACCCTCCGGAAACGGTGCCATTCACTGACACGGGGCGCTTCTTCCAGGTAACCAGCTGCGGTAATCGGACTCTCTGCCATGATGCTTTTTCTCCTAGCCGTACCGTATCCGGGGGTCAAACCAGCCGTAGGATATATCAACCAGCAAATTGACCACTAGTATTGCGACAGCGATAACTAAAGTAATTGCCTGAACGACCACATAGTCCTGGCCAAAAATACTGCTGACGAGTAATCTTCCAACGCCGGGAATGGCAAAAATAGTCTCAACAAGCACTGAACCCCCGAAGAGTATACCCACACCTACGCCTACCAGGGTAATTACCGGTATCAGGCTGTTTTTCATGGCATGTTTGAATATTACTCTACGCTCGGTCAAACCCTTAGACCAGGCGGTACGAACATAGTCCTGTGAAATTACCTCCAGCATGCTTGAACGCATCTGACGAGCGTTAGCGGCGATACTGAAAAAAGACATACAGAGAACCGGCATTACCAGTTGCCTGGTGCTATACCAGAAATCCTCAAATGGCGACGTATAGCCGGAAATAGGCAACCAACCGAGTTTAACACCGAAAGCATATATCATTAAGATACCCAGGAAAAAAACGGGTATGGTAATACCGATATAGGTCAACGGCGTTAATATTTTATCCAGCCATTTTCCCCGCCTAACGGCGGTGATTATCCCCACCAGGATGCCGAGTACAGCACCGATAATCAAAGAAAGAACGCCAATATGAAGGGTCACCGGGAAACGCTCACGCATGAGCGTGCTGACCTTTTCATGATAGTAGATTGATTCCCCGAAATCTCCGCGGAACATATTGGCCATCCAGTTTACATATTGCACCATGATGGGTTTATCAAGGCCGTATTGAACGCGGAGCTGCTCAATCATTTCCGGAGGCATAGCTTCCAGCTGAGCCGTTTGAGCCACATAGATTATCAGCGGGTCGCCGGGCAGCAGCCGGATAACAAAAAAGACCATCAGAGAAACGATGATAAGGATTATTATCGCTTGTACCAATCGTCTGAGGATGTAGGTTGTCATGTTAAACCCCGGTCAGCAGTATTCTATAATATAAACCAAGTCTTCCCCCGTACCGTCGAGGACCTTCCCAGCCCTGCGGTCCGGGTTGAAAAATAGCAGATATATTCTGCTGCCGGGTGATTCATCCCCACCGGGTTATACGGCAAGAATGAACCACCCGGACAAATCAATTTAAGGGGCTAGTGTGCATCCATCCAATCGTCTTCAGGTGACCACATGATGCCGTGAATCTTCGGGTAATTGCTGTGAACGTAAGTCTGCATTATGGATGCTTCAGCCGTCCTCCACAGCGGGATAATCATGGCATCTTCACCGGCCTGCCTTATGGCCGCTTTTATCTTGGGCATTGCCTCCATGACATTCTTGTACATGGGATCCAGGGCCTCGGCGCATAGGGCCAGGTATTCCGGCGACTTCAGGATATTACCGGTCCGGAAGGTCATCGGGCTGGGGCCGTAGTGAATGAATAGATCGGTGGCACTCGGGTTGATGCCAGAGGCGGTATATACCAGGTCGGACCAGCCGGTGCCGAAGACGGCTCCGAAGTATCTGCCGAGGTCGGCAATATCTGGTTCAATAGTAATGCCGACTTCGCCGAGATACGACTGTATGGCGGCGACGGCATCGGTGCCCGCGGAAGTAGCGAGTATCTTAAAGGTGAGACCGGTTGAAAAACCTGCCTGGGTCAACTTCTCTCTGGCCATATCTTGACTATACGGCCTGGGGTCATACCCTTCTACATAGCCGGGCCAGGTGGAGGAAGCCATCTGATGGAGGGGCTCATACAGGCCCTGCCCCAGCATTCCCGCTATAGCGGGTCGGTCAAGGCCGTATTCGATTGCCTCGCGTACTTCCTTGATGGCCAGCGGGGAATCGGGATTGCTGGAATCGGGCAGCAGGGTTATGAACATGCCGGGACCCCAATTAATTTTCAGGCCTTTATCCTGCAAATCGATTATATTCTGCACTGAAGAGACAGCAAACCACATATCCGCATCTCCCGCTTCTATCGTGGCGGCGGCTACCATGGCATCAGGTATATAGCGGATCTCAATGGCGTCAAGATACGGCAGGCCTTCCTGCCAGTAGTTGGGATTTTTAACAAACTTGATATGGTCGTCGCGCTTCCAATCGGCGACGGTAAAAGGACCCGTACCTACGGCATTGGCGCGTGCCCACGTTGCACGTTCTTCCGCGGTAGTGCCGGAATTCTCAAACGCCGTGGGTGAAATTACCTGGATTAATCCGTAGTTTTCTATCATCATCCAGCTAAAAGCGGTAAGATGCATCTTAAGAGCATGCGCATTAACAACTTCCAGAGATTCGACGTACTGGCCATCGGTCAATCGATTATTGTCGATTCCCAACTGGAAGTTCCAACGCAGCGCCTCGGCGTTCCAGTCCGACCCGTCAGTGAACTTGATGCTCTGTTTCAAATTCCAGGTAATGGTCATGGCATCAGCATCAACATCCCAGCTTTCCGCGAGCACCGGGATCATGTTCCCGCCTTCATCCCACTCGGCTAATCTTTCCAGGACGGGAAGCATAAGGAAGTTGTCCGACGGCGCTTTTTCCGGAGGATAGCCGAGGTTGTTGGGAATGGCTCCGGAGATGCACCTCAGGGTCCCGCCGGAAGCCCCTGTTGCCTCTCCTCCTCCTCCACAGCCAGTAAAGACCAGTATGCAAACTAAGATGAGCGCAGCGGGGACTAATAATAACTTTTTCATTTTTATTTGACTCCTTCTTAATGTAATTCAGGAAAGGTATGATCAGCTAGTCATGTATCACCTCCTTCACAATAAAGGTTTCAGCGTTATTATTGGATATGCGCCTGGCGCTATCCTTCAATTCTTCAATGACTTCATTTACTCTCGGGCCAAGACGGCTTTCAGGCCCTACGATACTTAAAGACGCCGGGCAGATATAGTTTCTTATCGGGGCGGATATGCATACGGCCCCGGGAATCCGTTCACCACAGGTGATGCAATATCCCTGTTGCCGGCATTCCATTAATTGCGCCATTAATAAATCCTTGTCAGTCACCGTTTTCTCGGTTACGTGGTTGAAATTAACGTGTTTTAAAGTTGTTCTCAACTCGTCGTCATCAAGCTGGGAAAGCAACACTTTTGCCGTTGCCCCGATGTATAAAGGCCCCAGTCTTTTACTCTCTTCGGTAATCCGCAGGTCTTGTTTACTTGCCACCTCATGTAAAAGTACATAGCGGAGTTGCAATAATATTCCCAGGTTTACGGTCTCCTCGGTAGTATTTGACAGGCGTATCATCTCGCGGAGGGACTGCATAATGAGGTACTTGTGAGCGGCTATTTGATTTGTTGACAGGCGGGTTATCAGAGACCCCAGGTAATAATTATGGTTATTTTCATCCTGGACCGCCCAGTCTAACCGCTTAAGAGTCTGGAGCAGTCTATGCACGGTGGATGGGCTGTATTTACAGTAATCGGCAATATCGGTTACGGTGTTGATGCCGTTGCTTAAGCATGTAAGAATTTCTGTGGAGCGATGCAGCGATGTGGAAATATTTGCGGACTTGACGGCATTTATGCTATATTTCCGTCGGTTGGAATTTTTTTCTCGTGGCAACATCAGTCTATTATATCACGGCCTGTCAATATATGATAATTAAAGAAATAAAGCCATTAAATCCGGGCTAAAAAAGGTTAGAATTCGCTAAAAAATAATGACTGGAGTCTGAATAAAATGGAGAAGAAATCCGCTGCATCAACCCCCGATGAAAAACGCCAGGAAAGGTTCAAGCGCTGGCTTTCACCGCCTAATGTGAAATTTTCCGACCCGGCGGCTGAAGAGGGATATAAAAAAAGGGTAACCAGGTTTATGAAAGTCATGAACCTTGAGGAGCCTGACCGTGTGCCGGTTATCCTGCCGGCAGGCAGTTTCCCGCTTTTCTACGCCGGTATGACGCTAAAAGAAGCCATGTATGATAATGTAAGGGTCTGCCAGGCGTACCGCAAGTTCTTTAAAGAGTTCAAAGGGGATACTATCACAGGACCCGGCATGGTGCCACCGGGAAGGACTATGGAAATGATAGACAGCCTTTCTTCCCGATGGCCGGGACACGGTCTCCCGGATGACGCCAGCATGCAGCAGTTTGTCGAGGGTGAATATATGAAGGCTGATGAATATGATATCCTCCTGAAAGACCCGTCCGACTTTTGTTTCCGCTATTACCTGCCGCGTACCCTGGGAGCGCTGGCGCCCTTAGCGAATTTCTCACCGCTTCCCCATATACTGGGTATGCCCAACAGGTTTCTAGGGCCGGCCGTCCTTCCAGAAGTCCAGAAGATGTATCAAACGATTATAGATTATGGTAAAGAGATAGCTAAGTGGCAGGAACCGATGATGGAGTTTAACCGTGAAGTTTTGGCAGCAGGATACCCATCGTTTTTTGGAGGCCAGTCCCATGCCCCGTTTGACATTCTGGCTGATACCCTGCGGGGCACCAGGGGAATTGTGATGGATATGTACCGGCAGCCGGAAAAACTCCTGGAAGCTATGGAGATGCTGACGCCGATGAATATAGAAATCGGCCTGCAGATGGCTAATGCCACCGGTGTACCTATAGTATTCTTTGCGCTTCACAAAGGCGATGATACCTTTATGTCCGAGAAGCAGTATGAAAAATTTTACTGGCCAACGTTCCGTAAGGTAATTATGGGACTGATTGAAGAAGGACTCGTGCCGTACCTGTTCGCCGAAGGCAGTTATAATAATCGATTGGAAATCATAAAGGACCTGCCTAAAGGAAAAGTTGCCTGGTATTTCGACCGTACGGACATGTTCAAGGCTAAAGAGGTGCTGGGTGACACAGCCTGTATTGCCGGTAACGTACCCACTTCGCTGCTGGCTACGGGCACACCTAAAGTGGTGAAGGAATATTGCCGTAAACTCATTGAGGTTTGCGGCAAAGGCGGCGGCTTTATCCTGACCGGAGGGGCCAGTATAGATAAGGGGAACCCGGATAACCTGCGCGCTATGATAGAGGCGGTTGAGGAATACGGAGTTTATAAATAAAAAAGACAAGTTACTTATACGGCAAGGAGAATCATGGTTGCCGGCGGACGTGGTATCTGTTAACATATCCCTAATAACGGAGGAAATACCGTAATACCGGGGTTAAAATATGACAGAGCTGCTAAAAGTTAATAACCTGGTAACGCAGTTTAAAACGGAGGGCGGCATTGTTAAAGCCGTTGATGATGTTTCCTATTACATAGATGAGCAGGAAATAATAGGGCTGGTGGGAGAAAGCGGCTGCGGCAAGTCGGTCAGCCAGCTATCGGTGATGCAGCTTATCAGCGCCCCGGGCGAGATTACCGGCGGCGAAGTCATCTTCGAGGGGCAGAATCTCCTTAAGTATAAGCAGCACAGCCCGCAGATGCGTTCTATCAGGGGCGCCAAGATAGCCATGATTTTTCAGGAGCCGATGACCTCATTAAATCCGGTATTGACTATCGGCCAGCAGCTGATGGAAATGCTGGTACTGCACCTCAAGATGAATAACGAAGCCGCCCGCAAAAGGGCTATCGAGCTTTTAGGGATGGTCGGTATTCCTGCGGGGGAAAGGCGCATTGATGACTATCCGCATAACTTCAGCGGCGGCATGCGGCAGCGGGTAATGATTGCCATGGGGCTTTCGTGCAATCCCAGGATACTTATCGCCGACGAGCCCACCACGGCGCTGGATGTGACTACCCAGGCGCAGCTCCTGGAAATGATGAAGGACATGGTGCAGCGATTCCGGGCGTCGCTGATTATCGTAACGCACAATCTGGGGGTTGTCGCCCGTTATGCCAGGAGGATTTACATCATGTATGCCGGCCGCATTGTCGAGTCCGGCACCACCAAGGACATCTTCAGCAAGCCACGCCATCCCTATACGATGGGCCTGCTGAAATGTATCCCCAGGCTCGATGAAGAAGAAGGCAGAAAGCTTGTGCCTATCGAAGGCCTGCCACCCAATCTTATCAACATGCCCCCGACCTGCGCGTTCCTGCCCAGGTGTTCCTGGAAAATAGACAGGTGTTTAAAAGACCCCTGGCCGGGGCTGACTTCCGTTGGCGATGACCATTTTATAAGGTGCTATGCTGAAACCGGGGATGTAAAGCAATGAACGAGAAAAGCGATAACGTAATTTTAGACGTATCCGACCTGAAGATGTACTTCCCCGTCATGCGGGGACTTTTACGCCGCAAGGTGGCCGATATCAAGGCCGTCGATGGCGTCTCCTTCAATTTAAAGAAAGATGAGACGCTGGGGCTTGTAGGGGAGAGCGGCTGCGGCAAGACCACTATCGGACGGTGCGTACTCGGCCTTTACCACGCCACCGGAGGCAAAATAATCTTTGAAGGCAAAGACCTGACCGGGATGTCCGAAAAGGAGTTGAGGAGAATCCGCAGGAAAATAGCTCTTATTTTCCAGGACCCTTATTCCTCACTGGACCCCCGGCAGAACGCCGGCGGCATTGTGGGCGAACCGCTGAAAATTCATCAAATGATGCTGAACAGGGGAGAGTATAAAGACAGGGTGGAGGAGCTATTCCGCACCGTTGGCCTGGACCCGTCGATGGCCAACCGTTTTCCACATGAATTTTCCGGGGGCCAGCGGCAGCGTATCGGGGTGGCGCGCGCCCTTGCCTGCGACCCATCGCTTATCATCTGTGACGAGCCTATCTCCGCGCTGGACGTTTCCATCCAGGCGCAGATAATCAACCTGCTGGAAGAGCTACAGGACAGCGTCAAGGGGTTGAGTTATCTTTTTATTGCGCATGACCTTTCCGTGGTGCGTCACATCAGCAACCGCGTGGCGGTGATGTACCTGGGGCACATTATGGAAATATGCAAATCACGGGAACTGTATGATAACCCGCTTAATCCCTATACCAGAGCCCTGCTCTCTGCCATCCCTATCGCCGACCCGTTTGTGGAAGAGACCAGGGAGCGCATTATTCTCAAGGGAGAGGTACCCTCCCCGCTGAATCCGCCTCCTGGTTGCCCCTTCCACCCGCGCTGCTTTATGGCCATACCGGAATGCAGCC
>MGMR01000100.1 GCA_001796495.1 Chloroflexi bacterium RBG_13_51_18
TATTGCGCTCATCCTCCTGCTGCAGAGCGCGGTACCGCCGATAACCGGGACACCAATTGTGACGGAACGCGCCGGCGGCAACAAGACCATATCCAACCAGTTTGTCTTCTCCAGCTTTATCTTTTCCGCGGTATCCATACCGCTTGTTTTCCGTCTGTTCGACGTTTATTTCCCTATGCCCTAGAAGGATATTGAAAGGATAAAAATTGATTGCCCGATTCGTGTCTTCATGGTACAATCAGGGATACTAAAAAATGCAGGGTGTGGTGTTTAACGGGAGGAAAGGACTGATTATAGATGTTTAGTATGAAATGTCCCCAGTGCGGCGCCGAAAGTAAGTTTTCTTTTGTGAATAATAGCTACGAGGGACCGCGCCGGTGCTGGCAGTGTCGCGGTCTTTTTAAGCTAAAAATAACGCATAACGTGCTGGAATACTGCGAACCGATAACCGAAGAGGAATTTAAACAGCTGCAAGAGATACACGACCTGAAATCCAAGTACAGGAACGAACCGTCCGATTAACCGGGTATTTATTTCTTTTTACCGGAGTCCCGACCCTTATCCCTCTTGGCGATTTCCTCGCGTTTAGCTTTAAGCTCAAGGATACGGAATACAGTTTTTGCTTTTCCCGCCAGTACGAAGTTCTGCATTTTTCTCCTTTTTATATTTCCCGTTTGTCGGCTACGGCTGTTATTTAAGTAAAATTTGTTTAATCCTTAATAAGCGTAACAATCTAATATAAAGTGGAGCATAAAGACTATTAACGCGGGATAAATGTATGGTTAATATTTCATAAAGAAATATATGGGAAACATAATGATATGCCCCGCGGAAAGATATATTACCGTTCCCTATTGACAATGCAGAGAAATAAGTATTAAATAAGGACTACTATACTGGTTGATGGAGGGACGATATGGCTAAGCCACCCACGATACAGGCCGGCTATTGCGTGGCGGTACATCTCTTGCCCGAGACCGCCCCGGAGGACTGCTACATCGGCGTGGTAGAGAATACCGATGAGTACGGCATACTGATTAACCTGGTGCACTGGGATGATAAACTCGACATGCTCGGCGGCTACACCGAGAGCCTTTTTATCCCCTGGATGAACATTAATTCGATGCTTGTCAGCACCGAGGTGCAGCCGACGCGCCGCTTCATGGCGGATAGAGCCCGCAAGTGGAAAGAACAGATTTCAGCCATGTACGGGAAAGCCGGTACCACAACCAAGAAAAAGTAACATCAATTCGCCTATCACCATATACCAATGCCCCGCTAAATATATCGCTTTTCACGATGACGGCGGGGCATTTCCATGTATTGAGAGCCGCCAATTGATTATCGATGCAGCATTGCCACTATCAAGGCTAAATGATATAATCGTACGAGTAACATTGGCGAGTTGTGTAGTGGTAGCACAGAGGACTTTGGATCCTTTAGCCCAGGTTCGAATCCTGGCTCGCCAGCCATCTTTCAAAGATTCCCGGGGATTTTCTGTTAAGTAAAACAGTATGTTTATCCGCTACCAATGGCCGTGATTACTACAGGCGGCGCGGGGCGGTTTTGTTTTTCCGCCAGCGGTTTATAAGGACAACAATAAAGACTATAGCCAGGCCGGCTATAGACCCCCAGATTAATGGTGTGCGCAGCCGCCCGAGATCATCCAGTAACGATGCTTCGTGTTTTTTAACAGTGACCGTGGTCAGCATCGAGCCGACACCGATAGTATGGGTACCTTCCTCTTCCAGCATCACGGTAAATGTTTCCTCTTTTTCCTGCAGCGCCATGAGGTTGATAATCTTTTCATCCAGAGTGGTTCCATTGTAAAGCAACCGCAGATAGAATTCACCTTCAGTGTCACCTTCATTTAGTACATCAACGGTGACAATAAGGCTTTCGCCCTGCTCAATTACATTTGAACTTAGGGTCAAGCCGGTCACGTTTAACTGCGGTATTATCGTTGCATTTGAAGACACGCCCCCCATCTTTGATTTGGGGACTACCAATGAGAAAAGCGAGAAGTGAGTTGTGCTGGTTTTTACAGCCTGATTAGCGGTATCCCCCATAGTGGCCAGCGATACCCAGCGACTCTGGGTCTGGTTGTAATACGCAATATGGATATCGTTCTCATTGACGTCTGCTTTCAATTTTTGTCGGTCGTACAGCATCTTTACCGCAAGCGCAGGCTCGATAACGCACGACGGCTGGAAATCATAGGTAGCTAGAAACTCGAACCCGGGTGGCGCCGACCCATATGGCTCGACAAGCTCTAAAACGATGACATTTATAGGCTTGCCGTTTTTATCCAGGAGAATAGTCCCTCTCTGGATGGTCATTTCAAGCTGGCGTTCATTTAACGTTATTATCGTTGTCTTGGCCAGCGTGCCGTCAGACAAGAGAGTTAAAAAGATAACCCCCCTCTTCCCTTTGATATCAATGTATATAATATCGGAAACAGCGGGCGTAGCGGGGACAATTGTACTTGTAGGCGGTGGAACGGTTGGATTTTGCGATACTGCCGTGTATTCCAACATTGTTGTAGCACTGACGTAATTGGAGAGAAGAGACCAGTTGTATCGCGCATCGGCCGTTTTAATGGCAAAGTAATATTTGGTATAGGTAAGAAGGCCGCTTACAGTAAAGTTTTGAGTTGATCCAGCTATCTTGGGCTTGGGGGCTCCAAAGGCCTTGTTGGCGGAATTCCATCTATTTTCACTGGTGATGGGTAAGGTAGAATATCGGATCTCGTAATAGCTAGCTGTGCCCACGCTGCCGTCATCTCCGGGTGCGGTCCATCTAAGCTTTACCGAATACGAGGCAGTGCTGACAGCGGTAAGGTTGGTAATAGGGGACGGCGGAATGCTATCGAGTATGGTAAAGCTTCCCAGTACCGAGTCGCTCGCACAGACCGGCGTGCCTGACGACAGTAAAAAGATAAGCGTTAAGCACAATAAGAGAATAATCCGCATTGTACCGTTGCCAGCACATCGTTGATAGTTATCCGCCGCAAGTTATTTTTTACGCCTTATAACGAGTGCGATAATCGCTGCTATTATCAATACGCCTGCGGCAGCACCTATGATAATCAACCAGGTGAATGAACTCCCGGCTTCTGTATCTGCAGGTGATGTCGTGGACGCTGAAGGCGCAATATCGGTAGCGCTACCAACACCAATCAGGCTGGCTTTCCCCGTTTCATCAATTTTCAGTCCTTTTGCTTGTGATGTAGTGTATATCTGCCCGCCGACTTCCAGTTCCAGCTTAAAGAGGTATACACCCTGCCGCCAGCCATCACCCGGCACGTAGTTATTGCTCAATTCAACATCGCCTTTTTCCAGACGACTTAGGCTAATTATGTTTATGTTATCCTGTTGAGTATCACTACTTACAAGCAGATTGACTTTAACGTCATTGAAGGCATCTAAAAGGTTTTTCACCGTAGCAACCACACGCACCATAACCAGCGTTTCCGTGTCTCTCTGGTTGAGCGGCACGATTTCAAAGCCTTCAAAATAGACGGTTTTTACCGTTAGACTTATAGTTTTTTGCTCATCGGCGGCAACCGCAAAACTTTCCTCAGCGAGATTTCTGCCGGCTATATAAACACGCGTCAGGTAGTTGCCGGGAGATACATTAGTTATTAGGCTGCCTGTTTCCGTACGAGCGATTTCAAAGTTGTCTTTTTCATAAGCGCGGAATAGAATAATCATCGCCGGCACCGGGGCTCCGTTCGTACTGACGGTGGAAATATCCACCGAACCAAAGTCGCCAGTAATAGTGAGGTCAGCTTCCTGTCCGGCACCTCCGACAATCTGAATACCTTCGCCCCCTTCTTTATAGGGCTCGGCGGTAATGCCTATTTTATAGTCGCCCGGCACGGCTTCCATACCGATGTCTAGACCGACTTCCAGCTTTTTCTGGGAATTGGCGCTCAAGGGAAAATCATATTCCGACAAGACAATGGTCACCCCGAGAGGAGCTCTGGTTGTCATTTTCACGTTGATATCTTCAGCGGAGTTATTGAAGATTACTACATATATATCAGGCGTGCGCAGGATTGTTCCCTGCGGCAGTTCCAATTTCTGGGCGTAAAAACTCCCGGACATGGCAAACCCGCCCTGGGCTTGCACTGGCGCTACCCATATAACGGCACTGAATAGCGCCAGCAGCCACCCAAGGCAGATTGCTTTCTTTAAAGTTGAGGCCATAGCCACCTCCTGTTAACCAATTAGACGATTAACGATCTGCGATTATATATACTATATTACCACTATATGTATCGTTCTGGAATACCAGAGCGATTCTCAGCCACACCGTATTAGTGGCTACGGTGTTGCCCGCTTCAGCGGTAAGCGTGCCGGTGGCATCAATGCTGACACCGGTGGTATCAACCTGCACGGCAGACCCGAAGACATCGGAATCAAAGGCCCTCAGTGAAAACTCCTGGCCATCGTTACAAACCCCGGTAGCATCATAATTTGCCGTGAATGATGCCCCGGCCCATGACGCATCCGATTTAACCTGCTGGTCATAGTCACCGTTGGTGATGTAGGTTACCGATATGCCGCTGACTTCATTGGTGTTATCGGCAAAACCGGAATCGTTATCAACGGAGCCAAAGTTTGCCGAGGCACCGGTGGATATTTCACCGTACCAGAGCACTTCCTTGTCACGCGTGAACATGTCACCGGTACCTACGTCATCAGTAGCTACGCCATAGACATCCCAGTTGGCCGCCCCTACCGATTCAGTAGCGACTTTACCCACCGTAATAACGAAGACCCATTCACCACTGGCTGCCGTCATGTTACCCGGCTTGGTGCAGTTTGCCGTTAGAATCGTCCAAGTAGTACCACCACCGGCATCAATAACCCACTCACTGCCACCACCATCCTTGTCCCAGGTTAAGATGGAGCAGTTTTGTGTATCAGCGACACCCGGTGCGGCAGGGTCAGCACCCGTAGGATCGTAGAACAGTTCGACATCTAACTGGTCGATATCATCGATCGTGTTGCCATCCCCGGCCGTTACCTTGACCCAATAGTACACCTGGGGCGACATGTTAGTAACCGTCGAGTTTCCACTATCGTAGACGTTCAAGACCGTAACAGTAGGAAGAACGTTGGTAGGCGTGAAACTCCCGGAAACCGTATCTTCCGCCGCCCAGGCAACCGGTACCAGGCTGAAAAACACAGCCAGGCTTATCAAGATGCCCATAAACTTTAATAGTTTCATGTATTTTGAAACCTCCTTTTCTGGAATTTTTCCAGCTGTTATATAACAGGCGGTTATTAGCCGCATATATGTTAAAGCGTGCTATTAATCACGCTATTTTTTTCATCCATAATTTTACGGTGTGGCGCTTATCATGTAATAAACGACGCCACTAAAAGTATCAGTAGTTATGTTGCCCAGCTTTAGCCAGAGGGTATTGGTATATACTTCATTGCCTGACTCGGATGTCTGGGTACCGGCGCTGTTGATGGTGACATAGGTAGGGTATGCGTTCAGCAATACTGCGGCGGTTAAATTATCAGTATCGTCAGCTTTGATGGAAAACTCCATCGACCCCGGAGTGCCGCCGGTGTTCAATGTGGCGTTGCCCAGACCGCCTATCCAGGTAGTAGTAGCAGCTACTTTCTGATAATAGGGACCGTTGGCAATATAAGTTACGGAAATATCGGTTTGTTTGGTGGATTCACCGAAATCAATGCCGGGGGCAACAGTAGTCCAACTAACATCGACGGTGTTGACCAGCACTTCACCGTACCAGTTCATTTCTGTATTCCGGAGATAATCCGAGCTCGTGGCGGAGTTGTAGTCGGTAGCCCGGGCATAGACATCCCAATCAGAAGCACCGCCCGAATATGTGGCTACCTTACCTATCTTGAAGGAAAATACCCAGTTGCCCTGAAGCACGGCGTCGCTGGGCTTGCTGCAGCCGGCAGTATTGATGGCCCAGGTGGTGCCGGCGGGAGTGATATTCCAAATGGGAGAGCCGCCCCTGGTCCAGGTGAGTATGGCACAGGTCTGGACATTGGCGCTGAATCCGGACTCGGAGGGGTTACTGCCGGCGCTGTCAAAGAACACCTTGACCGTTACGGAATTAATGCGGGCTAATGTTTCCCCGTGCCAGACGGGGACAGTGACGGTGGTCCATTCCTGCTGGGGGGTAAAGGTGGTGGGATTAACCACAATGGGGTAACTGCCGCTGATTTGCGTGCCTACCTTGGGCACTGAAGTGAAATCTGCTGCAAGCCACACGTCATAAATATAAGCATAGCCGCCATCCGGACCGCTGCTTTTACTGGTGGCAATCTTTACATACAGAAGTGATAGATCCAAGCCAGCGGGGATAGTCACTGCGGTAGTGGTGCCTATTGCGGGGTTAAGGAGCCCGGACTCAATTATGGTATAGTTGGTACCTCCATTAATGGAGTAACTGATACTCCAGGTATCATCAGAGTTACCAGTGCCGCTGCGGCGGATATAGAGCCGGCGCGCCGAGTGGGTATTCGAGGAGGTCTGCCAGGTGTGATATCGCATAGTAGGGTCAGCATTACTAAAGCCTACCTCAAAGCTGTTATAGGTAGTGCTGTCACCGCCGGTGGTGAAGTCATATGCGTAGGTAGGATTACCATTGGTGCCTTTTCCATTAAATGTCCAATTTGTTGGTTTAAGGATTTCTGTGGTCAGGGCTATGGCGCGGGGCGCGGGCAGACAAAAGGTAATGAACGCGCTGATAAGAAACGCGGTTAAAACAATACTTATAGTGTTTAGTTTAAATAGTTTTTTAAACATAACAACAAACTCACCTCACGGACACCCGCGGGCTTCTCTTTAAATTTAGTTAAATTACTTTTATTATAGGGGGGAAAATGGGTTTGTAAGACTAGGGAGGTTATGGTTTTTAGTGAGGCGAACCCCAATTTATAATCAGGGTTATTATCCATAGGAAAAACACTCAAGCAAGGCCGGCTATGGGGTGGCGCTTATCATGTAGTAAACAACGCCATCGAACGTATCATCGAGAATGATACCCAGTTTGAGCCATAAGGTGTTGGTATATACCTCATCGCCAGATTCATCCGTCTGCGTTCCGGCGCTGTTGATGGTAATAAAAGTTGGATAGGCAGAGATTAATTGCGCAGCGGTTAGATTATCAGTGTCGTCAGCTTTGATGGAAAATTCCATCGACCCCGGAACGCCGCCGGTATTCAATGTTGCGTTGCCCAGGCCGCCCATCCAAGTGGGAGCGGCGGCAACTTTTTCATAATAAGGACCATTGGCAATATACGTTACGGAAATATCGGTTTGCTTGGTGGCATCGTTAAAGTCCGTGTCCGGAGCAACACTATCCCAGTAAACACTTACCGTGTCCACCGATACTTCGCCATACCAGTTCATTTCAGTATCGCGGAGATAGTCCGAGTTGGTCGCGGAGTTGTAATCAATAGCCTCAGCATAAACATCCCAATCAGCAGCATCGGCGGAGTAAGTGGCTACCTTGCCGACTTTTAAGGAAAAAACCCAGTCGCCCTTAAGCACAGCATCGCTGGGCTTGCTACACCCTGAAGTATTGATTGCCCAGGTGGTACCAACAGTCGAAATATCCCATTCGGGCGCGCCATCCCTGGTCCAAGTAAAAACAGCGCAAGTTTGGGCATCTTCACTAAAACCGGATTCATCCGGGTCGGTACCAGCGCTGTCATAAAACAATTTGATTTCTACCGCATCTATATGAGACAAGGCTTCCCCATGCCAGACAGGGACGGTTACGGTAGTCCATTCCTGCTGGGGGGTAAAGGTGGTGGGGTTAACGACAATAGGGTCACTGCCGCTGATTTGCGTGCCTACCAGGGGAAAGGAGGTAAAATCACATTCCAGCCATACGTCCCAGACACGAACATGGCCGTTATTACTGGCGCCGACCAGGAAGGTGGAAATTTTAACGACGAGCTGCGATAAATCTAAATCATCGGGTATATATACCACGGGGGAAGTCTCTTTGGCGGTATTCGCCAGCCCCTCTAAAATTATTGTATAGTCGGTACCCCCGTTAATGGAGTAACTGAGGCTCCAGAGGTCTCTGGCGGACCCGGTTCCGTTGTTACGGCCGCGGTACAGGATATAAAGCCGACGCTCCGAGTGATTATTGGAAGACGTCTGCCAAGTGTGATACTCAATAGTGGGATCTGCATTGTTATCGCCTACGCCTACCATATTGTAGGTAGCATCTTCACCTCCGACAGTAGTATCGAAGGCATACGTGGGATCATTGTTTGTGCCACCGGCAGAGAAGGTGTAATCGGTTGGCTTGAGAATTTCTGTGGTCAGCGCCAGGGCACGGGGAGCGGGTGCAGAAAAAGAAATAAATGTACCAATTAACAAAGCTACGGCAACAATACGTATAGTTTTTATTTTACAGAGTCCAATAAACATACTATGCCACTTGCCTCAAAATAATCCATCGCAAATCTTCAGTTATGTTAAACCGCTTCATTATAGGATGGGATATAATCATGTAAATTGGAGGCAATATGTACTTTTTAAAGGATAAACCCTTATTCATAATCAGGGTTATCAGGGATTATAATCAGGGTTATTACCCAGAAAAAATGAACCAATTGCCCGAAATGCTACAAACGCCAATACACTTGACTCAATACCTGGAAAAAAGCGATAATAATATGCGGCGGCGGAGGGGCGGGATAATATTCAGACAGACAGATATTCTTTATGGCGCATTCGTCTAGCGGCCTAGGACACGTCCCTCTCAAGGACGAGATCACGGGTTCGAATCCCGTATGCGCTACCAA
>MGMR01000101.1:0-4260 GCA_001796495.1 Chloroflexi bacterium RBG_13_51_18
GCCGGATACTCTGATACTGGCGGCGGGGGCGCTGCCTGATAAACTTACAATACCCGGCAGCGATCGACGCAGCGTGGTCAATAGCAGCCAGCTGCACCGGCAGTTGTGCTTTTTCATGAGGTTCTTCGGGGTGAAGACCCTGCAGAAGCTTACGAAAATCTGGATGCCCATCGGCGACCGCGTAGTAATCGTGGGTGGAGCGATACATGGTTGCGAGACCGCCGAATTCCTGATTAAGCGCAAGCGGCAGGTAACCATCGTCCACGACGGCAAGGCCCTGGGCGAAGGGATACCGGTAGAAGACCAGATGCGTTTCTTCCCCTGGCTGGATAAAAAAGGCATCATCCGCTATACCGAAGCTAAAATCGAGGATGTAATGGAAATGGGGCTGGCGATTACCACCAGAGAAGGTGTTAATAAAGTGCTGGAAGCCGATACTATCTTGGTGACCCTTCCTTACCGGCCAAATACACAAATCGCTGAAAGCCTGGCAGGCACCGCGCCGGAGGTACATAACATCGGCAGCGGGGCGGAGCCGGGGCTGATTGTCAACGCCATCCTGGACGGGGCAAAAACCGGAAGGATGATATAGTTATCCCCTCATATAATTTGTGAGGACTCTTTTCTACTGTTCTCCGGAGATGCTATAATATTATGTGAATCGATAAAAGACTCAACAGGTCTTTTTCATATCCAGAAGGAGAATAGATGGAAATCTCTGGCGTGCGCAAGAACAGTAAACTGATAATAGACGGCGCCCTTTACAATGTTGAAGAAGCGGAGTTCACCAAGCCGGGCAAAGGCCGCTCCGTTTACCGCTTGCGACTGAAAAACCTGCGCGACGGCAGAGTTGTCGACCGCACGTACCGCTCCGGAGAATCCGTGGATGAAGCCTCTCTGAACACGGAGGAAGAGCAGTATCTCTACCACGAAGGCGACCAGTATATCTTCATGAACTCCCGGAACTACGAACAGCACGGCATCTCCGAAGAACAGCTGGGCATAAAGAAGAATTTCCTTAAAGAGGGCATGGAGGTGGTGATGCTGATGATGGGCGACGAGGCAATCGATATCAACCTGCCCTTAACCATCGACCTCAAGGTAATCGAGACCGAAATATCCACCAAGACGGCGACCATCACCCCGCAGAATAAAATGTCGGTAGTGGAAACGGGTTACAGCCTCGGCACGCCGGCATTCATTAAAGTGGGTGACGTTATTAAAATAGACACGCGCACCGGCAACTACGTGGAACGCGTTGCCACCGGCAAGTGACCGATGTCAGCAGATGAGCAAAAGCGACTCGCCCGCCTGGAATCCAATCTAAAGCGGCGGGCTTTGATTTTTACTTTTATCCGCGATTTTTTCACAGAGCAGGGCTTCCTCGAGGTTGAAACGCCTGTCCGCGCCCCGGCCATCGCCCCGGAACCGTTTATCGTCCCTTTTGATAGCGAGGGCTGGTTCCTGGCGGCCTCGCCCGAGCTGCACATGAAGCGCCTGCTGGCGGCCGGCTATGACAAGATATTCCAGTTCAGTCGCTGCTTCCGCAAGGGGGAGAGGGGACGGTGGCATAATCCGGAGTTCGTCATGCTCGAGTGGTACCGTAAAGGGGCCGACTGCCTTAAAATCATCGATGACACGGAAAAGCTGGTCGCGAGGATAGCGCAAAAGCTGGGGATTGGAAAAAAAATAACGTACCGGGGAAATGAGATTAACATCAGCCTGCCCTGGCCGAGATTGACCGTTAGAGAAGCTTATATAAAAGCCGCCGGCTGGGACCCGGTGGCAGAGCCTAACCCCGAAAGGTACGATATCGACTTTATAGATAAAGTGCTGCCGGGTTTTGCCCCCCAACGGCCGACCGTTTTGATAGAATACCCCGCGTTGCAGGCATCGCTGGCAAGGCTGAAAGCTGATAATCCGTCGGTGTCCGAGCGGGCGGAGGTGTTTATCGGGGGGCTGGAGCTGGCCAACGCCTACAGCGAGCTGGCAGATGCCGGGGAACAGGCAAGACGCTTTAGTGAAGCGATAGAGCAAATCGTTCGCGAGCGCGGGCAGCGGATGCCTATGCCGGGGAAATTCATAAAAGCGATGGAGAGCCTGCCGGAGTGCGGGGGAATCGCGCTGGGCATCGACCGCCTGGTAATGCTTTTCTGCGACGCTGAAAAGATAGACGACGTGACGGCTTTCACCGAAGATACCGCGTAAAAAGGGGCGGGCACCTTATTGCTATTGCTACTCACGGGCATTCCGGCCTGAGACATATAACACTGGGAAGCACCGCAGAATATGTGCTCAAGCATTCCGGGCTGCCGCTGCTGATGGTCACGCCGAAAAAACGGAGCTAGGCCCCGCGCAGTTTCTTTATCAATCCCTTTAAATTCTGCCAGAGGCTATTGGCGCGGTCCAGCTTATCTATCGGGGCTATTTCTTCGCCGTAGCGCACATTTTCATACATCTTTGTAAGGTCGTTTAGCGGCAGTCGGCTCTCCGGCATCACATGCTCGATGTGCCGGGCGTATTCGGCGGCCGTTTCATGGCGGCGGCGGGGTACGCCGGAGCGTCCTGCCTCCCACTGCAGATGGCGGAAAATCTCCCTGATATCCAGCCTGCCCATATCCTCATCGTTATAAATGAAGGGCGATGGGGCGGGGGACTTTCTCTTGAATCTGTTCCCCAGCGACTTGAAGAGAAGCGCCAGGTCGTCTTTAAAAGCGCGCCAGCCTCCAAGCGACTCGCGGACTTCATCCATGTTTTCACGGGCGTAGCGCTCGCGGTAGCGGGCGACAGCCCTGGCCAGGAAGAAAATAACGGCGGCGATGATTGCCCCTACCACTACCCACTTAATGATTTCCGTCACTATGGGCGGCATATCCACGGTGTTTTCAGGCTGCAAATCTTGAGGGAAGGGGCTGCCCGGTTCTTCAGGCTGGACGGGTTGATCACTAGCGAAAAGACCCATAAACCACTTTAACGCAATAACAAAGCCCTGCACTATATAAATAATCGGCGTAATAATATATCCTAATACAGTGCCCAGGAATGCCAGGATAGTCTTTACACCATTACCTATAGTCTCGATAAAATCCGGCGATATCGCGAAGGCCACGCCGAATCCGATAACAATCATCCCTCCTATAACGCCTAGCATGACCGGCATCCAGCGCCATACTGAAGTCAGCCCGGCATCTTCCTTGGGCATGGTGCTGCGCATACTGTAGAGATGGCTGACCGCGATGGCCAGCAGGCCGAAGAAGAAGAAAGCGATAATATCGAGACCGATTTCCGAGTTCAGCCCGGAACCGCCCCCCTCTACCCCACTGATTTTCCAGAAGATAATCAGTAGAATTAATGCTCCCATACCGAGCAGGAAGGAGCGGTAGATATTCCTGAAATAGGAGGTGGACTGCCCCAGCATGATGCCCCGCCACCAGAGGTAAATAATAGCCGGGATAGCCATGGCTATAGTGCCGGTGCTATTGAAGGTATTGCCCAGCACCCGGAAGATATGGCCGAACCATGCACCGCTTAAAAAGGTATAGCCGTCAGCGTATTCGACGCCGAGCACCAAAAGCATGGTCGCGAAGCCGCTGCCGATAACGATAATCTGCACAAGTAACAGCGGCATTTTTTTCGGGTCGAATATCCTGGTGATTAGCAGCGAAACAACGATGACGATAATAACGGAGGGGAGATGCAGTACCGGGCGGGACTCCGGGAAAAACGAGAGGGCGCCTATCCAGCTTAACCAGGGAGAGACCCAGAAGGCTTCCATGAGGACTACCGCCAGCGGGTAAAAGACCGCCGCCAGCCAGTCGGTGCCACGGAACCTTGCCGTCGATATCATTAGCCCGGCACCTCTTTAAGCCCTATTTCTTCAACGAGCGTCCAGGCGACATCGTCGGAAACGCGGTAAACAGGAAAATGGGCAGCGCTTACTTCCTCGACCTCCGAGCCGATGACAATCAAAGCCACGCTGCGTCCAACCCGTTTTAAATCAAGCAGGGCCGCCATTAAGCTTTCGTCGGGCTGGGCGGAAATAGCTAGCAAAGTGCTGCCCCAGGGCAGGTAGCTGGCCTGCTCACGCACGTACCTGGCAATTGGCACGGTTTCCACCTGGTGCAGTTGCGCAAGGACTTCCAGTATGCGTAAAAGCTGGTCCGGATGCTGGCTGTGCGGCACCGTGACCAGGCCCTTGGAGAAGCGGGTTATCTGGTTGATATACAGGCCTACGCGGAAACCGGAATTCAAAGCGTGCTG
>MGMR01000101.1:4297-10883 GCA_001796495.1 Chloroflexi bacterium RBG_13_51_18
AACTGATAACTGCTGCCCCACAACGGCGCTCTGAGGGTGCGCACATCGAGGAAAATGCTGATATCTATGGTAGTAGTGGGTTCATAGACCCTAGTCTGCAGCCTGCCGAGTCGCGCGGTGCTCTTCCAGTGTATCCGCTTGAGGCTGTCGCCGGACTGGTATTCGCGGACACCCGCAGTCAGCACCGGGTCCTGGAAAAGGTGATGTTTCAAACGGATATCCCCGAAGAGCTGCTGGGAGGGTATGCCCAGCTTTTCCAGCGGCACCAGGCGCGGATAGACCAGCAGAAAATCAAGTTTATCAATTGTCATGTAGCGCCGGAAGAAACCAAAAAGGTCGCCGGACTGGATACGGGTGGGGCCGAAGATGAAAGCGCCCCGCTGCGGGCATTTGATGGGAAAGCGGCGCTTTACCCTGTGGTACATGCCGATGGGAAAGATATTGGTGAGGGTCACACGGTCTTCGTGGGAGGGCGAGGCCTTTCCTTTAAGGAGGGTCAGCCGCTCCGGCAGCTCGTCCTCTATCTTCAGCCAGGGCAGCGGCAGCGGCTTGCGGTTGGCAATCTCTATTTCAAGGACTACTTCTTCGCCGAAAAAGACCTGGCTGTGGCTCAAACGGCGGTTATATTCTATGCGGTGCAGGCAATACTTGTTCCAGAGTCGGGACACACCGCCGGTCAGGATAAAAAGCAGGGAAACCAGGGCCAGCGGCACCTGTTGCAGCGCCAGGCTGACAATCAGGATGATTGCGGCGATGAAAATCCAGTAGTCGCCCCGCATCTCTTACGCCTCCTCGGCGGCGCCCTCATCTTCAACCGGCACAAAAACAGAGTCCCTGATTTCCTTGAGAGTCTGCTCCGCTTTCTGGCCGCGCAGTCGGCTCTCCGACCGGGGGATGATGCGGTGAATCAGAACAGGAGTCATGAGATATTTAATATCGTCGGGGGTAACGAAAGCCCGACCGCGTATAGCGGCCAGGGCCTGGGAGGCATTATAAAGCGCCAGCATAGCGCGGGGGCTGGCGCCCAGCTCGACGGCGGCATGCTTGCGGGTAGCGTGTACCAGCCGTATGATATAGTCCTCGACATCGGTAGCCACGTGCACGTCCCGGCAGGCCCGCTGCATCTTAATCAGTTCTTCGGCGGACACCACCGATGCCAGCTTTTCCAGCGGGTCATCACCGCGGAACCGCGATAAAATCGTGCGGTCGTCCTCGGGGGAGGGGTAGCCTATCTGTATTTTCATTAAAAAGCGGTCTAGCTGCGCCTCGGGGAGGGGGAAAGTGCCTTCCAGCTCGATGGGGTTCTGGGTTGCCATCACCAGGAAGGGCCGGGGTAAAGGGCGGGTCTCCCCTTCGGTAGTGACCTGGCGCTCCTGCATGGCCTCCAGCAGGGCCGACTGCGTGCGGGGGGTGGCGCGGTTTATCTCGTCGGCCAGCAAAACCTGTGACATGACAGGGCCGGGGCGGTATTCAAAGTCCGCCGTTTTCTGGTTGAAAATATGGGTGCCGGTGATATCGGAGGGCAGCAGGTCCGGCGTGCATTGAACGCGGCGGAAGGAGCACCCCAGCGACTTCGCCAGGGACTTGGCCAGGACCGTCTTGCCCAGGCCCGGCACGTCCTCAAGGAGAAGGTGCCCTTCGCAGAGCAGGGCGACTATCGCCAGTTCCACCACCTCGCTTTTGCCGACGATAACGCTTTCTACATTTTGTCTAATCTTGCCGGCAACTTCTTTAATGTGCTGTACGTCTTTTTCTTCCATGAACACAATCGCTTTCTATTTCAGATTACTGTGGCTTTAATCATTATAACAGTTTGAGTGTGATGCGGCTATTAAATATCGTATTCGTCCTCAATACTGCCGACCATCTGCTCCAGGATATCTTCCAGCGTTAAAAGACCGGCTACATCGCCCTTTTCATTAAGGACGACCGCCTGGTGCATCTTGCGGCTCTTGAAATGTCGCAACTGGCTGTTGATTTTTTTATTCTCCGGGATGAAATAAGCCAGCCGGATCAGCTTTTTCATCGAACTCAATTTCTTCCTGCCGCTTTTACCGAGGAGGTCTTTAGAATGGATAAAGCCGATGATTTCCTGGCTCCGGCCAAGCCTTACGGGATAACGGGAATAACCGTGTCTTTTTACCGTTTTTAAAGCCTGGTCGATAGTATAATCCGACCTTAAGGTAACCATGCGCCTTTTGGGAATCATGACGTCGGCCACCGCCTTATCATTAAGGGTAAAGACCTTGGAAATCATCTCCTTTTCTTCCGCGGAAATAGAGCCGTCTTCCCAGCTTATATTAATCAGGCTCTTGACCTCGCCCTCCGTGACGATGTTCCGTCGTGTGCGCGTGATATCAATATCTAACAAAAGCAATAATTTTTGTACCAGGAAAGTTACGCCTCCTGTGACAGGACGGAAAACGGTCATGATGCCTTTTATAATCGGCGCGGTGATAAGCGAGATAGCTTCGCTGTGATACCGGGCATAGACCTTTGGGGTAATCTCGGCAAAGATAAGGATAATGACCGTAAGCCCGACGGTGACGTAGATTATACCCGCATCGCCCCACAGAGAAAGGGCCATGGCGGTGGCGATAGCCGACATAGCCACATTGACGAGATTATTGCCGAGCAGAATCGTTCCGATAAGCTTTTCCGGTTTTTCCAGAATCCCCTCGACCATTTTCACGCCCCGCGAATGCTTCTTGGCTAACTGGCGCAGGCGGGCGCGGTTGACCGTCATGAGGGCAGTCTCCGAGCCGGAAAAGAAAGCGGAGCAGCCAAGCAGCAGCACTATCAGTATCCATAAAGATATTTGCGGCGCAATCCCCAGACCACTCATGGCGTACCTCCTGTGTTACAGCGTATAAACAGATACTAAATTATACCAGAATGAGAAGACACGATGTTGAACACTCCTATATTTTACATTATTCGGGATATACGCACCCATGTCAAAAAACATCATAAAACAGCGGGTCTACAAAGTGGAGCAGGAAAGCTACGACCCCACCAATAAGGCCGCCGCGCTGAAAAAGGCGCAGGAGTGGGGCGATAAAATTCCTATCGGTATCATCTTTAAGCAGGAAAGACCAGTTTATGAAGACTCTTTGCCACAGCTTAAAGACTTGCCGCTGGTCAAGCAGCCAATCAACCCAAAGAAAATTGAAGCGTTGTTGGGAGAATTGTAACTCTTTTCCTTGACAATTCTC
The DNA here is from genome assembly GCA_001796495.1 of Chloroflexi bacterium RBG_13_51_18. Classification (GTDB taxonomy): domain Bacteria; phylum Chloroflexota; class Dehalococcoidia; order Dehalococcoidales; family RBG-16-60-22; genus RBG-13-51-18. The sequence goes on from MGMR01000101.1 coordinate 7,513, forward strand.
CCTTCCCTCTTGAATAATTACCCCGATGAAAGCCCTGCGCTGGTACGCCAGCAAAGACGTGCGCTATGAGGACGCCCCGGAGCCTTCACTATGCCCCGGTATGCTTAAGATTAAGGTAACGCTGGCCGGCATCTGCGGGACGGACCTTAAAGAATATACCAGCGGCCCCATCCTTATCCCCCTGGGTAAAGCCCCCCTGACGATGGGGCACGAGTTCGCCGGTACGGTGGCGGAGGTGGGCAAAGGCGTCAAGGGCTTTAAGGTCGGGGACAGGGTCAGCGGGGTGGGCTATTACTACTGCGGCGATTGCTATGTCTGTAAAAAGGGGCTTTACAACCTCTGCGTGAACCAGGGCTTTACCGGCCTGCTGACCGACGGCTGCATGGCGGAATACTTCCTTATTCCCGACTACGCCTGCTATAAACTGCCGGATAATGTCTCCGACGAGCAGGGCTCGCTGGTGGAACCGCTGGCGGTGGCCCTTCATGCTATTGGGCAGGCGCGGGTAAAGCCGGGCGACACCGTGGCCGTCCTCGGGGACGGTGCGATAGGCCTTTGTTCGGTCCTGGCGGCAAAAGTTGCCGGTGCTTCGGCAGTCTATCTCATCGCCAAGCACAAAGGCCGGGGCAGGCTGGCGGCCAGGATGGGCGCCGCGGCGGTTATCTATACCAGCGAAGGCGACCCCGTAAAGCAGCTGCAGGCAATGACCGACGGCATCGGCACTAACGCCAGCATCGAATGCGTCGGCCGTCCGGAGACGCCCCAATTGGCTATCGAACTTACACAGCGCGGCGGTATCGCGGTAATCGTCGGCATCTTCGAGAAACCGGGCATTATCGACTTCTCCACCATGACCTTCACCGAGCGAACGATAGTTGGCAGCTCGATTTACATCCACGAGGGAAAGAGCGCTATCGAGCTCATGGCGGAAAAAAGAATCGACCCCTCTCCCCTTATCTCCTCCATCGTCCCCCTGAAAGACGCCGTGAAAAAAGGCTTCCAGGCGCTGACGGACAACAAAGACGACAATGTTAAAGTGCTGCTGCGTGTTTCTTGATGATGGTTCCCATATAGCTTACAATATCAGGTAGGACACAAAAGGAGGCAGGCCGTGATAAATAAGGAAATTTTTGAATTCCCCATTATTTACACCAACCCCATCCCTAAGATAGCACTCGGCTGGGGCTCTTACCAGACGGTGGGCGATGAATGCAAAGCCGCCGGCATGAAGAAAGCCTTAATCGTTACCTCCGGTCTTAAAGGCACCGGCATCGTCGACGAGCTCAAGGGAGTCATCAACTACGCCGGCGTGTCCACGGATATTTACGATAAAATAACCACCAACCCCAAGGACTGGCAGATTATGGAGGCGTATAAAGCCTTTAAAGACGGGCAGTGCGATGGTGTGGTGGCGGTGGGGGGCGGCAGCTCGATGGATACCGCTAAAGGGGTACGTGTAGTGGCGGCCAACGGCGGGAAAGATATCACCAATTTTACCGTTTTTATCGACCCGCCCTGGATGGAAACGCTGAAAAAGATGAAGCCCTGTACCATTCCCCAGGTTTCCGTAGCCACCACCTCCGGCACCGGCGCCGAGGTCTCCTCCTTCGCCGCGCTATCAAACACGAAAACAAAAATGAAAATACTGGTCAGCGCGCCCAATATCCACTCGACCGTCGCCGTAATCGACCCCCTGTTGGCAAGACTTCAGTCGAGGGAAATGGCCGCCTGGTCGGGCTTTGATGCCATGGCGCACGGCATCGAGGCTTTCGTCACCAAGGTAACGGGGCCCTACTCGCATGGTATGCTGCTGCATTGCGTCGAGTTGGTCTATAAAAACCTGCGGGAATTCACCTACAACCGCATGAACAACACCGCCTGCGAGAGGATGTGCTGGGCGTCGACGATGGGCGGCATCGCCATCGGGTTCGGGGCGGGGGCCGGCATCGTCCACGGGCTGGGGCACCAGATAAGCGCCCTGACGGACTGCCACCACGGGCGGATTAACGCCATTATGATGCTGGCGGGCGAGCGGTACAACCAGCCGGCTATCATTGAAAAACTGGCCGCCTTGACCCGCGCCATGGGCGTCGACACCTACGGCATGACCGAGTGGGAAGCCGCCGACCGCTGGTTCGATGAAATAGAACAGCTTCTGAAAGACCTCGATATCATACCCGGGCAGTTGAAAAAACAGTTTGGCGTTAAAGAGACCGACCTCGAAAAAATCGTCAAGGTTTACGCCAACGACTTTTGCAGTCAGGGCAACCCCCGCGAGTTCAATTACGATGAGGTGCTGGGCCTATTGAAGGGGGCGCTCTAGGAAACGGTTTTTAAAATGAGGGATTTTAATGGCTAAAGCAACGATAGATTATTCAATACTTGATAAATTTAACTTTGAAACACCGCCGGTGGGCATTAAATTCACCGTTCAACGCCCGGCTGGCATTGCCCGCATTAAAGAGAAGATGACTTTATGCGAGATGCTGAAGCATGCGCAGACCGGCAATGTATTCCATGCGGAAATGGCAGACCACACCTGCGATGCCGGGGCATACGTGCTGGGGCAGCAGGACCTTGAAAAACCTTATACCAACGGAGAATACGGGGCGGGCCTTCAGGTCTTCGATTCGCCCCGCTCCGGCGCCAGGCTCTATCAGCATATCTATAAAATCGATAAAGGCATTATAAATTACGTCGCCTTCGCCCCGCTGGACAAACTCACCTTCGAGCCGGACCTGCTTTTTATTATGGCCAGCACCACCCAGGCGGAAATTATCCTGCGGGCATCGAGCTATAAAACAGGAGACATGTGGCTTAGTAAATACACTGCCGCCATGGGCTGTTCCTGGCTTTTTATTTACCCCTATTTAAGCGGCGAGATAAATCATATTACCACCGGCCTGGGCTTCGGGATGAGGCGCCGCCGCATGTTCCCTGAAGGACTGCATATGATATCCGTCCCGTTCGATAAGATAAAACCGCTGCTTGATACGCTTGCAGTTATGCCCTGGGTGCCGGAACCCTATAAGGAAAACGGCCTGGAATATGTCAAGAACCTCCGCATCAGGCTGGGGCTTGAAGAACCGTCATAATTCACAGGTAAATATCAACCGAGGTAGAATCATAATGGATAAAGCAATAACCGCCGCTCCGGATAATCAGACCAAGACCGATGATGAACCACAAATCATCGAAGAAATTACTATTGAAGAACTTTCTATCGACGGTATTTGCGGGGTATATTAGCCGTGACCTGCCGCCTGGCCGATAGCGTGCAGGTAAGGAAGGAAAGCTGGGGACTGCTTTTCTACCATCAGGCACGGCACAGGATGTGCTTCGTGAGAAGCGGCGACTGGCTTTATCCCCGC
>MGMR01000102.1 GCA_001796495.1 Chloroflexi bacterium RBG_13_51_18
CTCATGTCCGCTCCCTCCTTCGGGAGGAAATGACCCAAATTTTATCCGTTCCTTCGCGCGAGCCTCCCGCCGCTGTTACTCCCCCACATGTCATCCTCGTCGTTGGTGTTAATGGCAGCGGCAAGACCACCTCTATCGCCAAGCTCGCCTGTAAATATAAGAAGGAAGGCAAGTCCGTCCTGCTTGCCGCGGCGGATACCTTCCGCGCTGCCGCTATCGACCAGCTTAAAAAACAGGGCGAAAGGGCAGGAGTGGACGTAATCGCCCACCAGCCCGGCGCCGACCCCGGAGCGGTGGTTTATGACGCGTTCCATGCGGCCAGGAGCCGCGGCGTGGACATTCTCATCATCGATACCGCCGGCCGACTTCACACCAAGTTCAATCTCATGGAGGAGCTTAAAAAAGTCCGCCGCGTCGCTGCCAAGCTGGACTCTTCCGCCCCCCACGAGGTTATCCTGGTGCTGGATGCCACCACCGGCCAGAACGGACTTACCCAGGCGCGCTACTTCACCGAGGCCGTCGGCGTCACCGGCGTCTTTATCGCCAAGCTGGACGGCACGGCCAAAGGCGGCATTGTCCTGGCTATCTGCGATGAGCTCAAGCTACCCATTCAACTTATCGGTGTTGGTGAAAGGCTGGAGGATATGATAACCTTTAATGCGGAGGACTTCATCGAAGCTTTGACTTCTTAATCCTCTGCTGTCATTCCAGCGCAGGCTGGAATCCAGGAGTAGGGTGGGGTAAAAAAGTTAATTTAGTACGGCGAGAAATAGTATGATATACGTTAACATCGACCCCGTAGCCTTTTCCATCGGTAGCATTAACGTCGGCTGGTACGGCATTATGGTGGCGCTGGCGGTCGTTACGCTGGTTACCTGGGCTTTGACTGCTGTGAAGAAAGACCCCCGCCTCTCCTATAATATAGTTATCAACGCCGCCCTGGTCGGTATCCCGTCCGGTGTTATTTTCTCCCGCCTGCTCCATGTCATCGACCACTGGAGCTATTACTATCACAACCCGGGTCAGATAGTCGGAGGGTCCGGCCTTTCCATCTGGGGCGCGGTGCTGGGTGCGGCTTTAGGTATCTGGCTTTACAATCTCTTTGCCAAACATTCCTTCGGGCATATGGCGGATATGCTGGCTCCCGGCATAATATTAGCGCAGGCTATCGGCAGGGTGGGTTGTACTATTCTTGGCGACGATACCGGCCTGCCGACCTCTCTTCCCTGGGGATTCGTTTATACCAGTCCCAATAGCCCGACGAATCAGGCCGTCGGTCTTACCCCCACCCACCCGGTCGTCACCTATGAAATAATTTATGCCATCATTCTCTTTGGTATACTGCTATTACTGTGGAAGAAGCTCAAACCTGATGGCTCTCTATTCCTCGTCTATCTGGCTTTTTATTCCGTCTGGCGCATTGGCTCCGACTTCCTACGCGAGGGGACGGACTTCCTGTTCGGTTTACACCAGGCGCAGGTTATCGGCGTAATCGTGCTGGTTATCTGTATCGTCCTGATTGCCTGGAAGACACGCTGGGTTAAAAAAGAAGATACTCAATAACTAAATTATTTTCTAGCCTTTGTGCCGGTTTATCAGCGCCAGTTTCCAGTTATTGCCCTCCCCCCTTATCCCCCCGATAGCGCAAACCCGGATATCATCTCCGTTATAGGTCGCCGCTGATATCTCGTAAATAAATTCGGCTATTTCCTGCGGCGTTTTAGCGTCTATTTTAAGCTCTGCCGGGCCCTTTTCCGCCCTGAAAGCCCCCGGGCTTTCCATGTTGCCGTAATAAGTGGCAACGCCGTGCAGTGTGCCTGCTTTCGGCATTAATTGCCATGTAAATGCCGGCTTACCCGCCGTCTTTATACTCAAAATATAGACGGGTTTATTTTGCTCCCCGTCGTTCGTTATTACTCCGGCAATTCTCGGCGTCTGCAGGCTGTCATGCTCATAGTTAGCGCCGTCCATTATCTTTTTTAAATAGCCGCTCGCCGGTCTGGATTTCACGTTATAGAGCAGCTTGTATGTCTCGTAAATCGACTCCGTTTGTATACCGTTGCTGACGGCAAGGAGGCCGCAGGTGTTATCGTATTTAACAGCCGTGTAATGCCGCAGCGGGTCGTATGCTATCGTGCCGATAGGCCCCATGATGATACTGTTTTCCTTCGGCGCCGCTTTTCTTTCCCGGCTGGCTGGGCTGCGCCCGGTCACCAGATAGGCTAAAGACGGTCTCCCATCCTTCGTTATCCCCAGGAATATTTGCCTCCCCGGGTAAGGCCCGTTAGGATTTTTCATCTTCCCCTCCTGTCAGCCGCTTCTTTTAAAGTCCAGTACGTTCAGCCGTAGATTTTTCTTGCCGCCCCAGTTATCGATCTCGAGGTTATATACTACGTCGATACGGGAGGCAAATTCCCCCTGGTGGTTGCCCAGTCGGAAGGCTACGCAGTCCCACACCGAGCCTCCCTGTCTTAGCTTCATCCGCAGGTGTTCGTTGCCGTTGCCCATGGTGCGTCTGTCCACTACCTCCACACCCCGACTAACAAACGTGGGTACCGGGTTGCCGTGCCCGAAAGGCGCCAGCATCTGCGTGGTCGGATACGTTTCCCCCCCGAGCTCGTTTAGCTTTACCTCGGCGTCGATGTTCAGGTGCGGTCGCAGCTCCACCCCGGCCAGCTTTTCCGCCGCCAGCGCGCTTAGTTCTCTTTCCATCTGCGGCAGGTCTTTCGTCGGCATCGTAAAGCCCGCCGCGGCGGCGTGCCCCCCGAAGCGAGTAAAGTAGCTGCTGAATTCATTCAGCGCCGCAATAATATCGAACTCCGGGATGCTGCGGCAGCTGCCGTGGCAGACCGTTTCCGCGGTTTGTATCACTATGGCCGGACGGTAAAATTCTTCTGTCAACCGACCCGCCACCAGCCCGGCGATGCCCATGGGATATTCCCTGTCGGCGGTTATCAGTAGCGGCGGCAGCCCCATGGCTATGACCTGCTCCCTTGCCCTGGCCAGTGTGGTGGTGGTCAGCCGCTGCCTTTCTTCGTTTTTACGGGCGAGCCAGACCGCCAGTTCCTGCGCTTCCTTGTCCGAATCCGTCATCAGGAGATTATAGCCGGTCAGTCCGTCGGCGAGCCTGCCTGCCGCGTTGAGGCACGGCGCGATGACCCAGGCAATCCTGTCCGCGTCGATATTCCCGGCCTCCAGCCGTGTCTGGTTTATCAGTTCCCTGATGCCGGGCCGCGGGTTGGCGTTCATGTTTTTCAGGCCTTCTTTGATGAGGAAGCGGTTTTCTCCCAGCGGCGGTGACATGTCGGCGATGGTGCCTATCGCTACCAGGTCTGTCACGATATCGATTTGCTCCTCTTTTCCCAGGCTGCGGAAAAGTCCCTGTAATAGCTTGAAGGCCACTCCCACCCCCGCCAGGTTTGTATATGGGTATCTGGAATTATTCAGCTTGGGGTTGATTATCGCCAGGGCTTCCGGGATTTTTTCCGGCGGATTGTGATGGTCGGTGATGATGATATCCTGCCCCGCGTTCATTGCCTTTTTGACTTCCGTAACGTCCGTTACACCGCAGTCGACGGTTATTACCAGGCTGGCCCCGTCTTCATGGAGTCTTTTCAAAGCGGATGTGGTTAGCCCGTGTCCTTCCGTCTGGCGGTGGGGAATATAGGGGATGGCTTTCCCCTGGAGCAGTGATAGTCCCTGCACTAGCAGAGCGGTGGCGGTTATGCCGTCGGCATCGAAGTCGCCGTAAATGCCGATAGTCTCCCCTTTGAGCAGCGCCCGGTAGACCCGGGCAACCGCCTTTTCCATGTCGGGAAATAATAGCGGATCGCCCATCAGGCTGCGGTCGCTGGCCAGAAACGAGGGGATGTCCTCCGGCCGTGTGACGCCCCGGTTGTGTAAAAGTTGTATTAATAGCGGGGGATAGCTGGATTGACTGTCCTTGCCATTCAGGACTTCCACCGGCGGCAGCAGTTTCCAGCTACAATGGCTCAAAATTATGCCTCGTTATACTTCCTCAGGATAAGCACCGAATTGTGTCCCCCGAAGCCGAATGAGTTGGTTAACGCAGTATTTACTTTCACCTCCCGCGCGGTATTGGGCACGTAGTCCAGGTCGCAGGCTGGGTCGGGATTATCATAGTTAATCGTCGGCGGCACGATGCCGTTTAAAATCGACATAATGCATATCGCCGGTTCGAGCGCTCCGGCGCAGCCGATAAGGTGACCCGTCATCGACTTTGTGGAGCTGACGGGTACTTTATAGGCATACTCCCCGAACGTTGTTTTAATCGCCCTGGTTTCCATGGTGTCATTCAATTGCGTGGACGTGCCGTGGGCGTTGATATAGTCTATTTCCTCGGGTTTGATGTTGCCCCTTTTCATCGCCAACTGCATCGCCTTGGCGGCACCTTCACCGCTTTCCAGCGGTTGTGTTACATGGAAAGAGTCGGCCGTGGCCCCGTAGCCTACTATTTCCGCCAGGATATTGGCTCCCCGGTCCAGGGCATGCTCCAGTTTCTCCAGTATGAGCACGACGGACCCCTCGGAAAGGATAAAGCCGTCCCGGTTTTTATCGAAGGGTCGCGACGCTTTTTCCGGCGCGTCGTTCCTTGTGGAAAGCGCCTTTAGCTGGCTGAAGGCAGTCACCCCCAGCGGATTGATTATCGCTTCCGCGCCGCCGGCAATCATTACCTGCGCGCTGTCGGCTTTAATGTATTCTACCGCCAGGCCTATGGCGTCCGACCCGCTGGAACAGGCTGACGTCATGCACATGTTGGGCCCTCTGACCCCCAGCGCTATCGATATCTGGGCGGCGGCTATATCCGCAATCATCATCGGCGCCAGGAAAGGACTCACCCTGTCCGGCCCCTTTTCCACCAGGATCCTCGCCTGGTCGAACAGCGTTGTCAGTCCCCCTATGCCGCTCCCTATAAATACACCGATGTCGTCCTTGTTGCTGTCATCGATTTTCAGGTTGGCGTCTTTGACTGCCTGGAAGCCGGCGGCTACTGCCATCTGGGCGAAGCGGTCCATGCGCCTTATGTCTTTGCGGTTGATATAAATAGTCGGGTCGAATCCCTTGACCTCCCCGGCGATTTTCACCTCCATGTTTGAGGTGTCGAAAAGCGTTATATAACCTATCCCGGATTTCCCGGCGATGAGATTTTCCCAGGTTGTCGCCATGTCCAGCCCCAGCGGTGTAAGAGCCCCGATTCCGGTAACTACAACTCTGTTGTATTGATTGTTAATGTCAGTAACCTCCTTGTTGTGCTTGGAAGAAACGATACATGCAGGGGATTTATACCTAATTTTTAACACATTTTACACTTGTTTTCAAGTTGAGTCGTTATTCCTTTACTCTAAGGGGCTTCACTTCTTTGACCTTACTCCGGCCGGAACGGTATAATTTTTAGTGAACCCCCCTTTATAATATGAACGATGCAATAAAGCCCCCCACCATCGCTTTAGATAGCCTTGGCTGTAAGCTGAACCAGGCGGAAATCCAGCAGCTGGCCCGTCAGCTTGAAGCCGCCGGCTATCGCCTGGTCGACCCGTCGGAAAAAGCCGATATCTATATCCTCAATACCTGCTCCGTCACCCATGTCGCCGACCGTAAATCGCGGCACCTGTTGCGTCTGGCACGCCGCCGCAATCCCTCCGCGCGCCTTATCGCTATCGGCTGTTACGCCCACCGCGCCCCCGCCGAACTCGATAAAATCGAAGGTGTGGAGCTTGTCCTCGGCAACGACCGCAAGATGAATCTGCTCAACCTGCTGGGCGTCCCTCAAAGTCGGCAAACAGGCATCGCTGTTCCCTCCGGCCCTCATGCCGTCCGTCGCACCCGCGCCTTCCTCAAGGTACAGGACGGCTGTAAAAACTTCTGCGCCTACTGCATCGTCCCCTTCGTCCGCAGCAGCATGCAAAATGTGGCGGCGGAGAAGGTGACGTCTCTCGTGCTGGGCCTGGTCGCTAACGGCTATCGTGAGGTTGTCCTGACCGGCACGGAAATCGGCTCCTATGAATCCAACGGAGTAAATCTGGAAGGACTTGTCAGGCGTATTCTCGCCGGTACCCCGGTGCCCCGTTTGCGCCTATCATCCCTACAGCCCCACCAGGTTACCCCCGCCCTGGTTGGCCTCTGGCAGGATGCCCGTTTATGCCCGCATTTCCACCTCTCGCTCCAGAGCGGCAGCGATACTGTCCTTAAAAGGATGAAGCGCCGTTATGCTGTAACCGACTATCGAAAAGCTGTTGCGTTGATACGCGACTCCGTTCCGGATGTGGCCGTAACCACAGATATTATCGTCGGCTTCCCCGGCGAGACCGATAAGGAATTCCGGGAAACGCTGGACTTTTGCCGTGAAGTGCAGTTCGCCCGCATTCACGTTTTCCCCTTTTCCCCCCGCCCCTCCACCGAAGCCGCCGCTATGCCTCACCAGGTGTCTGACGCTGTGAAGAAAGAGCGCAGCAATCTCATGCTTGCCCTGTCTGAAGAAAGCGTCAAAGCGTTCCAGGAGCGCTTTATCGGCAGGACGCTGGACGTTCTCTGGGAACAGCAGTCCGGCGGTGTCTGGTCCGGTCTTACCGGCAACTATATCAAGGTATATGCCCGGAGTAGAGATGTGTTGACCAACCTCATTACGCCTGTCAGACTCACGAAGCTTTATCGGGATGGCGTTTACGGCGAGATTTAGAGCTGGAATTATCCCTCCGCTAGATTAAAGGGGGTGTCTTGTTTTCTATAATAGCGCGCCTGGAGGGATTCGAACCCACGACCCCCGGTTCCGAAGACCGATGCTCTGATCCGCTGAGCTACAGGCGCACGCGTTCAGCTTCAATCTTACCCCATGACGACCTTTTCGGCAACTCTTTCCCTCCCCCCAGGTGATAAAAGTCGCTTTCAGTCTGTTTCAATAAATGTATACTTAATTTTGAATGTCTGTTGAAAGGGAACTCGTTTATGGCTAAGATAGAAGTGTATTGCTCCTGCGGTAAGGTATTTACCATGAAGGATGACCAGATTAAGAATTGTCCCAGGTGCGGTAAACCACACCGCGGTCCCAATGTCCCCAGATAAAACTCAAATCAATTTCAAGGAGGTCGTCATGACGGTTGTAACTGTGGAAATGTGGGAAAATTATACTATCGACCAGAAAAGGCAGCTCGCTAAAGATATTACCAACGCGTTTGTGAAACTCGGCCTGTCACCGGAAAATGTCAATATTATTATGAGAGAAAATCCCAAGAGTTGCTGGGCGGTAAGCGGCAAGCTCTGCTCCGACTTCCGTATACCGGAAGGTGCTTAAACAAATGTATTTTCTCGAAATAACACCATGGTGTGTAGTTTTATACATGATTCACCTTTACTGTTTCGATTTTGCCGTATCGCCTGGTGCTTAAAATCGGCTATTTAGTTGCACTTTCTCCGAGAATGAATTGAAATAATGCCTCCTTGCGTCTATAATTGAGCAAACATTCTTGTCTTAGGAGGCTTCCATGGACTACGTTAACTTTCTGGATTTTATCAAAAACAGGCGTACTATCCGCCGCTTTAAGCCCGACCCAATCCCCGATGATTACGTGGAAAAAATAATCGAGGCGGCACGCTGGGCTCCCTCCGGCTTTAACATGCAACCGTGGGAGTTTGTCGTTATTAAAGACAAGACCCTGAGAGATAGCATCGTCCAGTGGGTGCGGGAGTACCATAAGCTTACTCTAAAAGCGGAGAGCACCCGCGAACCATGGCAGCGCGTGCCCCACCTCCCCTCCAAAGATCCGGAAATGGACTACCGCATCGCCCCGGTCTTTATCCTGGTACTCGGTGATACTCGCACCCTGAAGGGATTGCCCATTTCCATGCGCTATGACGCCGAGCGCCGGCAGTCGATTTATATTTCCAGCTTGGCCGGTGCCTATCTCTATATGAGCCTTGCCGCCACGACCCTCGGTCTTGCCAACGAGTGGGTGTCATCGGTGGCGGTCGCTTATGCGCATTGTATGACCAAAGACCTTCTCGGAATTCCGCCGGAGCTGGAAATTTACGATATGATGGCTCTCGGTTACCCTGCTTATAATCTTACCTCACGGAAGCTAATGAGGGACAAGGAAAAAATGATTCATCATGATTACTGCGGGGTCGATGATTTCCGCACGGACACGGAAGTTGACGATTTTATCAAACGGGCAAGGATATGGACTACTGCCAATCACCGGCGGGGAGTTGATAAAAACATCGTTGGGGTGAGTGAAGGGATTTGATTACTCCCCTTGGTGAGGAGGAACAAATCGGGGTGGTTATGGGGTGAGTGAAGGGATTTGAACCCTCGATCTCCAGGGCCACAACCTGGTGCCTTAAACCGCTAGGCTACACTCACCACGCCGAACTCTAATATTATAGCGGAAAAACATGTCCCCTTCAATCGGGGACGTTATTTTTCCGGCGCTTTCACCACCCCGTCCACCTCCTCAAGGTCAAACCACCACTTGTATCTCTGGTCCTGCTTTCCGTAGCCCCAGGCGTCATCCATCTTCACGATTAGTTTGTCTAAAAACGGGGCTCTTTTTACCATATATCGGACGATGTCATGCGTCCAGCCCTCCGGCTTGTTCCACGGGCACACTTTAATGCACCGCCCGCACGCCGAGCCGTGGGGATTAGTCGTTCTGAATTTGCTGCACTGCGCCGCATCGAAGTGCCATGTCTCGTAGCCGTTATACATCTCCTTGCCGCCACTGGGTATGGCGTTGGCATGGCATTCCACGGCGCATTTCAGGCATTTTTCACAAAACTCCTGCAGCCCGAAGTCGATTGGCTTGTCCGGCTCCAGCGGCAGGTCCGTAGTCACTATCGCCGCCTTAAAGCGCGTGCCCAGGAAAGGGTTCAGCACGATGCCCGCCCGGCTCATTTCCCCGATTCCCGCCAGCACCAGCAGCGGCGGTACCACCACCTGGTAGCTCATCGCGTGGTGCGCCCGCGCCGGGTATCCCAGCCGCCTTATGTAATCGGCTATGATGCAGGAAATCAGCGCTGTATTTGAATAGCCGATGAAACTCTGCGACCCGGAAATCCAGTCGTCTCCGGTGGAACCCAGCATCGTTTCGTAGTTCTGGTCGACGACCAGGACGATGGCGTTTTTATGGTCGAGTTCGACTTCTTTCCCTGTCGCGTCGTGACTGTAAACGGCGTACTGCGGCAAACGGCAGATGCCCACGATGTCCGACCGTAAAAAGTAACCCAGCTGTTTGATGTGTTGACTTAACGCCGATGGGTCGTCCGGCAGGGGAGCTTTGGTTTTGGCCACCTCCCCGTCCACTGCCTGCGCCAGCGGCGCCATCGTTTTAAAGAAAGCCGCCCCAAGCGGGAATTTCGGCACGAAGCGGGCCATTTCCCGTTGCGGTATCGGCCCCAGTTCCCCCCGCATCACCCGCCCGAAGCCGTGCTGCCTTTCATCGAACCGCTTCACGTTATCGGTAATTTTAATGGTGGGCTTGTCTACCCTTTTCAGCTTCTCCATCGGGTAGGGTCCCAGCTGCTTCTTGACGTTTTTCGCCATATCGTATTTTCCCCTTTACGGTAACGACCTCTTACTTATCGCTGAACTCGACGATAGTCACCCCTTCTCCCCCCTCCCAGTTCTCCCCTGCCCGGAAGCTCTTCACCAGGGAGTGCCGCCCCAGTTCCCGCCGCACGGACAGCCGCAGTGTCCCGCTCCCTTTCCCGTGGATTACCTTCACCTGCTTCAAACCAGCCAGGTAGCTGTCGTGCAAAAAGCGTTCCAGCCTGGGCAATGCCTCTTCCACGGTCAGGTAGCGCAGCCGCAGTTCGTCGGGCTCCGGCGGCCCGGAATAATATTCTTGCTCTCTCGAAGCCATCGTTACTTTTTATAATACTATCACCGCTGGTGAAAAAACAAAACCGGTGAACCGCTGAAATTTTTACGGACGACGGGATTGAAGAATATCAGTTCCGTTTGCCTTTCCCGCACGTATCTTTTAGACTATCGGGAGGGCTATGATTCGGTTACTGATTGAAGAACTGGGAGGCATCTGGCAGTTCCTGAAGAAGAACGGCCGCGAGACGGTTATCATCGTCTTTGCCACCTTTTTTCTCCTGATGCACGAGTACCGCCCTATCCAGAACGAGTGGCTAAGCGTATTCCTCTATTATGGGTTATTCCCGATACTGGTAATAATTATCGTCCTACGGAAGAATCCTCTGGATTTTGGGCTTAGATGGGGCCATCCTAAAATATGGGGTTTTCACGTCGTCGTAATCTGCATCATAGCGGCGGCCATTCTTTACGCGTCTTCTTTCAGCGCCGAGCTGCAGGGCTATTACCAGCAGACGGATTTCAGCCTGCTGAGTTATTTCCTGCTGAACTGCGTGAGTCTTTCCGCGCAGGAGTTTATGTACCGCGGCTTCCTGCTTTTCGGTCTGATGGATAAGTTCAAAGAGGGCAGTATCCTCTTTCAGACGATACCATTCGTGCTGCTGCATTTGGGCAAGCCGGAACTGGAGACAATCAGCACTATAATTACAGGTATTTTATTCGGCTATGTGGCGTACCGGGGTAAGTCTTTCTGGCCGGCTTTTATCATCCACCTGTTTATCAATGTGTTCTTCGTGGGGCTGATTAATTTAAGGTCGGGGTAAAGGGGTTCTAAACAGGTTTGACAATCGGGTGCGAAAAGTATAGCATTTGCACAAATGTCTCAATGAGCGAATTTCATTATCAACACAATCCGTATCTCCATCGGCAAGAGAATAGAGGCCGGTTTAACTAAGGAGGAAAAGGGAATATGAAAAACAGGTATCTGGCAGCCGGGCTTTGTATTCTTGTACTGATGCTGTGCGTGGTATCGGCCTGCGGAGGCGGCGGCAGCGCAACTACGTCTGCTACTACCGGTACAACTCCGACAACAACCACTTCGCCGACATCGACTCAAACTACGACATCCACTACCACGACGGGGAACTCATTAAGAGACATCCTGGGCTTAGGGGCGAATATGGAGTCGGTCAAGTACGACATGTCTATAACCATGACCGGGGAGGGAACAATCACGGCAACGATATGGCAGAAGAAGAACAAGATGAGAGAAGAGATGACCCTGGAAGGTATGACTGCCATTATAATTTTCGACATGGATGAAGGAGTTATGTATACTTACATGCCACCGCCGGTGAATATGGCTTATAAAACGACGCTGGATTCGAACATGTTACCCGAAGGCAATGTGGGAGATACCAGCGCTATCATGGACTACCATCCAAATACCATCGGTACAACGTCCCTCGACGGGAAAGCCTGTACGATCATCGAATACGACATTCCGGGGGCAGGCAGTATGAAACAGTGGATATGGAACGACACTGGCTTTCCTCTTAAAACAGAGATGACTTCAGGCGGTGTAAAGACTACAATCGAGTACAGAAACATAGATTTTTCCGACATTCCCGACAGCATGTTCGAGTTGCCAGAAGACGTCGAGATAATATCCATATAGCAGGCCGGCAGCTTTCCAGAAAGCCGGAAGTACATCGGGGGGTGAAAAGAGGTTATACCTTACCCCCTTTCCAAACATGAGACTTTTTAACAAGGAGATCAAGATGTTTGGAGAGGGGGATTTTTTTAGAGGGGGCTGGCGCCCCTCTCGACGGACTATACTCTGCGGGGAGGAGTGATAAAAAAGCTTCTTTGTAGCTGATAATTAGATAGGAGTATTGTATAAATATAGGCCTAAACCATGCTCAAGTAGCGACCAGGTGGCGAGGAATACTAAATGAGTTTAAAAATATTATTATTAGTTTTGGTTATTAACGTGTTTTTACTTGGCGCCTGTTCCGCACCCAAACCTATTCAAGGTGTACCGGATACAAGCGCTTCCGCGATAACATTACCACCACCCAGCATGGAAGGGATAAACACGCACAACCATGTATTTGGGACAGATGCCGACCCCGATATTATCACGCTTGGACCCAAATACGGCACCAATCCCGATTGGCCGCCGTACCCCAATAAGTATGGCATGGAATTCGAACTGGAACACGGGACACCCGTTCTCGCGCCAATCGATATGGTATTGATAGGTTTTAGTAACAGAAATGCCGAACGCCGGACTCGAGGGGAACAAGTAGACACCCCCTACAATGATTTAATGCTCTGCTTCGAGTCGGCAAGCCCCGATTGGCCGGGTATGATAATAGTTGTCTATCATTTAGTGTCATCACCTTTATTGCTCGGCCACAATGTAAACCCGGATTGCGGCGAATGCGAAGAATGGGGAGACCGGACACAAGCCCGGGGACACTTATACTTTGATACTAATGACTACGAGGTCTCCAACGAGGACGATGCAGACAAGTGCGAACCGCTCATCGGGCGCACGGTGAAACGCGGTGAAGTGATTGGATATGCCGGCAGTGTTGGTACTCACTCTATGGCTGCCTTTTGTTTCAAAGTATCACATACATCAGAAAATCCTACCGTTGAAAGGGGAAACCGCTATCTGCACTGGGTGCAGCCGGGCACGTTTTTTTACTGGAAATGTTACACTCCAGAGTCGGATTTTCCCAGCGGGGTGCTGGCTTATCCCTTTGAATGGGAAGGGTATCAGCTGCCTGCCGAACAACGGGATGTTGATTTTAAGTATGATGCAAATTGAGAAAAGCTGAGTCTTGCCCCTATCCCACTACCCGCTTTAAATACTTCCCCGTGGCCGACTTTTTCTTGCGGACGATTTCTTCCGGCGTGCCGGTTGCAACAACGTACCCGCCCTTGTCCCCCGCCCCCGGCCCCAGGTCTATAATATAATCGGCGTTTTTAATCACGTCCAGATGGTGCTCTATAACGACCACCGTGTTTCCGGCATCCACCAGACGCTGCAAGACACTCAAGAGCGCCGCCACGTCATCGAAGGATAGTCCTGTAGTCGGCTCGTCTAAAATATAAAGCGTGGCGCCCGTAGAGCGTCGGGAGAGTTCTGTCGCCAGCTTTACCCGCTGCGCCTCCCCGCCGGATAATGTCGGGGCGGGCTGCCCTAAATGAATATAGCCCAGCCCCACATCATTTAAGGTCGCCAGCTTGTTCTTCAGGCGGGGGATATTCTCAAAGTACACCAGCGCCTGGGCGACGGTCATGTCCAGCACCTCGGCGATGTTCTTGCCCTTGAATTTTATCTCCAGGGCTTCCGTGTTATAACGCTTGCCCTTGCAGACCTCGCAGGGGACGGTGACGTCTGGCAGGAACTGCATCTCTATCTGGAGAAAGCCCTCCCCGCCGCAGGCTTCGCAGCGCCCGCCCTTGACGTTAAAGGAAAATCTACCCGGCCCGTAGCCGCGCAGCCTTGCCTCCGGCACGGTGGCGAAAAGCTCGCGGATATAGGTAAAAGACCCGGTATAGGTAGCGGGGTTGGAGCGGGGGGTGCGTCCTATCGGCGACTGGTCTATATTGATGACCTTATCGATGTTTTCCAGTCCCAGTATCTCGTCGCAGAGCCCGGGGCGCTCCTTGGCGCGGTAGAATATCTGCGCCAGCCTGCGGTATAGTATTTCATCAACTAAAGTGCTCTTGCCGGAGCCGGAAACGCCGGTGATGCAGACAAACCTGCCCAGCGGTATAGAAACGTCAATGTTTTTCAGGTTGTTCTGCCGCGCGCCTTTAATAACCAGGTCTTTGCCGTTGCCCTGACGCCGTGAGGAGGGCAGGGGAATCTGCTTGGCGCCGCTTAAA
>MGMR01000103.1 GCA_001796495.1 Chloroflexi bacterium RBG_13_51_18
CATAGCCTTGAGGACTTTATCAGAATATTCGGTTGCCAGAAAGTCCCTGGCCAGCGTCTGCATCATTTCCTGTTGTTCATTAAGACCGAAATCCAAAATAATCCTCCAGATTACTGTTAGCGTAAACGCGGCAGTCCCAGCCCGCGCTGGGCGATGACATCCCGGTCGATTTCCGATGTCCCCTGCTCCAGACTATAGGCGAAAGAGCGTAAATAGCAGGAAGGTATTCTGCCGAACATCGGCGCCCTCGCTGATTCCCCGGTAAGCTGGCTATACTGTCCCGCTACTTCCATACCAAACTCCGATATTCTCTGGTGCAGCTCAAAACTGAACAATTTGCTCATTGCCGACTCGTGATTGGGCACCATGCCCTGACTCTGCATCCAGGCCACGCGGTAATGGAGCAAACGGGCTATTTCACACTCTGCCTTAAATTGAGCAAACCTATTGGTCAAAACCGGACTAAGCAGACCTATTTCACGCGCGTATTCTTCTAAATCACCCAGATATGTGGCGGCGATAGCGTATACCGTGTCCGTGGTACGCTCGTAGTCGAGAAGGGACATTACAACATACCATCCTTTATTCAAGCCGCCGACGATATTTTCCTTTGGAATACGCACATCTTCAAAAAAGACTTCATTGAATTCATGGTGTCCGGCCATATTTATAATGGGATTAACCGTAATCCCGGGGGTTTTCATATCAACCAGAAAAAAGGTAAGCCCCCGGTAATTTGGGCTTGCCTCCCGGTCGGTGCGGGCAATCAATGCATTCCAGTCGGCGAAGTGAGCGTTGGTCGTCCAAATTTTCTGTCCGTTGACGACAAAACAGTCCGATTCTTCTTTGGCAAAGACATCTATCGCTGCGAGGTCGGAGCCGTGATTGGGCTCGCTCAAGGTCTCGCTCCAGATTATTTTGCCAGAGGAGATGCCCGGCAGGTGGCGTTTCTTTTGTTCATCGCTGCCTTTAAGCAAAAGAGCAGGAGCAACAATGCCACAACCGATAGAATCGTAACCGGGTGAATGATATTTAGAAAGCTCTTCTCTAAGGATAAGACGGTAGAAAGGAGAGACCCCCTGGCCGCCATATTCTCTGGGCCAGTGTATGGAAAGCCACCCCTTTTCACCTATTTTTTCCGCCATCTGCCGGTGGACTTTTATCCAGTCGGGCTGGGCGGACATATCGAAGAAGGTAAGGCGTTTTTCCCGGTATTCCCGCGGGACTTCTTTTTCTAAAAATTCAGCTACCTGCCTGCGGAAAGACTCCTCTTCGGGTGAAAAGGCGAAATCCATGATGCGGTCTCCTTATTTGCCGGTGAATTTTGGAGGGCGACGGTAATTCATGGAAGTAATACCCTCGTTCAGGTCTTTAGTCAGGGCAACATCGCCGGATATCGCAGCTTCAAGATACAAAGCCGTTCTCTGGTCGGCCTGGGCGCCATAGTAAAGCAAGCCTTTAATCAGTTTCTGTGTTAAAGGCGGGCCGCCGGCCAGCTTGACCGCAATATCATCCACCAATTTGTCAAATTCCTTCGGTTCCGCGACGAAATTTACCAATCCCCATGCCAAGGCTTTATCGGCGCTTACGGGGTCGCTTAATAATATCATTTCTTTAGCGCGCGCCCATCCTATCAAACGCCCCAGTCTTTGCGTTGCCCCCGCACCCGGCACAATCGCCAAGGTAAGTTCGGGCAGACGCACTATAGTTGTTTTGTTCATAATCCTGATATCGCAGGCCAGAGCCAGTTCCAGTCCGGCCCCCATGGCAGGACCATTGATGGCGGCAATAACGGGTTTACTGTAAGTTTCAATCCTGGAAAACACTTCATGCGGGGTTTCGCTAAAGTTGAAGGCAGCCTCCACTTCCCCGGCGGCAAAAGCGGCGAAATCAGCCCCGCCCGAGAAATTAGCGCCCGCTCCGGTAATAACGACACACCGTATGTTATCGTCTTTCTCAATTTCACCAAGTGCTTTGCCAAGTTCCGCCATGAAATCGGCGTTGAAAGCATTAGCGCGATTGGGTCGGTTCAGTATGATTTTGGCGATTTTCTTTTCTTTATCAACATCCAGTTTGATAAACTCATATTCGCCCGGGCCGTAGGTATAAAAGCCCTCCCCGGTTTTCCTCCCTAATTTCTTCTGCTTTACCAGCTTTATCAGCACCGATGATGCTTTATACCTGTCTTCTTTGTTGTATTTATCATAAAGTCGATTTAATTCATTGAATATTGCGTCCAGGCCAACGCTATCCGCCATACGAAGGAGGCCCCTTGGATAATTCAAGCCGAGCAGGACGGCGGTGTCAATTTCTTCCCTGGTGGTAGCGTCCATTTCAATCAGCTTGGCGCCTTCGTTGACCGCTGTTGCCAGTACCCTTATAGGGTCGAAATTGGCCCCCGCATTCATCGGAAGCTCGTTGGCCTTGCCGCCCGACCAGTCATAATAACCTTTGCCGGTCTTTTTACCGTAATTATTTTCTTTAAAAAGTTTGGTCAATAACGGAGCGGGACCATAGCTTTTACCCATCGTCTCGCCGAAATATTCCATAACATGAAATTGAGTATCGATGGAGCCGCCGCCCAGGGTATCCTGCAGTTCCAGCATACCCATGGGTAAACCAAGTTTGTATTTGATGGCCGAGTCCACTTCGAAGGCGCTTTTGGCTTCTCCCTGCGCCACCGCCCAGTCAGCCTCATTAGACATGTTGCAGAAGATTCTGTTGGCAACAAACCCGGGGACATCTTTCACGTGAACGACCGCTCGCCCCATTTTAATGGCTACTTCTTCGGCTATTTTAATGGCTTCCCGGCTTGTTTTTTCGCCTTTGACTATTTCCAACAGGGTCATGCGACTCGGCGGATTGAAATAATGTGTCCCGACCACCAACTCCGGTCGTTTAGCGGCGTTAGACATCTCGGCAATACTTAAAGAGGATGTATTAGTAGCGAAAACGCAGTCGGCCGGGCACAGAGCAGTTACTTCTTTTAAGACGCTTTTTTTCAGGTCCATTATCTCCGGGACCGCCTCGATGACTATATCCGCGTCTTTCACCGCTTCTTTAAGGTCGACAAGGAAGGATAACTTGCTCATATAGTCTTTCTTGGCCTGCTCGGTCAGCCTTCCTCGGCTGATTCTTTTATCGTACATATCCGTAATCATCTGGCGGCCTCTTTCCAGGAACCGCTCCTCGATATCGCGGATTTTAACGTTATACCCGGCTTCGCCGGCAAGGGCCGCTATTTGCGCCCCCATAGCGCCGGCGCCGATTACTGCGACGTTTTTTATCTTTTTCATGGAATACAGCCCCTTTCCATCTTTCTTGTCAAGGCAATCCGTTCGATTATTTCACACGTTCAAAAGCGTAGAATACCCTTTCGCAGACCTTGGTATCTTTTTTGACCTCTATCGGATGAGCGGGGACGCTGAAGGTAACAAATTTAACCTCGTCACCGTCTTTAAGCTCGCCTTCTTTGCAGTTGACAATCCGCCCCAGCAAATGCTTGAGGGGGCTCTTGTCGCCAAAGGTCAGCCAGGCAATAATCAGCGGCGAATCGAAGCCGAGGGGCGCGCCAGCTTGTGTCTCGGTGAAGGTCACTACTTTAGCCCGCTGCGGCAGTTCCACCCAATCCAGTTCATCCGACCAGCACTTGGGGCAGATTACCTGCGGGGGGTAAGCAATATGCCCGCATTTTTTGCATTTGGTGGTGGTAAATTTACCTGCCCTTAAATTATCGTAAAAGGGGTAAATCCTATTGAATTCTTGAGTTTCCAGCGGCCAGATATCCATTTCCGAGATATACGTGCCGTTCAGGGCCGGGGTTCCTACTATTTCAGCCTTCTGTAATTCAGCCATTTTAATCTCCTTATGTAAAACTGATGTATTATTCTTATTTAACCGGCTCTTTGCCGTAAACTACCACGGTATGCTGGGCGCAGGTGCCGCTCAAATTGTGAGTAAGGCCAAATGCGGCGTCTTTCACCTGGTGAATCGCCCTCCCCTGCAGCTGCTTGCATATCTCGATTGCCTGTCGGGCGCCGGAAGCACCGAAGGGGTGCCCGTAGACCAGCAGTCCGCCATCGGTATTGGTGGGTATAGTCCCGTTGATTCCAATTTCTCCTGAAGCAACGAAGGCGCCGCCTTCGCCTTTCTTGCAGAAACCCAGTTCTTCAAGTTCGATGATTTCAGAAATCGTGAAGCAATCGTGTGTTTGAGCAACGTCAATATCTTTAGGAGTGAGTTTGGCGTTCTTATACGCCACCTGGGCCGCCTTATTTAGATGAGGCCACTCGGCGAGGGTTTCACCGGGCCAGCCGGCGGACATGCTGTGGGTGGCGTGCTGTCCCGTGCCGCGGAGATATACCAGAGGCCGGTTGGACATGGCCTTGGCGCGCTCTTCCGACGCAACTATAACGGCAGAAGCGCCGTCCGAAAGAGGGCAACAATCATATAGACCGAAGGGGTCGGCAATCAGCCGGGCTTCAAGAGCCTGCTCCATGGTCAATGTCCTCCCGGCGAAATGCCCGTTGGTATGACCTTCGCCGTAGCCATAGTTGGTCACGGAAACGTGTGCCATCTGTTCCTTGGTGGTACCATATCGTTTCATGTGCATCTTGGCAATCATGGCGAAAAACGGGGGCGGTACTCCCAGACCCATCGCGGAATCCCAGTCATGGTCGTTGACCGCCAGCTGGGTATAGTTAGTCTCCCAGCGCTGGGGCATGTACACTTTTTCTCCGCCGGTTACGAGGATTACATCAGCGATACCGCTTTCTACAAGGCCCTTGGCTATGATAATCGCCGAGTTAGACCCAGCGCAAAGCGTATCCACCCGTATACAAATCGATGTCGGCCTAAGTCCCAGTCGGTGCACGACCAGCGGCGCCGTATTCAGCGCTGAAGAATGTCTCCCAGCCATAGTAGTAGCAATAATAAGCCCATCGATATCCGTCGGTTTTAATCCGGGGATGTCATCGGCACAGGCTTTAGCGGCTTCCTGTACCATGTCAAGAAGGTGTGCTTGCCTGACACCGAATTTGCTCGTTCCCCCGCCGACGATTACAGCATTCTTTTTCTGCGCCATACGTATTTCTCCTTTATTGTTGTTTAATCTGTATAAAAAAGACGGTTTGAGGTAATTATGGATAAGTCTGTCTGCTTCCCAACCCCCTTAACAATAATAGCAGAAAATACGTCTAACGGTAAAGTATTCAAACGTAAGAACCATTGCTTTATTTGACACTCGCTTTAAAAAATAGCTAATATAAAATGTCTGTTGTTGTTTAGAAAGGAGCTAAGCATGGCAAAAAGCAAGGAAAATAAAGTGCTCTCCACCCTATGGTCGGCCGGCTGCGGGTCGCACGGCGGCTGCGGCTGTGAGATTTACGTTCAAGATGGAAAAGTGGCCAGGGTTGAAGGCGATAAAAATCACCCGTTCAATCAAGGCAGGCTCTGTGCAAAAGGTCTGGCGATATCGCAATACATGTATCACCCGGACCGCGTTCTTTACCCCTTAAAGCGTACCGGCGAAAGAGGCGAAGGCAAGTGGCAGCGCATTACCTGGGATGAAGCCTACGATACTATCGAGAAAAGACTCAAGGATATCCGTGCCAAGCACGGCGCCGAATCTGTAATTTTTTGCCAGGGTACCGGCCGCGACATCGGCGGCCCGATTACATTCCTGATGTACGCCTACGGCAGTCCCAACTGGGTGCAGGTCGGCCTGGCCGGACATGCCTGTTATACACCCCGATTAGGCGCCATGTTCGCCACGCAGGGACACTATAGCGTGCTCGATGCTTCGCAGATGCTGGAGAAGCGTTACGACTCCCCGGAATGGACACCGCCGAAATATATAATCATCTGGGCACAGAATCCCGCTGCCGGCTGCCATGACGGCTTTTTCGGTCACTGGATCATCGACTGTATGAAGCGGGGATCAAAACTGATAACAATAGACCCGCGCTCAACATGGTTCTCTACACGCTCTGAAGTCCATTTACAGAACCGCCCCGGCACCGATGGCGCCATCGCTCTGGGTATGCTCAATGTCATCATCAATGAAGGCATTTACGATAAAGTATTTGTAGAAAAATGGTGCTACGGCTTTGATGAATTAAAAGAACGTGTTCAGGAGTACACCCCGGAAAAGGTAGAGGAAATCTCCTGGGTACCTAAAGAGTTACTGATAAAAGCCGCCCGACTTTTTGCCAAGAATAAACCTTCGGCCATTCAGTGGGGCGAGCCGGTTGACGCTATGCCGGCCGGCAGTGTGGTAGCCCAGGCTATCAATCATCTCTGGGCTATCACCGGCAATATCGATAATCCCGGCGGCAACGTCATCGCCCGCAACTCGCACGGAGTGACCACTTATCCTTTCAGTTCCGCCGAACTTACCAAGCTCTATGGCGCCGACCTGGTCAAGAAACTCAACGAGAAGCGAATCGGCGCTAACGACTATCCGATGATTAAGAACTTCCGAGGCTGGGTACAACCCGATGTTTTGATAGACCAGCTGGAAACCGACAAACCTTATCCCATCAAGGGCGCCTGGATACAGACCTCCAATATCATAGGCGGGCAGGCTGCCGACCCCAGGCGGCACTATAATGCCATGAAGAAGCTGGACTTTATTGTCTGTGTCGACCTCTTCCAAAACCCGACTTCAATGGCGCTGGCGGATATATTTTTACCCGCCTGCACCATCTGTGAAAAAGAAAGCTTCCGCTCATGGTGGCAGCCCCTCGGTGTTTCTGTTAAGGCCGTCGAGGGAGTTGGTGAAGCCAAGTCCGACTGGGAAATCAACCTGGATCTTGCGAAGAGGCTGGCTACAACCCCTATAAAATACAATACGGTTAGAGAGCTTATCGACGACAGGTTGAAGGACGGGAACACGAATTTTGAAAAACTCAAGGCTAAAGGATGCTGGGAATACCCGCCGGAAGGCCATAATACCCGACCCTACTACCGCTATGAAAAAGGGCTTCTCCGCGCCGACGGCAAGCCTGGGTTTGAAACTCCTACCGGCAAGGTAGAGTTGTACTCAAAAAAATACGAGGAATGGGGACTAGACCCGCTGCCGTATTACGAAGAGCCGAAAGAAAGCTCTGTTGCCACCCCGGAACTAGCTAAAAAATACCCCCTCATTCTAACGACAGGCCGGCGCTCGCCCGTTTTCTTCCATTCCGAGCACCGCATGATACCCTGGCTGCGTGAACTTGACCCCTTCCCGATGTGTGAAATTAATGACAAGACCGCCGAAGAACTGGGCATCGGCAACGGCGATTGGGTCTATATTGAAAATACCCACGGCAAGATAAAGATGAAGGCAAAAGTAACGCCCACCGCCCATCCTAAAGTTGTTACCGCCCCGCACGGCTGGTGGCTGCCGGAGACCGACGGCAAAGCCCCCAACTTATTTAGCACCTGGGAACATAATATCAACAACCTTACCTCGATGGGCAACCAGGGCAAGTCCGGCTTCGGGGGAACAGACTATCGCTCCGGTCTTTGCCGCGTCTTTAAAATCAATGGTGGAAAGGAGTAGCCATGCCGAGAAACGGTTTACTCATACAACAAGATTGGTGCACCGGCTGTCATGCCTGCGAGGTCGCCTGTAAACAGGAGCATAATTTCTCCGGGGGCATGGTCGGCATCAAGGTAGATGAAGTAGTTTCCACCGGTCCAGATAAAGTATATGTGGACTTCATGCCTTATACGACGAGGTTTTGTGACCTCTGTGCCGAAAGGACTAAAGCCGGGGAACAGCCCGCCTGTGTTAAACACTGTCAGGCTACATGTATCACCTATGGGACGGTGGCCGAACTGGCTATACTAATGGATAAACAGCCGCGGTCTTCTATTTTTGCGCCCAAATAACACCATATCTACGAAAATAAAGAGCGAAGCGATTGGATAAATATCCCCATCGCTTCGCTCCCTTTTTTGTTAAATATATATTTATCCAAACGGGTTCGCTGCCGGATTCTTATACCCCGCGAATAACCCCCGCGGTGCCTGCTGTACCAGCTCTTCCATCGTCCACGGCTTGCTGTCGAACTTGGTCAGGTTGTTTGAATGTATGGATTCGGAGTACATGCTTATCGTGTTGCCTCCCAGGGTAAAGATAGACCCGCTAACATTCGCCGCCGCGTCTGACGCCAGGTAGCAGACAAAGGGGGCGACGTAGTCCGGCGTAGGTGTGAAATTGATAAAACCCTCACCAAAAGCCATATTTTCACTCACAAAAGGAATATCCTCTTTAGCCACTGTTGCTGGATAAACATCAAGGTCATAGGCAGACCTGGTTTTCGCAAACGGAGAAAAACAATTCGCGGTGATGTTATATTTCCACATTTCGATAGCTACGGCTTTAGTTAAGCCGACAACACCGGCATTAGCCGTGCAATACTCGGCGTGTTTGATAGTATCACCCTGCCAGGCGCGGGAAGTTGCATTAATGATGCGCCCCCATTTCTGCTCAATCATATAAGGCACCGCATGACGCATGGTGTTGAAATAACCTTTAGGCTTGGTCCTGGTCACTTTATCGAACAGCTCTTCCGTCATCTTTTCAAAAGGGGAAAAGCCAAAACCGCCAGCGACATTCACCAGTATATCTATTTTCCCAAAATTATCGATGGCAGTTTTAATGAGTTCTCCGGCAACTTGAAAATCTGCTATGTCTCCGAAGAACGGCGCAGCTTCGCCGCCCATCTTCTTAATCGCCTGAGCGGTAGTTTCTGCATCGCCAGAAAGAGCAGCAGTCTCTTTCTCAAACCATTCTCTCTTCTTTTTATCAAGCTTCTTAATTTGGGCATCGGTCAACATCTGACTACCGGTGGAGCCCCGCTTGCGGTTATTGGTGACTACTTTGGCGCCTTCTTTCGCCAGTCCGATGGCAATAGCCCTGCCGATTCCCTGCCCCGAGCCGGTTACAACAGCTACTTTACCTTCTAAGACATTACTCATATCTATCACGTACCTTTCTTTATTGATAATTTTTTTATCGTGAAAAGTTATCTATTTTTCCTTGTTTAGTTCAGCTATCTTAGTCTCTAAGGCCTTCTGCCTTATCGCCAGCGTAAGGTCGCTCCGTGTCTTTTCCAGCACACCTCTAACCATGTCCGTCGTCCGTCTTAATCCCCCGGTCAGAGCATCGGGAAAGTCCATGGTCACGAGCATACTGTAAATATCGTCCATTATCGACAGCAGTTCTTCGCCCCTCGAAAGGTCACCCTGGCGCATGCCGTCGAGAAGATACCTCCTTATTTCACCGACCGCTTCTCCCAGACCGTTAAGATAGGCGGCAACATCAACTCGGAGTTCTTCCGGCTTGGGCAGCTCTTTACCCGTTACCAAAGCTAGAGTTATATTAGCCTCGGCAAATTCTTTCTGGGCATCTCTTACAGCACCCGTGTTTATCAGTTCTCTGTAATTACCGACGGCTATCTCCGCCTGGGATAATACGTTGCGGGCGGACTCTATTTGCTTTTTCGCTTCATCGAACTCCTGCCTATGCACGGCTCGTATAGCGGTGCTGCTGTACCGTATTGAGTCACGACAAAGCGGCAGCATTTTTTCTCTGGCTTCGTCTTTAGCAGTTAGTTCTTTTCTTATTGCTTCGGCCATTGCGTCCAGATTTTCCACCTTCACGCTCCCTGAAAATATTGACCAGTTCCCTGGTTGCTTTTTCTATATCTTCAGCGCCCATAACGGCGCTGATTACCGCAGCGGAATCTGCTCCTGCTGCTATCACTTCTTTTAGATTATCTCTATTGATACCTCCGATGGCAACAATCGGTAAGTCAACCGCTTTCTTTATCTGTTTGATTCTAGCAGGTCCTACGACCCTGGCGGTTTTTTTTGTAGCGGTTGCATACATAGCCCCCACGCCCAGGTAATCCGCGCCATCCTTCAAGGCTTTTTTAGCCTCATCTAATGCACTGACGGAACACCCCAGTATCATATCCAGGGGAAGCAGTTGTTTTAGGTCTACAACCGGTATATCCTCCTGTCCAACGTGCAGACCGTCGGGCTTGACCGCCAAGGCAATCTCAAGACTATCATTAACTATAAAAATTACGCCATTCTCCCTGCAAATATCTCTTAAATCACCGGCAATATTCATAAATTCTCTGTAGGAGCCTTCTTTACAGCGTAACTGAATTACACCTGCCCCGCCTTTTATCACCTGCCTGGCAACAGCATCAGGTTGGCGCCCTTTCAGCCATTCTGTATCGATTACTACGTAGAGGCCTTTGAGTCGTTCGAGCTTGTCCTTACGTAAAATCCTGGCCACTAATTCTTTTTCCAGGGTATAAAGCCCAAAACGTGCATCCCGGTACGTCTCCGAGTTCAAATTAAGCGCCTGTATTTTTGCCATCTCTTCGAGTACTCGAAACGATTCCTGCGCTCGTTTAGCGTTGGCGACGATTATTCCCTGCGTATCACGGGAATTATTTTCACCTTCAACATCCATGCTGCTGCCGATATCCCCGGCTGCATCACGGGAATCAAGAAGATTCCTGTAAAGCACAGCGTCGATTTTCACGGTGTTATGTCGCATTTCTTTGAGTTTTTGCGTCAAAACGGTATCGTTCAAGGTCATCCGCGCGAATTCTTCGAGGACACGGAGTCCCTCGCCCAGGCGGTTTATGTTGGCGTCGATTATGCGGAATTTATCTTTGGAAAGCTCATTCATACTGCCATGCTCCGGTGGTTAATTCTAGCATAGCTTTAGCGACTAATGAAAGATTTCAGTCTTCTTCATCCACCGCGTTCTCGATGATTTCGATACGCTCTATTCTGTAGTTTTTTTCCATCTGTATGGCCACGACATCGATACGCCAGTCCTGGGGCAGATTTTCATGTTCCTGTAAATAATACTGGGCTAATGTTCTTAATTTCTCTCTTTTTATCGGCGTTATCGATTCCTCCGGACTGCCGAACTGCCGGCTTTTTTTTGTTCTCACCTCAACAAAGACAAGAGTATCTTCCCGCTTTGCTATTATGTCAATTTCTCCTTCCGGACAGCGGTAATTTTTTTCAAGTATCTCGTAGCCGTTTTTCCCGAGGAAATCGCAGGCTATTCTTTCTCCCAGAGCGCCGGTTTCTCTCCTTGTCATCGTGAATAACCTACCAGTTCACTTACCGGACGGAAAGACCGACGGTGCAACGGACACGGCCCTTTTACCCGCAGGCATTTCATGTGTCCTTCCGTGCCGTAGCCTTTATGTTCCGCAAAGCCGTATCCGGGATAATCTCTATCTATTTCAATAGCCCAACGGTCGCGCGTTACCTTGGCGATTATCGATGCGCAGGCAATGGAAAAACACAGGCTATCCCCAAACTTAATCCCTTTTTGTGGTAAAGATATCTCCGCCAGCCTGATATAATCAATCAGCAGGAATTGCGGCGGCGGCTCAAGCTGCTCGATGGCTGCGACCATGGCGAGTCGAGTGGCCCTGGCTATTCCTAATTTATCAATAACCTCGCTGGGAATGGAACCGATACCCACGGAAACAGCCTCTTCTTTAATAAAATCATAGAGATATTCACGTACTTGCGGGGATAACTGTTTACTATCTCTTACGTTACTCTTCCAGCTGGATTTAAAATTTTCCGGTAGAATCACGGCAGCGGCTACCACCGGCCCCATTAAGGCTCCCCTCCCCACCTCATCCACACCGGCTACAAGCCGATAGCCCTGTTTCCTAAGCAGTTTTTCTTCAGCAAACGACGGTTTCTGTCTTATCAAGGGAATCCGTCCTTATCCTGGAAGTAATTTACTCACCCTCTGCCAGATAATACCTGCTATTGTCTCCTGATTTTGTGTTGCGTCTATCACAAGCCAACGCTTTGGTTCAGCCTTCGCCAGCTTTAAGAATCCCGCCCTGACACCCTTATGAAAGTCCCAACTCTGTGTCTGGAAGCGGTCCGGCTTTATCTTCTTCTTGCGTTCCAGCCCAATTTCTACCGGCACATCCAATAAAACCGTAAGGTCTGGTACAACTCCCTGCGCTGCCATACTGTTTACGGTTTTAACGATGGATAAATCCAGCCCGTGCCCGTGACCCTGATAAGCGGTAGTTGAATCTGTATAACGGTCGCAGATAACCACCGTACCTTTTTCCAGAGCAGGTTTAATGATATCTTCTATCAGTTGTGCCCGCGATGCGTTAAAAAGCATTGTTTCCGCCAGCGGATCAATAGTGATTCGCGAATACTTTACCAGATGTTTTATTCTTTTACCCAGGTCAGTCCCGCCTGGCTCATAGGTCAACAACGCGGGAATCGCCAGCTTTGTTATCCGACGGTACAAAAGCCTTGCCTGCGTGCTCTTGCCGCAACCTTCGCCCCCCTCGAATGTAATAAAAAGAGACATTTTGCTTTTCATCGTCTTGTTTATCTCATCCGCTCTTTAAATATCCGCACCCTGCGGTTGGGGTCGCGTCCGGTACTGTGAGATTTAAGATCGTTCCTCTGGGCAACTAAATGCTGCAAACGCCGTATATAGGCGCCCTGCGGACTGAGTTCAATAGCTTCTCCGCCTTCGTTCACCTGTTCTACCGCTTCTTCCGCTTCCACTACAGCCGACTGCACATCCCTTGTTTTTCCCTGATCGCCCGCCGAGTTCATCGTTGATAGAAATTGCCTTATTTGCGGCGGGGTATTGCCGCGGAGAACGTAAACAGGGATATGCTCACTTTCAGCATCCCTTACTTTCTGCGGCCTACGACGGTAATAATTTTTAGATGTTACCAACATGGTAGCATCCTTGAGACTATTAGCTATATCCAGGTCGATATTCATCTCGTGTCCTATTTGCAGCACCCTGGACTTATTCACACCAAAGAGAAATAACTTGATTGCTTTATTCTCTCTGGCGATCTTTTTGTTCTTTACGGAAACAGCTTTTTCTGCTTTGAGTTTTTCTATTCTTACTTCGCCCTGCTCATCCAGCCAGCGAGTTTCTGTACCGGGCGGTATGCCTCTCAACAGCACATCTACGGCTTCGCCGACGTCCGGGTGAATGGCTACCCTATCCCGCTCCTGTATTTCCACTACGATATCAAAGGTAGGCGGGGATTTCCTCTCGAGGATCGACTTTTGTGTTCCGCGCCGTCGCGCTTCTTCATCTCCCAGGGTCACGGACTGTATGCCCCCTATCAGGTCGGTCAACGTGGGATTCATCATCAGGTTTCCCAGCGTATTACCATGAGCTGTGCCAACCAGCTGGACGCCTCTTTCAGCGATTGTCCTGGCAGCCATCGCTTCCAGTTCGGTCCCTATTTCGTCGATAACGATAACTTCCGGCATGTGGTTTTCCACGGCTTCAATCATCACGGCATGCTGTAATTTGGGCGTGGCTACCTGCATGCGGCGCGCATGACCGATGGCCGGATGTGGTATATCTCCATCCCCGGCTATTTCATTAGACGTGTCAACGATTATAACCCGCTTGTTGGCTTCACTAGCCAGTACCCGTGCTACCTCACGGAGCATAGTAGTTTTTCCTACCCCCGGTCTCCCCAGCAATAAAACGCTTTTTCCCGTCTTTACCAGGTCTTCGATGATTTTTATCGTTCCGAAGACCGCCCTGCCCACGCGGCAGGTAAGCCCAACTACATCCCCCCGCCTGTTGCGTATGGCAGAGATACGGTGCAAGGTCCGTTCAATGCCGGCACGATTATCTTCTCCGAATTCTCCGATGCGTGTGACGACATATTCAATATCGGATGTATCTATCTCTTTTTTATCAAGCACCACTTCCCGTTTTGGGAAACGCGCTTCCGGTTCACGCCCGAGGTCAATCACTACCTCCAGCAATTCACTGATATCGGTTTGCTTTAACAACGGGGTCTTGATATGGGGAGGAAAGATATTTAAGAGGGCATCCATGTCATCGGTTATTACTTTTTGCACACGCGCCTCCGCGTTCTATTTTTTACGTTTTCCAGCTACTATTTCTAAAAAATACCGGTGAAATCTCAAATCATCAGTCAATTCCGGGTGAAAAGCCGTCGCCAGCAGCTTTCCCTGCCTGACAGCGACAACAATAGTATCGTCTAATTGCGCCAGTACTTCCACGCTTTTTTCATGGCGCTCGATTATCGGCGCGCGGATAAAAACAGCCGGGAAGGGTTTATCCCCCAGTACCGGTATTTTTAGCTTTGTCTCGAAACTATCCACCTGACGTCCGAAGGCATTGCGCTTTACCGTAATATCCATTAAACTTAGCGACCGGGTAGTATTGCCGGATATCTGCCTGGCCATCAGTATCATCCCGGCACAGGTGCCGAACAGAGGTAATCCCTTCCCGACCAAATATGTTATTTCATCGTATAAATTGTAGCTTGTCATCATGCGGCTGATAGTCGTACTCTCGCCGCCGGGAATAATCAGCCCGTCCACTCCTTTTAATTCCCCGGGTAAACGGACGGGCACAGCTTCAGTATCAAGTTTGGTTAACGCTTCTATATGTTCGGCGAAGGCTCCCTGCGACGCAAGGACACCGATTCTCATATTACCAGCCTCTTTTTGCGAGTAATTCTTCATCCGGTATTTGTTTTACATCCAGGCCGGGCATAGCGTCACCCAGCTTTTTTGAAACTTCGGCAATAATAGCCGGGTCTTTATAGTGTGTGGTTGCCTTGACTATTGCTTTTGCCATCACTTCCGGATTGCTGGACTTGAATATACCCGATCCTACGAAAACCCCCTCCGCACCCAACTGCATCATCAGCGCCGCATCTGCAGGAGTTGCGATTCCCCCCGCGGCAAAGTTCACTACCGGCAGCTTGCCCGCTTTATGCACTTCTACCACCAATTCAAACGGCGCACCGAGTTCTTTAGCCGATTTCATCAGTTCTTCCTGCGGAGTATTCACCAGCTTCCGAATGGTATCCATGACGGCCCGCATATGCCGCACAGCTTCTACAATATTGCCGGTGCCGGCCTCGCCCTTGGTCCTTATCATCGCCGCGCCCTCACCGATACGCCGCAAGGCTTCTCCAAGATCACGGCAGCCGCAGACGAACGGGACTTTGAAATCATGTTTCCAGACATGATGGTTCTCATCGGCCGGAGTCAATACCTCCGATTCATCTATATAGTCCACACCCATTGCTTCCAGAACCTGCGCTTCTACAAAATGGCCGATACGGCACTTTGCCATTACCGGTATGGAGACGGCTTTCATGATATTCTCTATTACCGTAGGGTCCGCCATTCGTGCAACGCCACCAGCCGCACGAATATCGGCCGGGACTCTTTCCAACGCCATTACCGCACAAGCTCCTGCTTCCTCTGCGATTTTAGCATGCTCCGGAGTAACCACATCCATAATTACGCCGCCCTTGAGCATCTGCGCCAGTCCTGTTTTTACTTTCCACGTCCCCTTTTCCATATCCGCCTCCTAGATTCTAGTAAATAGATATTATAATTCTACTACGGTTGATATTGCTTCGCAACAAAATGCCCTTCTAAAAGCATACTTTGACTGTTTACCACCAATATGTTAAAAAATAAGAGTACACGGAGATAGTTAATAACAATGCAAGTAACAGATATATTATTCTTCATTGGGCTTATTTTGTTGTTAGCGGGCGCAGTTTATCTTCTCCATAGAATCGATGTTAAAGAGAAGAATAAACACAAGATTCATGCGTATAATTTACTGGATAAAGATAACCCCGACCCGAAAGACATTAAGAATTCGATCAGGTTGTTGAGTGCCTACGGCGGGCGCTTCAGAAAAGACCAGGAGTTCATGGAACTGAAAAAACTTCTATCCGGTTTATTGTATGAAATTGAAAAGACCGAAGCAGAACAGAGTAAAAAGGTCAGGAAATAACAGGTCTTTTATCCGGAATTCCGGGGCGGCGGGGATAAGGCGATGGAGTGGGTTGTATTTTATCGATAATAACCAGACAGCGGTTATCATTTAGTTCCACCAAGTCTATAGATTTAATCTCTCTCAAACTACCGCCCATAACCTCAATAGCTTTTTTCGACTGCTCTACTTCCCGACCGATATCACCCTTTTTCTGGGCTATACAGCAGCCGCCGATATTACAGAACGGCAGCATTATTTCTGCTAATGCCGGTAAAGCGGCCACCGCGCGTGATACAACAATATCGAACCTTTCCCGGTACCGCGTATCATGAGCGACTGTTTCCGCTCTTTCCCTAATAATTTCCACATTTTTCAGATTCAGTTTTGATATCAACTGATCCAGGAACCGGGTCTTTTTTAAAGTTGCTTCAATCAAGGCGAGGTGTATATCAGAGAATACGATTTTTAGAGGTATTCCGGGCAGCCCTGCCCCGGTACCGATGTCAGCCATTTTCAGGTTCTTCTTAATGTTCTTAATGGCTGCGGCTACCGTTAGAGAGTCGAGGAAATGTTTTAACTGCACACCTGTATAGTCGGTGATGCTAGTGAGATTGACACGCTGGTTCCATTCAATGAGTTCACGATAGTAAAGCTCAAACTGGTCGAGTTGAAAAGAGGTGAGGAACACTCCCAGTTTTTCGGCGGCTAATTTCAACTTTTCCACATTCGATATTGTACATTTTTTGTTATGAATATTCCATTCCTTTAAATTATTTTATCTATTTCATGTCTTGACATAAGCTGTTGCCCTCGTGCGCAAGTTATGATATAATTTTTACAGACCTGCATCTCCTGATACTTACGATTAATATACTTAGGGAGGTTAACTAAATTGCCAGATTCTGCAACCATCAAACAGCTCCTCGAAGCAGGAGCACACTTCGGACATCAGACGGGTCGTTGGCACCCGCGGATGAAAAACTTCATCTTCACCAAGCGCAACGGCATCCACATCATCGACCTTGAGAAGACCGCCGTAATGCTGGATAAAGCCTGCGCCGTTATTCGGGATACTGTAGCCGAGGGAGAGTCCGTCCTGTTCGTCGGCACCAAGAAACAGGCGCAGGAGTCCATAGAGGAAGAAGCCAAACGCTGCGGTATGTATTACATAAATCAACGCTGGCTGGGGGGAATGCTCACCAATTTCGCGACTATCCAGGCGCGTGTCGACCAGCTGGTAAGACTGGAAGACCAGAACGCCAGGGGCGAACTGGGAAGGCTTTCAAAGAAAGAGGCCGGTAAGATTACCGAGAAGATAGCCCACCTTAACAGACAAATGGGCGGATTCAAGGAAATGACGCGCCTGCCGGGGGTCCTTTTCATCGTCGACCCTACCAAAGAAAAGATAGCCCTGGCGGAAGCCAAGCGGATGAGCATACCGGTGGTGGCGATAGTAGACACCAACTGTAACCCGGATGAAATCGACCATCCCATACCCGCAAACGACGATGCCATCCGGGCTATCAGGCTTATCTGCAGTAAAATGGCAGATGCGGTCAACGAAGGTAAAGCGGGTATGGCTACCAGCGTACCCACTGAGGTGATAGAGGGGAAGGCCGCCGCCGAAGCCGAGAACGATGCTACGGGCACATCCACTGGCGAAACGCACGTTTTTTCACCGGACGAGATTTAAGGAGGGATTTTTGGATATCACTACTGAAATGATAAAAACCCTTAGAGAGCAGTCCGGCGCGGGCATCATGGACTGCCGCGGGGCGCTATTGGGGTGCGGGGGCAACATTGATAAAGCGCTGGAAGCCCTTAAGGAAAAGGGGCTGATCAAAGCCCAGAAAAAGGCGGAAAGGACGACCAACCAAGGACTGGTCGAGGCCTATATCCATACGGCAGGCCGCATCGGGGCGCTGGTGGAGGTCAACTGCGAGACGGACTTCGTAGCCCGAACGGATGAATTCAAAGGTCTGGCACACTGCCTGGCAATGCAGGTAGCCGCCATGGACCCGCAATATGTATCAGAGAAAGACATTCCGGAAGGCAAGGAGGTTATCTCTACGGAAGCCTGCCTGATGGAGCAACCCTACATTAAAGACCCAACCAAGTCAATCAAAGATGTCATTACCGAGACTATCGCTAAGACCGGAGAAAATATCAGGGTAAGCCGATTTATCAGATATGAACTAGGCGGGTAAAGATAGAAAATGCCTGAAACCAAATACAAGAGAGTATTACTCAAGTTAAGCGGCGAGGCTTTGAGCGGTAAAGGAAGCTACGGCATCGATAATACAACGATTACCAAAATAGCCGGTCAAATAAAGGAAGTAGTGGGGCTGGGAGTGGGAGTGGGGATAGTGGTCGGGGGCGGGAACATCTGGCGGGGCGCTGAAGCAGAAGCCTACGGAATGGACCGCGTAACGGCAGACTATGCCGGCATGCTGGCTACAGTTATCAATGCTCTCTCCCTCCAGGATGTCCTTGAGAGGCTGGGAGTGGACACGAGGACGCAATCGGCGCTGGAAATCGAGAAGGTTGCCGAGCCATATATCAGGAGACGAGCCATCCGCCACCTGGAAAAAGGCAGGGTGGTTATTTTCGCGGGAGGCACCGGTAATCCCTATATGACGGCAGATACGGCCGGAGCTTTAAGGGCCATAGAAATAAGCGCGGAAGTATTACTGATGACCAAGAACGGAGTCGACGGCATATACACCGCTGACCCGCGCGAGAACTCCAAGGCAAAAAAGATAGACAAGATAACCCATCTCAAGGCTTTAAGCATGCGCCTCAAGGTAATGGACACAACGGCGCTATCATTGTGCATGGACAATAAACTACCCATCATCGTCTTTGATTCCGAAGCTAAAGACGGTATTCTCAAGGCCGTCCTGGGCAAATCTATCGGGACACTGGTGACAAGCGAGAGTTAATTATGGTCAGTGAAAGTTTAAAAAGCATCGAAGAAAAAATGAAAAACTCGGTCAAATTGTTCCGCGCCGACCTGGCGACTATACGCACCGGACACGCTGCGCCGGCTCTGGTAGAGCATATCAAGGTGGAATACGCAGGCACACCCCTGCCCTTAAATCAGCTGGCCGGAATATCGGCACCGGAGGCGGGGCTACTGGTTATCCAGCCCTGGGACAAGAACAGTCTGAGAGACATAGAAAAAGCCATATCAAAATCGGAACTGGGGCTGAATCCGGCCAACGACGGCAACATCATCAGGATCAAGATACCGCCGCTGAGCGAAGAACGCCGGCAGGAACTGATTAAAATCGTGCACCGCAGGACCGAGGACCGCCGGATAGTGATACGCAACCTGCGGCACGAGGCTTTGAACGAACTAAAAAAGTTTGAAAAAGATAAGGAAATATCCCAGGACGAGTTTAAGCGCGCTCAAGACCAGCTGCAGAAACTCACCGATTTCCACATATTAGAAGCGGAAAAACTGAGCCATGACAAGGAAAAGGAACTCCTGGAAGTATAACCGGAACCCTTTTCGTATATTTCCGTCAAGTCTTTATTGATAACGATTGCCCCGACCGATAAGGAAAGAATGGCCACACTTCCTCACCATATAGCTTTTATCATGGACGGCAACGGCAGATGGGCCGAACAACGCGGCTTATCACGGTCGGCCGGACACAGGGCTGGAGTGAAAAACATCCGCTCGATTATCAAGTACCTGAATTCCCATACAATCAAATACGTAACGCTTTATGCTTTTTCCACGGAAAACTGGAACCGCCCCGAAGAGGAAGTAAACGGGCTGTTCCATCTCCTCGAAGAGATAATTAAGGAAGAGTCTGAAGAACTGCATAAAAACGGGATCAGGATACGACACATCGGGAGCCTGGAAGGGCTGTCCGCCAAACTGCAGGATTCCATCGATAAGGCGATAAAACTTACCGCCGACAATACCGGGATGACGCTGGGGATAGCCCTGAACTACGGGGGGCGGGCGGAAATTATCGATGCAGTGCGCCGGATTATAAGCAGCGGCGTGAACCCAGAAGCACTGGACGAGAAGCGATTCCGGGAATATCTATATACCGCCGATTTTCCCGATGTCGACCTGGTTATACGAACCGGCGGCGAGTTCCGCACCAGCAACCTTTTGATATGGCAAACGGCATACAGCGAATATTACTTTACACCGGTACTATGGCCCGACTTTAACGAAAAGGAACTGGAAAAAGCGCTGCAGGCATACAGCCAGCGCAAACGACGCTTCGGGGGGCTTTAGGCGGAAAAATCATGCTCAAGAAAAGAATGATAACCGCGCTCTGGGCGATTCCCCTGCTTATAGCCGCCGTGTGGTTCGATGGGCCGATAGTATGGTTTACAGTGCTGGCAGCGGTCTTCGGGGCCCTGGGGGTTATCGAGTTTTACAGGATAACCGGCGTATCCAGGAATATCCCCCTGGCTGTTTTCGGGCTGGTATTCACGCTATTATTCATCATCTATCCACATATAGACTGCACGCTTAGCATGCCGCTGGCATCGCTGGTGATGACGGGAGCGGTGGCGCTTTCACTGATATTACTGGTATTCCTGCCGAAGAAGGATGGCCTTTTTCTACAATGGGCGGGCATGATGGCCGGGATTCTC